>NZ_QMEB01000234.1 GCF_012912135.1 Brasilonema bromeliae SPC951 | reverse complement strand
CCTGGCGTGCCAAGGACGCCAAGAAAATCAAAAAGAAGATAGGTAATCTTGCACCGGGAAGGGAGTAAGACACTATCTGCTATTTCTGAATTTTTTACACTAACGTAAGCCGTTACCGAGAGAAATTCGGTTCAACAACTGTTGGAAAACTCTCAAAATTTCGCCGCACCCAATCCATCCCGACTTCATTATTGAGCTTGATGTGCTGAGGTGTATTGGCATAGAGTTTGCTCAAAATGTCAGCGTCTTGCTCTACAACAATATCTATCAGCCGCAGGAGATTTCCTTTTATCAGATGAGCAATGGGAGTATGCGCTTTTATAAACATCAAAATGAAGACGCGGGAGTGATTTGGTGATTCTGGAATATAGAAATGACACTCTTTGAGGCTGAGGATTGCATTCTCACCGTGCATCACCGCCATGCATGGGAAGAAGTTTTCTAAATGAGCTTGAAGCACTTTTGGCATTGCGATGAGAACAGGATTTTTGAGGATGTGGCGGAGTGTAGGTTTCTTCCTCGGCTGATCAATGTAGGCGTGGGAGTGAAATCCATCATCGATAAACTGTTTCAACTGCACTTGTTCAATCTCAAATAACTCACGATGGGTGCCATTTTGGTGGTTGTAGTCGTGCATATTTAACAGGAGGCTTAGGAAATCAGTTTTGATACTGCGCTCGCCCGTGAACCCAATAAATTCATACTCCCCTGCAATTTCATTCATAATTGTTGGGATAGGAATCTTCGGCTCATAACCACCGTAAGACCAAATAAAGTCGCCTTGAATCACTAACTCCAATGGTTCCATCAAAGATTTTGTTGGCTTATTAGAACCTGGTAAGATAGTGCAGCCAGAGCCATCAAATTCCAATGCATGAAACGGGCAAACCACCACACTACTACCATCTGGCTTGGTGACACACCATCCTTCCGAAAGCATCGCACCCATATGAGGGCAAGCATTTGGTAAGCAACTGATTTTGCCTGTGCTGTCTTGCCAGAGAACGTAGTCATTACCGTAGAGAGAAACTTTCACAGGTTGATTTGGCTTGAGCATGGAACGGTGTGCTAATAGCCAGGGTGCACCTTGCAGCATTGTCATAAATACTTGTTAAACGACTTACTAATTAATTAGTAAGTTACGCTATAGGTGATTCCGTCGTCAATTGGCAATTCCGCAATAAGCGTGTTAACTCAACGAAACAGGATATCTCTTGCTTGGTAGTATGAGAAAACAAACGAGAGATTGTGATACTGTGGTTGGAAAAGTCAAGACTAAGCGAGTTACCAAATCGGTTCGTCAGATTCGAGATGCAGATGTGACGCAGCAGCAGATTCTTGACGCCGCAGAATTGGAGTTTGCTAGGCACGGTCTTAAAGGTGCGAGGTTGAGTGCGATCGCAAATCATGCGCACATCACGACTGCCACAATTCATTACTACTTCGAGAATAAAGAGGGCTTATACAAAGCCGTGTTGCAGCGTCCGATTGATGAAGTTCAGGCAATGGTTAGTCAGCTAAATCTCGACCATTTGCCGCCCGAAGACGCAATGGCGCATATCATTCGGACTGCGATCGCCTACGAAGCCAGCAATCCCCATCGTCAGATGCTGTGGTTCCAAGAAGCGAGTCAAAATCAAGGCCTGTATTTCAAGCAAGCCAACGTGTGGAGTTTATACGAGCATCTTCTCAAAGTTCTTGAGCGAGGTATAACAGAGGGGTGTTTTCGTCCACTCGACCCAATTTTAACACTGACTCATATTCTCAGCGTTTGCATTTTCTACTTTACTGTGCACGAAAATTGGAAACACCTAACCCCTGAGATTGATCGCCTCAGTCCAGAGATGGTAGAAAAGCACATTGAGGCGGCGATCAAATTTGTTTTGGCAGGTGTGAAGAACACTCCTTAACCATTTCGGATATTTCGTTTATGTAATACGGTTTGTGTTATCGTAGGTTGCATAGAGTTATAAAATATCAAAAAAATGACAACTATACTAACACATAACGTGCCTATAGAAGCAGTCAAGACTGAACAAGAAGCCCAATCTATTAAGCAAGTAGAAGATATTCTCAATAGCCAAGGTTCTCAAGTGAAACTAATAGGAACTAATGGAGAACAAATTGACATTCCTGAGTCACTTTATCAAGTGCTGCGTCATGTCGTCCATGCAATGGCTTCAGGACAAGCTGTATCTCTAGTTCCCCACAGTTATGAAATGACAACACAACAAGCCGCTGAATTTCTCAACGTTTCACGACCTTATGTTGTTAAGTTATTAGAACAGGGAGAAATTCCCTACATTAAGGTGGGTTCACATCGACGGGTTTGTTTTGAGGATTTGGTAAGGTATAAAGAACAACGGGATAAAAAGCGTAGCCAACTTTTGAAGCAACTTATTGAAATGAGCGAAGAAGCTGGCTTGTATGAGGAGGAAAAGTAATTGTGACATTAGTAGAGTATAATTGCTATGCCTAGCGCTCTCCTGGATGCCTGCGTCTTATTTCCGATGTATCTACGCGATACCTTGCTATCGACTGCTGAAGCTGGTTTGTACGTACTTTACTGGTCGCAAAACATCTTAGATGAAGCAATGAGGAACCTTATCCTTAAAGGGAAAATTTCTGTTGAACAGGCTGAGAATCTTCAGGAAACAATGAAAGCAGCTTTTCCTGAAGCAATGGTAAAAGTACCTGTGGAATTAGAGGAAGTAATGACAAATCATCCAAAAGATCGTCATGTTCTTGCGGCTGCTGTAACTGCTAATGCTAATGTTATTGTTACTAGTAATCTTACAGACTTTAACGCTCAAGCTTTGACACCTTGGAATCTGAAAGCACAATCTCCTGATGACTTCCTCTGTCTTTTGTTTGAGGACTATCCTGAAGAAATGATTCAAGTATTACGCCAACAGTCTCAAAAGTATAGAAGGCGACCACTTTCGTATCAGGAATTACTTGCATTTTTAAGTAAGAAAGACGGTGCTAATTTACAGAAATTGGTTGCTAAAATTCGCTCTTATGAATCGCGATAATCATGTAATTTAAACTACCACAAAAGATTTCCGTGACGAAAATTTTGTAGCAAGTAACATAAAGAACGCCCCTAAGTGTTAAATGTATGATCGTTGAGCGGTGAGAATTTAACATGAAAGCACAGGTATTTAGAGGCGTTAATCAACTTTCTTACGAAGAGCTGCCCGTACCGACACTGGAACCGGATGAAGTGCTGGTACAGGTGCAGGTTGTGGGGTTATGTCAGTCAGATATCAAAAAAATTCGTTATCCTTTGTATGAACCGCCGCGCATTTTTGGACATGAAACTGCTGGAACTATATCAGCGGTCGGTTCGCAAGTCACAGGCTGGCAAGTTGGACAACGGGTGGCGGTGATGCACCATATCCCTTGTATGCGTTGCGATTACTGCCTAAATGATAATTTCTCGATGTGCGATACTTACAAAAACATCTCTACGACAGCAGGATTTAACGCTAGTGGTGGAGGTTTTGCTGAATATGTCAAAGTTCCTGGTCATATTGTGCGTAATGGTGGGTTGATTCCCATTCCTGATAATATCAGTTTTGAAGAAGCAAGTTTTGTAGAACCAACGAACTGCTGCCTCAAAGCAGTCAAGAAAGCCCAAATTGCTCCCGGGCAAACAGTTTTGATTACTGGTGCGGGACCAATTGGGTTAATGTTTATCATGTTGGTGAAGTATTTTGGGGCGAAGGCGATCGCCACCGACTTACTCCCATCCCGGATTGAAAAAGCTTTGAGTGTAGGTGCAGAAGCAGCATTTGATGCCCGTGACGCCAACTTACCAGCAAAGATTCATGATTTGACCAATGGCATGGGTGTTGATGTTACCCTACTTGCAGTCCCAAGTGATAAAGCTTTCTTTCAAGCCCTCGATTGTACTCGCAAAGGTGGGAAAATTCTCTTTTTCGCGGAGTTTCCTGATGAGATGGAAATTCCAGTTAATCCGAATCTTCTCTACCGCAGGGAAATTGACCTTATGGGCAGTTACAGTTCATCCTACCGCATTCAAAGTTTAGCGGCTGATATTGTCTTTAATCGACGCATTGACGTGCAAGCATTGATTAGCGATCGCTATCGATTACAAGATTTATCAGCAGCAGTGGAACAGGCGATCGCTCCTACTGCAGAAACGTATAAGATTTTGATTTATCCGTAGAAGGGAGAAGGGGACAAGGGGAATAGCTAAAAAACCTTTCCTCATCTCCCTCATCTCAAATCTTGCACCTTACCGGTGAGTACGCCTTGAACTCAAGTTCAAGGCTTATAGCCAAAGTCCGTTAAAACGGACTGAAATATATATCCAGTGAGCTTTAGCTTACTTGAGCTTTGAGCCTAGAAATTTATTTCTAGGCGGACGAAAAAGCAGGTGTAAGATCTGAGTCATCTTCCTCATCCCCCAGCCTACGGCTCGCTAGCCCCGCAGGGGGTGCTGCGCAAACGCGCTTCACTCTCACACTCCCACACTCCCACACTCCCACACTCCCCTCATCTTCCACACAAACAAAATGCTTGTCATCATAGTTGCACTTCTCGCCTTTTATCTTGCTTGGAATCTCGGAGCAAATGATGTTGCTAACTCAATGGGAACTTCTGTTGGTTCCAAAGCTGTTACCCTCAAACAGGCATTGATTATTGCTGGAGTGTTAGAGTTTACGGGTGCGGTACTATTTGGACAAGAGGTATCGCAAACTTTGGCGACAGAAATTGTCAATCCAGCTTTGTTTGCCGATACACCGCAAATGCTAGTTACTGGAATGGTGGCGGTGCTGCTTTCTGGCGGTTTGTGGTTGCAAATTGCTACATCACGGGGTTTGCCTGTCTCTTCTTCTCATGCGGTTGTTGGTGCGATCGCCGGATTTAGCTGGGTTGCTTTGGGAGTGAGTGCGATTGATTGGTCAACAATTGGACAAATTACGATAGGTTGGATTATCACCCCAGTCATCAGCGGGGCAATTGCTGCTTTATTCTACAGTCAAATCAAGCGCTGGATTTTAGATCAACCAAATCCATTAGTACAGTTAAACGAGTGGATTCCTTGGTTGAGTGCTGTTTTGCTGGGGATTTTTGGTGTGATTGTGCTACCGTCACTAACTCAGGGACTCGCAACTTTTCTGATTGAGCAAGTTGGTTTCAAAATACCTGCTCATGATATTCCATTGGTAACTGGTGCTGTAGCTACAGTTGGACTCACATTCTACAGCTGGCGACAGTTGGAAGACAAGGGGACAAGGAGACAAGCAGACAAGGCAGACAAGGAAACAAGGGAAAAAACCCAAATCCAAAATCCTGTTGAAAGGTTATTTGGTCGATTTCAATTGCTCAGTGCTTGTTTTGTTGCTTTTGCTCATGGTTCTAATGATGTGGGGAATGCGATCGCTCCTCTAGCTGCAATTGCTTACATTAACCGCACGGGCAGTGTACCTACAGATGGTTTCAACATCCCCATATGGATTTTAATACTTGGTGGCGTTGGAATTGTCACTGGTTTAGCGATTTTGGGAAAAAAAGTTATCGCCACGATTGGCGAAAGTATTATTTCCTTGCAACCCAGTAGTGGATTTTGTGCTGAACTCGCAACTGCGACAACTATCCTGCTTGCCTCCCGGTTGGGTTTACCTGTCTCAACCTCCCATGCTTTGGTTGGTGGTGTCGTTGGGATTGGATTGGTGCAAGATATTAAGTCTATTCAATTCAAAACTCTTCAAGGAATTGCTGCAGCATGGGTGATTACAGTGCCTGCGAGTGCGGTTCTTAGCGCGGCTATCTTTTCTGTGTTGAGGATAAAGTTTTGAGTTTAGAAAAAGTTTATCCTCAACACAGAAAAAATTAGTCTGTAAGCAACGATAGAGAAGAATATGCAACAACAGCAGCCAGTGATTGTTCGGACAAACCAACCAGGGGCTACGTTACAGATTCTCCCCAATCAGCCAACGCTATCGAGTCACTTATTGAAATGGGATGGCATCACTGTGCGATATGCTTGGCAACCTGCCTGGGAAACACCAGAACATTGCAACACACAACACCTGATCTTGATCCGGTACTCACACGATTATGTCAATTCAGAACGCCAACTGGATGACAAAAGACAGCGTGAACAATTTAGCCAGGGAGACACGGTGCTCATTCCCGTTAATGTGCGACACAAAGCCCGTTGGGACGGAGCAGGAGAAATCATCTCTATCTCATTAGAACCAACTCAGCTTGCTCACCTTGCTCATGAATCAGTCGATGGCGATCGCCTTGAACTCTTACCGCAGTTTGCCCACCCAGATTTACTCATTCACGGGATTGGAGTAGCCCTGAAACGGGAGCTAGAAGCGGGTGAAGCCAGTAGTCGCCTTTATGTTGATGCTTTAACTACAGCGCTTGGTGCTCATCTCATTCGTCGTTATGCCACCCGTCATCATTACCTTGGCAATTACACAGATGGATTGCCAAAGCTGAAATTACAGTTAGTGATCGATTACATTCAAGCTTACTTAGATCGGGATTTAAGCGTGGGGGAACTGGCTGCAATCGTACAGATGAGTCGCTACCACTTTGGTCGTCTGTTTAAGCAGTCCACAGGATTGACCGCTCATCAGTATGTATTACAATGCCGGATTGAGAAGGCAAAACAACTACTGCGAGATCCAGAATTACCAATTACCGAAGTTTATCAACAGGTTGGATTTCAAAGTCAAAGCCACTTTACTAAGGTGTTTCGTCGGCATACTGGAGTCACGCCCAAAGCTTATCGTACCGACAGAAAATAGTAATCGTACGCGATAAGCCGGAGGCTTGACGCTACGCGTATCGCACAATTTGACCAATTATTCGCACAAATTGACAAGACATTTACAGTTGAAATTATTTAAGATTCAACATTGGAAAAGCAAAGGAACGAGGTCACATGAGAGAAGACATTTTTGCCAGAATGACAGCAGATACCCGTGCCGTTGTGCAAAAAATGCAAGCGCACGCAGTGTCCCCACCTCCTAATGCTGATTTCGTTCAATTAACACGCGATGGGTATCGACAGGTGATTGGGCTTGCTGGAGATGCTCAAGAAGTAGAAACCGTTGAAGACCACACAGTTCCATCGACACCCGCTATCCCACTTCGATTGTACAAACCGCGAGTTGAGTACAACGACACTCCACTACCGGCTCTTGTGTACTTTCACGGTGGCGGGTTTATCAGTGGTGGCTTCGATACCCATGATCGTCCACTTCGGGTTCTCGCTAACGCGAGTGGTTGCGCGATCGCATTGGTAGACTACCGATTAGCTCCAGAGTCACCCTTTCCTGCTGCACCAGAAGACTGCTTTGCTGGATTGCAGTGGGTTATTGAACACGCCCAAGAGCTTGGTATTAATCCCTCTAAAGTTTCAGTAGGTGGTGACAGTGCTGGTGGGTTGCTTGCTACGGTAGTATGTTTGATGTGTCGAGATCGTAATGCCAGTCGTCCAATTGCACAGATTCTTATTTATCCTGACACAGACTTGGCGATCAACACTCGATCATGGTATGAATTAGACTTTCTCCATCCAGCCCAATCACGTGAAAACAAATTGAGTCAGATTGCAATGTACGTTCCCAATCAGGCTGAGCGTGAACAGCCATACGCTTCGCCTCTGCGTGCTCCTAACCTGTCGAATCTTCCACCTGCACTCATAATTACAGCAGAACTCGATCCTCAGCGGGACGAGGGAGAAGCTTATGCTCAGCAGTTGCGCGACGCTGGCTGTCTTGTCACACATACCCGATACCCTGGTGTTATACACGGCTTCTATCAAATGGGCGGGGTGATTGCATCCGCAAGAGCTGCAATAGCTGAGGTTGGGGCTTACCTGCAACTTCGCCATACAGGGGCGAGTTAATGACAAATGCGAGCGCTGCATGATTTCCGCACTTTTTTTAGGGTTGGGCTAAACCTGCTCAAATCTGCCGCTTTATGAAGCGGCTGAGGTGTACTTAACACACGCCTTCACGTCGCACGCATTTCATTGCAGCCTCGCGACTTTAGTCCTAGTTGGACAAGATTCAAAAGTATTTTTGAAGCAATAATCGGTTCTTGTTTACAAAACTTGCCAAAGAATTCTCCAGGCACTACCAATATATTGCAGACTGAGCATGCAATTAAGTTTGCAGCACAAGGTTCAGGTGTCAGGATATGATTCTCAACAAAGAGTTCACCAGCGCTTAGAATCTTAGCTGGATGGTCGGGGACTTGATTGTCAATGACTTCTGCGATGCCTGATAACATGACGTAGAACGTCTTATCATAATTTCCCTGTCTAACAACACAATCGCCTGGTGAAGTCTTAATGATTGTAGCTTCCTTCAGGAACAGATTAGCCTCGGTTTGATCAAGTCCACGCAGTAGGAATATTTTACGTAAAGGATTATTGCCCAAGCGCTGACTTAGGGTGTCGAAAAAGACTTTTTCAGGTAAGAATGGGGCACTTTCAAGTCCAAAGTATTCCGGGTAAGTGCTCTCAAACCATTGACGCGCCTTTGTATCTTGAGGATAACAGAAGGCAAGACGCCTAAGGGGGGAGTGAACACGCTCAAACCAAGCATGATCACCCACCAACATCAGAAGCGGAAACTTGTAACCGAAAGACGAATCGTTATATGCTGATATATAGCGACTGTAACCAAGGTGTTCGTAGAACGGCAGTAGATAGGGACTGCAGTCTCCATAGTTGAGACGTACTCCACGCGATCGCCCCTCTTTATAACCAGCTTCTATTAAACGAAACACGGCGCTTCCGTGACGTAGTTGAGGATCGAGAATAAATCGACTGGTAGTAATAATGGCTGAGGTACCAAAGGTTTCTATTGCTGGTTTGAGGTTGAATTTGTTGATCAGAGGCTTAGGATTTGGTACGTCTTTAAGGAAGATGGATCTGAGTGAACCAACAACTTGACCGTCCTTTAGAAGCGCATAGGAGACACCGTAATCATCAAGGGAATCGCGTAAAATCTGCTTTGAGTGGTCTGCTTCCGGTGGCAAAATTTTCAATTCTTTGACATAGATGCGATAGCGGAAGTGACAAATCTCATTGAGTTCTGCCTCTGTTTTGGCGACTGCAACACTTAAAGTCATCAGACCCTTATCTTTGCGATTTCTGTGAACATTCGGACATAAAGGTCTGCAATTACGTCAGCTACGTGGTTAATATCAGCAACATCCTGAGGATTTTTAACATAAGTGTTCATGACCTCAGTCAGATCCGTCGTATGATCCCGATCACTAATGCCGTGTCCAGCCACAAATCTGAGCGCTGTGTTGGATAGACTGAGTCCATCATTGAGCTGTTCAGCGATGATTCCACCTATGTCATTGCCCATTGCTTCGAGGACATATAACCATCCAAACAACCCTACAGGATTTGCATACCCTGCAGTGTAATAGACAAATCCAATCATCGCTGAGCATGATGGTACTGGGTATGCCAATTTCACTGTAGATTCATTCACACCTAAATCTTGGAGGTCTGCTAGCGCCCACAAGTCGTGTCCTTGTTCTTCTTCTGCATGATGAAGCAAGTATTTGGCAAGTTGAGGGTGAGTGTTCATGCAACGGGAAGCCGCGAGTGCAATCACCTTGGGACTGTGTTGAGCATATTGATATACATTGGTTAAGTATTTGATGTAGATATCTTTGTCAGCTTTTCCTGCTAATACAGATTTAATTGATGCAGAGTCTTTTAGCCCTTCTAAAACCCGATAGCGAACATTCAACAAGTGCTGCGTGACCGTTGTCAACATCATAAGTCTCCTTTGTTAGCGAACAAATACGAGAGTCATCGCGTCCTAGCCTCACTAAAACGTAACCTCGGTTATTCCAAGCTTTAGTAGCATGCCCCTGACCTTTTTCATAGGTTCAGGGTGGGTTGACTGGGCAAATTTCGCGAAAAACTGCCTAAAACGTTTATATCTGGCAATTTCACAGCAAATCTGCGTCAGTTGCAGCTTCTTTCTCGCTAGGATTCATATCCACTGCTATCCTTGACATGTTATGGTTATCGCGCTTTTGTCAATAAGTAATCTTACTTAAAAAGGTGACAAAAACCGTGCTTGAAAACATAATTTTTGTGGGAGCGATAAGCGGAGCTTAAAGCATAAAGGCTTGTCGCGTACTATTTGTACTCGTCATTCACTTTTGCTCGAAAAAATCAGTCTTAAGTTAATTTAATACCTGAAATATGCTTTGTCATCAGCATATTTTCTAATTGACAAAAGCAACATTCTATTATTTTTTAACGAATGTCCACTGCTGGTTGCAAATTTTCTATAGCGAACTCAATCTGTCTTTGCAGTGCATAACAGGCGGCTTTGTTGTAGTAAGCACTAGCGTAGTCTGGTTTCATTTCCAGCGCCTTGTCGAAGCTTTCAATCGCTTCGTCATCGCGTCCCAGTCTCACTAAGGCGTAACCTAGCTTATTCCAAGCTTTGTAGGAGTGAGGCTTGAGTTTAATGGCTTTGTCAAAACAAGCGATCGCTTGTTCGTATATCCTGCTTGCCTCCCGACTGGGTTTACCCGTCTCTACCTCCCATGCTCTGGTTGGTGGTGTTGTTGGCATTGGACTGGTGCAAGATTTTAAGTCTATTCAATTCAAAACTCTTCAAGGAATTGCCGCAGCATGGGTGATTACAGTTCCTGCAAGTGCGGTTCTTAGTGCTGTTATCTTTTCTGTGTTGAGGATAAAGTTTTGATAACGCGCGTGTTACCTCACCCCGGCTTTGGCTGACGCCAAAACCTCCCCTCTCCTTAGCAAGGAGAG
>NZ_QMEB01000233.1 GCF_012912135.1 Brasilonema bromeliae SPC951 | reverse complement strand
CTCCCTCTCCCTCTCCCTCTCTCTCTCCCTCTCCCTCTGGCTCTCCCTCTCCCTCTGGCTCTCCGTCTTTCGAGTCCTCTTGCAAGACCTCTCCGTCTCCCTCTTCGTCTCCCGATTCCTCTCCCGAGTCCTCGACCCAGAGTTAAGGCGATCGCTCCAACAACTCAAAGACCAACAGCCCAACCCAGAAGACGAAGAAGCATACCAACAATGGTGGGAGGAAAACGGTTCAACTTGGACTGAACAACTTAGATCTGTAATGATTGAACATCGTAATATTGGTCATGATTGGCAATTCACTGATGCTCAAAAGGAACTCCTGAAGCAGTACTACGATGCTAATAAACTGCTAGTTGATTGCCTCAACAGCGATTGCTACGTCAGCCGCGAAGTTCGCCAGGAGATTGAGGATACATTGCTGCTGCCATATGCTACTTAGTCTTTGATTGCACTGCTTTCACCGCTGCAATTTCCTCTTGACTCAGTGGCATTAATGCTTGTAACTGAAAAGATGTACTAATAACTGTTGGTTCAACACTACCCACCATAACTTTATCCTGTTGAGTTGTAGGTTCTGGTGTCAAACTTGATGATCGATAGTCTCTGACAATTAACAAAGGTTGTAACCGCTCTATATTGCGAAAAATCAATTGTGTTTGTTCGTAAGTTCCGATAATTTCAATATTAATACTACTGCGTTTTAATTTGCCATTCACCAATTGACCAAAACTACCATCAGTAATAGGTTCAGCCTTCCCAGTCGGCACATATTTTTTCAGTTTAGCTTGGACTGCATCAGCAGAAACTTGAGTATTAGTAGACTCAACCAAGCGATTCAAATCTAGTAGTAAAGTGTCCAAAGTTTTCTCATTAGCAAATAAAGCTAAAACCTGGATTTGTTGCTGTTTGGCAAGTGCTTGCTCCTGTTGTACTTTGTCAATTTGTTTAATGTAAGTTTTCTTTTGCTCAATACTCTGCTGTAACTCGTTCTGTTTTGTTTGCTGCTGTTGAAAATTATCCCATGCTGGCATCACGAAATTCATCAGCATATAAGCTGCTCCTGCAAGTCCTAAAACTCCTAAGATAATGCCACTCACTTTTGGCGTGAGGGTGATGCCAAAAGCAACGGGATAACTTGAGGAAGTTGTCGCAAATTCCGTGTCTTCTATAAAATCGAAATCATCACTCAGCGTCATTTTGGAATGATTCCTGTTTGTTGCATACTGCGAATCCGACTGACAAGTCCAACTGTGCCTTTTTGCTCTAATTCACGAATGAATTCAGAGGCGGGAACATCACTTAAACTAGACTGAATTGTATATTTAACGATTTGGGGTGGTTTGATTTGTGAGCTATTAATAGAGTTCCCAGTTGGTGGTAACGGGAAATCTACTAATTCTGCTGTCATAATTTTTGTTTGTGCAGCTTTGAAGAAGCGAGATTGTTGCAAAGTCAACGTGAAATCGTTGACATCGCTAAAGGAGCGAGCAAACCCTGAAATTTCTATACCTCCAGTAGAATTGAGTGCTGGCTGTCCTTGTGTTAGTGTAGTGGGTGCGATTTGTTTGATACTATCAATTTGGACTGTTGTGGGTATGCGATCGCGCAACTCTTGCAACATCGCTGACCAAGGACGAATTTGGTCAAAAACACTCACTAAAGCTTGAGTTTCCTGCTTGATTTTCTTTGTTTCTACTTGGACTTTATTCAGACTTTGTATTTGACTTTCTAAACTTTCATTTTCCTGTTTCAGTTGTGTGATATTATTGTCCAATGCAGTATTTTTAATTTGCACAAACCACCAACCAATTCCCACTAAAGCTGGGAAAAATATCCCCACTACCACTCCTATATACACTGGCGTTAAATTGCCAGTAGGTAGAGATATTCCTAGTCGTTTCTCTTCAAATTTATTCTCAGTTTTGCGGTTTTTGAGAAAGTTAATATCTATACTGTACATTTACATTTCTTTTTTTGAACTTTGAATTTTGAATTTTGAATTGTTAATCTGCCTCTCGCATTCCTAAACCAAGCACTATTCCCAATCCAGAACGTTCCACAGTGGGGTATTTCTCTTCGTCAATTTGCAATGACAAAGCTGCAACTGGATCGATTTGAGAGGTTGGCAAATTCAATTGTTGTGTCAAAAAATCATCAAGTTGTCCCAGTCCCCCTCCTGGTCCAGCCAGCATAATTTGCGCCACCTCCAAACTTTCATTTTGGTTGAGATAAAAATCGATGGAACGGCGCAGTTCATCTGCGAGTTCTTCCAACAGTCTCATGAGTGCTACCATACCTGAATTGATTTCAATAATGTCATCATGAGCGTCAGTTTTTTCTCCATTTATATGAGTTGAAGGGATAGACATTTCATACAACAGTTCTAAAGCTTGTGAAACGGGTAAGCCCATTGCTTCAGATAAGACAGTTTGCATGAGATCTATTCCAATCGGAACTGTGCGCAAAAAGTGTGGAATCCCGTTAACAATGATCGCTATTTCTGTACAATCAAATTCTATATCCACGAGAACAACTGCTTCTTGCGAGCCAAATTGTCGAAGTGGTTCACGAAGTGTGCGAATCAAAGCAAAACTATTAATATCTAAAACATCGATTTGCAATCCTGCTAACTCAAAGGTCTTTATATATGTCTCAGTAATTTCTTTCCGTATAGCTACTAAAAGTATCTGTATTTTTTCAATTCCATCATCATCTATAAAGTACCCGAGTTTCTGATAATCTAAATCAGCGTCTTCACAAGGTAATGGTAAATGCAAACCTGCTTCGTGGTTTAGTACCATGTGCCGTAATTCTTTATCATCTAACTCGGCTGGCACAGATATGATGCGTATAATTGATTCTCGCCCCGGTATAGCAGTAGCCACACGAGAAGCTTTGATGTTACCTTCCACTAAGGCTTGCTGAATACATTGCGCCATTGTTGGGGAGTCAACAATTTGACCATTGACAAAAACTCCCTCAGGAAGAGATACCGATGTTAAAGTTTCTAGTTTCAAACCTTGGCGTAGCTTACGCAGTTGAACTAAATTCACACGTTGCGGTGACAGTTCTATACCAACACCTTGATGTAATTTTCCAAACAAACTATTGAATAGCTTCACTACAGTTTTGCCCGTCGGATTGCTAATTTAAAAATGAAATGATATTAACAGTTATCAGTTATCAGTTACCAGTTATCAGCTTTCTCAGCTTGGGTAACGATCCCTCACCAAGAGCGTGGAACGCATGCTAAGTGGGTTTAATCCTCCACCATATGCATGCAGGACTGTTTACTGTTCACTGTTCATTGTTCACTGATTTAAGGATTGATATCATTACTAAGAATTTGTTTTAAATTATAATCTCCACAATTGTTTCATAAGTACTGATCACCCGATAGACTTAAATAAAGTACAAGCACGATGGTTAGATTTAAAAAGTTCAAAAAATTAATTATTTGGGCATTACTCGGTGTATTGACCAGTTGGATTGTTAGTTGTGGTACAAGCAATGTTGGTACTACCACAAAACAAGCATCATCAGGAGTCGCAGCAGTACAAAATGTTGAATTTTGGACCATGCAACTCCAACCTCAATTTACTGACTACTTTAAAAGCCTAATAACATCTTTTGAGTCACAAAATTCTGGTATAAAAGTGAGTTGGGTTGATGTGCCTTGGACTGCAATGGAAAACAAAATTTTAACAGCTGTTTCAGCAAAAACACCACCTGATGTTGTCAACCTTAATCCGGATTTTGCTTCCCAACTTGCAGGAAGAAATGCCTGGTTAGATTTAGATGCAAAAGTCCCAAAAGAAGTTCGTTCCTCCTATTTACCGAATATCTGGCAAGCAAGCACGCTCAATGGCAAGAGTTTTGGAATTCCCTGGTATCTCACCACGCGGCTAACCATTTATAACACCGATTTATTAAAACAGGCAGGTATCAGTAAAGCACCTGTCACCTACACCGAATTAGCGCAGGCGGCTCAAAAAATTAAAGACAAAACTGGTAAGTATGCCTTTTTTGTAACCTTTGTCCCTCAAGATTCTGGAGAGGTGTTAGAGTCGTTTGTACAAATGGGGGCAACTTTAGTGGATGCTGAGGGTAAAGCTGCTTTTAACTCCCCAGAAGGTAAAGCGGCGTTTCAGTATTGGGTAGACTTATACAAACAAAAACTTCTACCCAAAGAAATATTGACACAAGGGCATCGTCGAGCTATAGATTTGTACCAAGCTGGAGAAACAGCGTTCCTGTTTTCTGGAGGAGAGTTTCTGGAGAACATTGGTAAAAATGCGCCAGCAATAGCCAAAGTTTCCGCCACCGCACCGCAAGTCATAGGTGACAATGGCAAAAAAAATGTCGCTGTTATGAACGTTGTTATTCCCCGTGACAGTAAACAACCCGATGCTGCTCTTAAATTCGCCTTGTTCCTCACAAATGACGAGAATCAACTCACCTTTGCTAAAGCAGCAAATGTTCTCCCATCTACAGTCAAGTCCCTTGCTGACAGCTACTTCAAAGATGCACCCGCGAACGCCTCGACTTTAGATAAGGCGCGAGTCATAAGCGCAGAAGAACTGCGACAAGCAGAGATATTAACTCCAAGGCTCAAGGATATAAAACGGCTGCAAAAGGCAATTTACGAGAACTTACAAGCGGCTATGCTGGGCGAGAAGTCAGTGGATCAAGCTGTGGAGGATGCAGCGCAGGAGTGGAACAGCACTAGGAGTTAGCTTAATCCAAAACAAGCCGCACACTGTACCTGTACGGCTATACGTAGACGCGTATCCCTTACGGGACGCTGGCGCAAAAGCGGCGCACCCGTTGGGTAGCACATCTGGTGGGGTGATCTGAGCGATCGCCTGGTGATGGCAAAATCCCAGAATTTCGCGAAACGAATTGAAATTTCGGGCAGGGCATCGCGCCTCTGGGCGACCGAGATGATATTCTATCTTTAGCTTAAGTGTTACAAGCGTTTAGGTAGTAAAGTGATAGAAGGTAATATCTTGTCATGAAACGTTTCTTTAAAAAGGTAATCGTTTGTACTTTTGTTATGCTTAGCTTGTGTTTTCTGTTTCAGAATCCTAGCTTTGCAAAGACAAGTGATTCTCAAGCGCAACCACAAGTTCAAGAGTCCACAAGTAACCCAAGTTCTAACTTAGATAAAGGTGAATGGAATATTACATCTGTTCCTATACGTCCACTCAAACCAGGCTTTGAGTGGGAAGTGAAATCTGAGGAAAATGGTAAGAAGTTAGTCATTTTACATAACGGCGAAGAAGCTTTAACACTTGTGAAAGAATAGCAAGCATTAATTGTTAGGGCTGGGGTTGAACTTACTTCAGCCCTAATTCAAGTAAATGCAAGGATTGAACATAAATAAAAGCCTGGGGAGAGCGATCAGCAATGCTAGCGCTCCCTGCTGGAGCATCGCCATCAGGGATTTTTGGCAGTCTCACTCAATTGAAAAAGTAAAAAGAAACATACTACTCAAGATTTTTCTTTTGCCTTGTTTGGTGACAACTAGTTATCATTCCAAAATGTAAAACAAACAAAACTGTTTGTGAAGCGATGTGGGCTGTTGTCTACAACGAACCCCGACTTACATAAGTTCCCACCATTCACACATGAGCTACTTTCGTCCTGCTATTGATGCGATGACTGGCTACATTCCTGGTGAACAGCCCAAACCAGGAACAAAAATTATCAAACTCAACACAAATGAGAATCCCTATCCTCCCTCCCCAAAAGCGATGGAGGTGCTGCACAATTTAGATGGTGAATGGCTACGACGCTACCCTGATCCATTTGCAAGAGATTTTTGTCAAGCAGTCAGCGATGCGTTGGGAGTACCTGCAGATTGGGTGATTGTGGGTAATGGAAGTGATGAGTTGCTGAATGTGCTCATACGCTGTTGTGCGGAGGGGAATAATCGCAAAGTCGTGTATCCCATGCCAACTTACGTGCTATATCGGACTTTATCAGCCATGCAACCCGCACAAGTACTTGAGGTTCCTTACCCTGCCGATTTTCAGTTACCGATTAAGGAACTCGTTGCGGCGAATGGAGTAATTACGTTTATTGCTTCTCCCAATAGTCCCTCTGGTCATGTGGTACCTTTAGATGATCTGCGAGAATTAGCGCAGCAAGTCTCAGGAATTGTTGTAGTTGATGAAGCTTACGTTGACTTTGCTGAGTATAGCGCGTTGCCCTTGGTGCAAGAATTCGAGAACGTGATTGTGTTACGTACTTTGTCGAAAGGGTATTCGTTAGCAGGTTTGCGGATGGGTTTTGGGGTGGCAAATCCAAAACTGCTGGCGGGGTTATTTAAGGTAAAAGATAGTTACAACATTGATGCGATCGCCCAAGCAGTCGGTACAGCTGCAATGCGAGATCAAGCTTACAAGAATGCTTGTGCAGATAAAGTGAAAATATCACGGATTCAACTAGCGCAAGATTTAAAGAATTTGGGATGGGAAGTGCTTGATTCTCACGCTAACTTTGTTTTGGCAACTCCGACTCAGGGAAATGCAGAGTCTATTTACTTGGGGTTGAAAGAACGAGGAATTTTGGTGCGTTATTTTAAGCAAGCGGGGTTAGAGGATAAGCTGCGGATTACAGTTGGTACGGATGAGCAAAATCAGACGTTGATAGAAGCGTTAGTGAGCGTAAAGAAGTAAGAAGGAAGTAGGAAGAAGAAAAAACACTTCTTCCCTTAGAATTACCGCAACTTCAGTTTGCCATAGGGTTCGGAAGTAAAAAAGGCTTAAAATCTGGCTTTTATACCTCAAGGCAGAAAGAATTAGCTATAAATAAAGCAGAAAGATTGGCGGCTAAATTGCGGGAGTTAAATATTGATCCTGATACAATTTAGCGCATTTGTAATTAACTTGGTTTTCAGAAAACTAAGCAATTAAATTTGGGAACATCCCAATGGATGTACATAAAGATAGTGGGAACATCTTGCTCCCTACTTTACACACCGCCATCCCTTCAGCGCCCAGTATTCCCTTATATCTGAGATAACTTCCTTTTCGGTTAGTTTAATAGTAGAAGGGGATGTTTTGTTAGGAGTACTTTGCATTTTTTTCTTTGTTTTCTTTATATTTTGTTGTTTCCAATATATCCAAGAACTCCCAACACTGAACTCCACCCATCGATTTAATACTATCTCTATCTTGAGCAATATTATCCTCTCCTGCCTGACACCCTTCACGCTCCTAAATCAGTTGTTCCTAAAAAATGCCCAACTAAATACAGCGATCCACACAAAATTACCAAATCATCTGTCGAGGCAAAAGCTGCTTCAAGGGCTGATAATAATTCTGGGTAGATGTGACAAAAACTCAATTCTGGACAGATATATGAAGCGAGTTTTGCTAATTCCCCAGGATTTGCTGAACTATGATCAGGAACTGGCACTAAATACAATCGGTCATTTTGTCGCAGTAAAGCTTTGAATATCTCCTCATGCTCTTTCGTAGAGAGCATTCCCATCACCCAACTAACCGATTTTACATTGAGTGTGTTCACATAATCTCTCAAAACTTGGGCGGCGGCTGGGTTATGAGCGCCATCTACTAACAATTTATGGTTTTTCCAAGTTGTCCATTGCATCCGCCCCAGCCATTTTGTATTTGCCATTCCTTGAATAATAGCTGACTCAGAAATCTGCCAACCCTGCGTTTGTAGAATTTCTATAGCGGCTAAAGCTAAAGCTGAATTCGTTAACTGAATTTGTCCCTGTAACGGCAAAGGGTATTTAATTAAATTTGAATTTCTAAAGAGTGAATTTTGTGTTTGATACTCCGCCCATCCTGGAGAAATAGACTGTGAAGGTTGAGGCGTAATAAGAGGGGATTGTAATTCTAAAGCACGCGATCGCACAACTTGTTCAGCTTCGCTGGGCAATAGTCCAATCACAGCAGGACACCCAAGTTTGAGAATACCAGCTTTTTCTCTGGCAATATCAGCAACAGTAGGACCAAGAACCTGCCAATGTTCACGGCTAATCGAAGTGATAATAGTGATCAGAGGTTTTGAGCAGACGTTTGTTGCATCCAAGCGTCCTCCTAATCCAACTTCTACCACCGCCACATCCACTTTTTGTTGTGCAAAATATAACCAAGCAGCAGCGGTAATGACTTCAAATTGAGTTGGTGATTCTTCTCCTTGGGGAATTGCTGCTTGCACTTGCAGTAACAATTGGCAAAATTCCTCTGAAGAAATTGGCTCTTCATTAAGGCAAATGCGTTCTGTCCAATCTACCAAATGAGGTGAGGTATAGCGTCCAGTTTGATAACCTGCTTGAGTGAGGATAGAACTAAGGTAGGCACAAACGGAACCTTTGCCATTAGTCCCAGCAACATGAATCACTGGGAGTTGATGATGGGGATTACCTAGATTTGCCAGCAGCTTGACAATACGTTCTAACCCGAGGTGAACGCCAAAGTGTTGGAAGGGTTGAAGTAGGGAGTCGATATCCACAAAAGGTAGTCAGGTAGTAGGTGGAATTTTTTACACAGTGAACAGGAACTGGTAACTGATAACTGATAAACAAAACCGACTGCCCTATGAATCAAAACAGTCGGTTGGTATTTTATGGTGTGAATCAGACTTTATGCTTCTTTCTTTACGCTTCTTTGTTCAAAAAGTTTTGCAATTGATTGAGAGCAGCGGCACCAATGTTAAAAAATGCCCAACCAGCAGCAATGAGAAGTGGTGCTAAAACAATGATCAAACGCATATCTGGAAGACTCATATCTACAACCTCTTTCCGCTTTAATAAAGTTTTGTCAACTTTTCTCATTATTTATTTTGTAGCTGAAGCAGTCAACTTTGCCAAACAATACGTAAAGAATCTTTACAAAAACTAGGGGTGTAAGGGTGTGGGGGTGTAAGGGTGTGGGGGAGAGGAAAATCCTATGTCGAAGAACTTCCCACTAGCGAACCTGCTTCCCCTGCTCCCTCTTACTCCGGTGCTTTAAACCCAATATCCGTACCCTTGCCTGCATGAACCAACGCTAACTTTTTGTAACGTTGGGCATGTTCAATCAGTTCTGCTGCTTCGGCTTCGGAAATTTGGCGGACGACTTTACCAGGAACACCCACAACTAGGGACAAGGGCGGTACATCTTTCGTAACGACTGCGCCAGCACCAATAATGCTACCGGCACCCACCCGTACTCCATCTAGAACAACTGCGCCAATTCCGATTAAGCTGCCGTGTTCAATATAAGCAGAGTGTACGACAGCACGATGTCCCACAGTGACATGATCTTCTAACACCGTGGGTTTTCCAGGATCACCGTGTAATATTGCTCCATCCTGAATGTTTGTACATTCGCCAATTTCTATAGATTCCACATCTGCCCTCACAACTGCCCCGTACCATATGCTCACCCCAGCTGCAATTTTTACTGAACCCATAACAATAGCGTTCGCTGCTATAAAGGCAGCTTGAGAAATATCAGGAGAAGACCAGTAGGAAGCGATAGACACGGTAGAATAGATTTGTGGTACCCAGGAACACGCTTAGGAACTCCAACCAGTATAGGTTGCACCAGTATAGGTTGCAAAACTAGGATATCACGGTGTAGAGCCACAAGGCTCACTAGGCAGTAAATCGGTGTCCAACAAGTTGGAGCAGAAGTGTAAAAGGAACCAACACTACTGGTGAAAACAAAAATATGTTTGTACGCACTTCATGATGAATCCAGCCTTGCAGTACCCCATATTCGGTGCAGAAATTCAGTGTCCCCACTGCCGCCAAACAATCCCGGCTTTGACACTAACCGACACTTATTTATGTCCGCGTCACGGGGCGTTTGAAGCAAATCCCGAAACTGGGGAACTCATCCACCTACAGTCAGGACGTCATTGGCGAAGATGGAATGGCGAGTGGTATCGGCAACATACTCATCCCGATGGCATTCGGTTTGAAATTCATGAAGCACTAGATAAGCTTTATACCCAAGGCTATCGAGCAACACGGGTAGTTATTGCTAGACGCTATCAAGAGTTGATGAGTGGTTATCTAGAGCGTAGCACTCACTGGCGTTCTGGACAGTCGGAGGCAACTTCGGCACGACTTTATGGTTTACCTGTGGAGTTTAGCGCTGATTCCTTGGATGATCCCTGTTGGGATGTGATTAATTTCGATTTGGAAAAAGAACCTGGTGTACCAGTACGGTATCCCTATTTCCGATTATTTGAGTAATTGTTAGTTGTCAGACAACCTGCTGCTTTGAAGGCTTTGCCGTTGAGTCATTTGTTTTTTGTCCTTTGTCGTTTAGCAAAGGACAAATGACAAATAACAAAGGAAAAAAATTATGCATCACGCTTCTATTCGTACAGGAAATATTCATCGGGCGATCGCCTTCTACGAACAACTAGGGTTTACAGTCTGTGAACGCTTCACAACAGGCTATACTCTTGCATGCTGGATGGAAGGACTCAACGGCAGAATTGAGCTGATCCAAATTCCGGAACCAAAACCTGCCCCAGATGCATTTGCAGATGAACACTACGTGGGGTATTATCATCTCTCGTTTGATTTAACTGAAATAACACCGGATTTATCTAGTTGGTTGACAAATTTAAAAGAACGTTTGTGGGTGTTATCAAAAAGTGATCCTGACCTGCTACAACCACTGAAAATCCTTTTAGAACCTACACAGCAGCAGATAGGTCAGAAAATTTATGAAGTCACTTTTATTGCAGATACTGATAATTTGCCTCTAGAATTTCTCCGCGTGTTAGCGACACTCTCCTAGTTGAATTTCTGATTTTTTATCTGTAGAATACTAATTTGCTCTGGTTTTGTGTTGTTAAGATCACAGACCACTCAGAAAAGTCAAATTATTATATTCAAG
>NZ_QMEB01000232.1 GCF_012912135.1 Brasilonema bromeliae SPC951 | reverse complement strand
AGTAGCACGAGTTTTGAGGAAGGCTAAAGTCTGGGCGTCATCTTTGTAGTTGCTGACTAATGCTTCGACTGCTGCACTTCGCACACCTGAACTATCATCAGCAGTAGCACGAGTTTTGAGGAAGGCTAAAGTCTGGGCGTCATCTTTGTAGTTGCTGACTAATGCTTCGACTGCTGCACTTCGCACACCTGAACTATCATCAGCAGTAGCACGAGTTTTGAGGAAGGCTAAAGTCTGGGCGTCATCTTTGTAGTTGCTGGCTAATGCTTTGACTGCTGCACGTCGCACACCTGAATTATCATCAACAGTAGCGCGAGTTTTGAGCCAGGCTAAAGTCTGGGCGTCATCTTTGTAGTTGCTGGCTAATGCTTGGACTGCTGCATATCGCACATCCCAATCATCATTATCAGTAGCGCGAGTTTTGAGGATGGCTAAAGTCTGGGCGTCATCTTTGTAGTTGCTGGCTAATGCTTCGATTGCTGCACGTCGCACAAACGAATTATCAGCAGTAGCGCGAGTTTTGAGGATGGCGAAAGTATCAGCGTCATCTTTCCAAGTTGTTGCAATTGCTGCAACTGCTTCGGTACGAATTTTCTGAACGAGTTTTCTCTCTTCCTCATCTTGCCTGGGATCGTAATAATAATTTAAGTCGTATTTGGTTAAGTCTTTAAAGCGGTTTAGTAATTGCTGAGCAGTTTTTGCAATTACCGTTCTATTCCTCACATCAGAAAGACACTTAGTCGCCAAAAACAAGTTGCTAAATTTCTCCGACTCGCCATTTTGCACCATTAAATATTCCAAAATTTCCCCAACAAACTTCGGCTCAATCATTCCTGCAATCAGCCGCAAGACTTCATGCCAAGTTTCATCATGCCAGTGTTTGCCAAAAACTTGCGTCTTGAGTTCTTCAATTCCCAGCGATCGCGTCTCTTTAAACTGCCAGACAAATTCCCAAGCGCAGAAATATTCCAAAAATGTCCGATGAACAAAAGCATAATAATCCGCACCCAGGAAACATAACATAAAGTTGCGAGTCCGCAGTTGATTTATCATCACCCTCGCAACTTCTCTAGCTTTGTCAACTTCTATGGTTTTTAAATACTCAGTCAGAATCCTTTCTAAATCATTCGCACTTATCAAATTGCCTGCCAAACCTTTCTCACTAGTTTGCATATGGTAAGCAACTTGACGCAACATTGCTTGCTTATCTTTATAATCTATTGTTTTTGGATCTAACCTCTTATCTTCCACCAAAGCACGTTCCACATCCCACTGATGCAGCAGCACCCGCGACGCTTGATTATAAAGTTCTGGTCTGTCTCTTGGCAATTCTTGGTTACGATTCAAAATTGCCATCATCGTTAACAATAAGGGATTTCCTGCAAGTTCTGCTATCGAGTTTGACGTGTCAATGGCTCTTTGTAGTCGCTCTTTTTTTCTCTCTCCATCAATCTTGTCAGTAAAAGTGTCAGAATGCCAACGATTGATAAAATCCTGAATTTGTTCTGGTTCTAAATCTTGCAGCATGAAATGCTTAAACTCAGCATCTCGCAGCCGTTGCGCTTTATATCCAATCACGCGAGAAGTGACAATCACCTGCACATTGGGATACTCATTAGTGAAGCGATGAATATCTGTAATCACATCTTCGCGCCTACCAGGATCAAAAACTTCATCCAAACCATCAAACATCACCAAGGCGTTACCAGCCTTGAGTTGTTCCTGCAATTGATGCTGATTGAGGTTCTGAATGACACCGCTACATTTATGGAAGAATTCCAGAAAATTATTGCATTCTTTGTCCTCCCGTCGCCGCATATAAGCACGTAACTCAATCAGTAACGGAATTGGCAGATGATTTTTCTTATGAAGCTGATCAAGTGTTTGTTCTACCCAATCTAATGCAAGGTACTGCAACAATGTAGATTTACCTGAACCTGGATCACCCAAAATCACTATATATTTATAGTTCTGCTTGTCTTCGACAATATCTTTAACTGAATAAACTTTTTGTTCAAAATAATCTCGCTTGTGACGTTCTAATTCTTCTATTGCAATTTCTTCTGCTTCTAGTTCGTTCTTTTCTCGCAGTCGTCGGAGATGTTCTTTGGGGAGTTCGTGAACTTGTGGTAAGACTTGGTGAACTTCTCGCACGTTTTGAGGAATAAAGATTCGCCATAGCCGCAATTCGTTATAGGCGTAACCGCTGGTATCTATACTATCTAGTTTTATATTGGCGTAGCGCTCGCGAATTGCTTCTTGATATTGTTTGAAATTGAAGTCGGGTATAATGCCAGCAGTCTCTGTTGTGTTTTTTTCAATTTTTTCAAGATTTTTGGAATCTAGAATTGCTCTCAGTTCAGATGAGTCTTGAATAATCGCTTTGACTTTTTTAACGTAACGCTTACCAAGCTTTGTCCAATCAAATTTCCTTGGCAAATGTAACAATTTCTTTTCGTTCCAAAGAGTTTGTAAACTTCTTGTATCTAGTTCATTACATTCATCCTGAAAAGGAGTTCCCAGGATTTCTTTAACTTTTTCATCTTTCAGAAATTTTTGTAGCGGTTCGTTATAATACTCCCTAATTTCGTTATCAGGAATATCAGCATCTTCTAATTCTTGCTGGACGAGTGACAAAAACTCTTTAAGTGCTTTCCCAGCAGCAATATCTATTTCTTCCTTTTTCAGTTTCTGTAAAATCTGGCTGGGGATAGCTTTGAATACATCTTTGAGTATATCTTTTAATAAATCTTTGCCTAAATCCTGGGCAAATTGTTTCATTACTGGTTGGAAGAGAAATCCAACAGCAGTACTAACTCCCCAAGCGGTTAAAAAGTCCATAGGCGTAATACTCTTGTTTGCCAAGCTCTTGACTAAGAGTATATACACCAGCGTCAGTCATGTTTCCTGAGTTTAAGGTAATTTTAGCAATCGGACAACTCAAGAAATGCGATCGCCTTAACTAACCTTAACTCAAGAAATGCGATCGCCTTAACCAATACTCTCCGGATCTACTCCTAACTCACGCAATTTTTCTGCCAGCCTTCGTGTTCGTTGTTCTGCTGCTTGAATACGTTCTTCTGGCGTGGGGTAACGTTTCCCTTGCTCATTGTACCAATAAAGCCACTCTCGCGTTACGCCTCCATAAGTCCCGCGTTCACAACCAATTCCTAAACCAACTTCCGGTAGCCAAACAGGGTTTCCCTCTTGCAATTCATACTTATCATCCACTAACCGATGCACTTCCAAACGTGGTTTGCGGCGACGCCGGGAAGAGTAAATCACATAATACAACACACCCAGCGCTGCATATTCTTCTTTTTTCGTGCTGTATTCTTTGCGATAATTTTGAGAAACAACTTCTAGCACTAAAGTCGGGAGAACGTTTTCGTCCCATAGGACATAACTTGGTCGTAATTCCTCATCATAAACTCGCTCTACCCCCAAACTCAAAAACCCATCTGGCACAATTGCCGGTTTATCTGGGTGATAATAAATACCCATGTCTATGCCAAAAAACCAGTCCATGCGTTCTGCCCATAGTATCAGCAGTATCGCTTTCAGCAAGCCTGGTATCAATTCTTGCAATTCGTTATCCACAGGAGTATCGTCAGAGTCGGGTAATTCTTCGGCAGAGGGTAAGTACTTCGGCAGGTTAAACTCTAACATGACTGGTTTTCCCCCAGAACTGACTAAAATAGCGATTTCAAATTTCATTCAAATTTAAGAATAGTGGGTAATTCTCGCCTGCTTATTTCTGCGGAAATTTCCGCACTTGATACTCACTTGACTGTTTGTTCGGGCGGAACTTTCACCTAAAATTGTTCGATTATCACACTTTTGATCCTTTGTGTGTGTTTGTCAGAATAGAGGTGTAGTCTATATTAATTATCCTTGCACCATAGATCTATAGGGTAGATTTATGAGAAAGGGACGTTTGATTTGAAAAAAGTGATAGAAAGGGATTATGGACAACAACAACTGGATGAAGCAGTTATTAACGATAGGTCTTGGGACAACGTCCTTGGTAGCAGATAAACTGCGGGAAGTCAGCGAGCAACTTGTTAAGGATGGTAAGCTTGATCCCGAGCAAGCAAAAGCGGTTATGGATGATATGGTACAGCAGTTGAAGTCGGAGCAGGGAAATTGGGATTCTAATATGCAACGACAACTGCGGAATATGTTACAGGATTTGGGGGTGCCTCGTCAGTCGGAAGTGGACGAACTCCGTGGTAGAATTGACCGTTTAGAGCGTCAAGTGCGTGATTTAGAAAATAAGCTTTGGCGTTAAGGGTCGCTTTGTGATTTAAACTAAGTTTTGTCCTACTGGTTATCTTACATTTCCAAAATACTGAGTAGGGAGGATGCATTTTGAAAGCGATTTTACTCAGCATGGGCTTCATGCTGGCTTGTGTTTTGGTTTTGGTATTTGCGCAAATTAGCGGTAACAAACAAGATATCGCTGTTGCGACCCAGTTGACCGAAACAACTCCAGCACCCATTCAGGTACAAGAAAACAATACCCTTATTGCGAGCAAAAAAAATATGTCTGAAGCCAATGTCGTCACCACGCCCTCTGGACTTAAGTACACTGAGTTAAAAGAGGGGACTGGGGCGACTCCTAAAACAGGACAAACAGTTGTAGTTCACTACACCGGGACTTTAGAAGATGGTACTAAGTTCGATAGCTCACGCGATCGCGGTCAACCCTTTAGTTTCAAACTAGGTGTTGGACAAGTTATCAAAGGCTGGGACGAAGGACTAAGTACTATGAAAGTAGGTGGTCGTCGTCAATTAATTATACCTTCAGACTTAGGTTATGGTGCTCGTGGTGCTGGTGGTGTCATTCCACCCAACGCTACTTTGATTTTTGATGTGGAGTTGCTGAAAGTTCAGTAATAATTCATAGTTAGTAGTTTGTTGTTAGTTATTAATCATAACTATTGATAACAAACCCTTGGTTATTTCATTCTTCCGAAATCTACCTGGAACTCAAGTCCCACACCGAGTACCTTAAGTCAGTTAAAACCGACTTTTATTGTATTTAGTCCGTTTTAACGGACTTCGGCTATTAGCCCGGAAATTTATTTCCGGGTGAACATGCATAAAATAAAATAGTTCTGAATAACTTACCACGAACTACTCATTCATTTTCAATAATTATTCGGTCTGGCAAAATTTTTAAACTTCGTCAATTGTGGGTCAAACAAGAGTTTAACAGTACCTGTTGGACCATTGCGGTGCTTAGCTATGATCACCTCAGCAATTCCTCTATCTGCGGTATCGCTGTTATAGTAATCATCTCTGTACAACATAATAACTAAATCCGCATCTTGCTCAATACTTCCACTTTCTCTCAAATCAGATAACATGGGACGCTTGTTCGTACGTGATTCTACTCCTCGACTCAACTGAGAAAGAGCAATCACTGGGACATTTAATTCACGCGCTAAACCTTTAAGATTTCGGGTAATTTTTGATAATTCTTGCACGCGGTTATCGCCCGCTCCTTCCATTAATTGCAAGTAATCTATAATAATGAGTCCTAGTTCTGTATTTAATTCTGTTTGCAAACGCCGGGCTTGACTTCGCATTTCTGTGACTGTAATATTTGGCGTATCGTCAATATGAATTGGCATATCAGAGAGCATACCAATCGCACGGCTTAAGGGTTCCCATTGAGTTTGGCTGATGCGTCCACTCCGCAAATAACCAGTTTCAATTCCCGCCTCACTTGCTAACAACCGCTGCGCCAGTTGTTCTTTTGACATTTCTAAGCTGAAGATAGCAACTGGTAATTTATATGAAGCAGCAATGTTATGAGCAAGATTGAGACAGAAAGCGGTTTTTCCCATTGATGGGCGACCAGCAACAATAATCAAATCAGAACGTTGAAAACCGCTCGTCATACCGTCTAAATCATAAAAGCCGCAAGGAATTCCTGGTAGGGCGATACCTTGATGGCGAGTTTCAATATCTTGGAAAGTATTAATCAGGGTGTTAGAAATGTGAACCAGACCAACTTGGGAACGTTCTTGAGTGATGCTGAAGACTTTTTGTTCTGCTTCATCTAAAACAGTTGGTAACTCAGTTTCTGTCTGATAACCCAGATGGACAATTTCATTACCACCTTTGATTAACCGACGCCGCAGGTATTTTTCCATAACTAAATCTGCTAAGGCGTCGATATTAACGGCTGACACTGTACGATCTACTAATGAAATTAATTTATTTCTACCGCCAACACGGCTTAGCATATCGTGGTCGTTTAGCCAATTTATCACTGCAAGCAAGTCTGTAGGTTTACCTTGAGTATGTAACCTGACAGCGGCTTGATAGATATCTTTATGAGGGTTTAGATAAAAGGCTTCTGGAATGAGGCGATCGCTCACTCTACTCATCGCTTCCGGATCTAGCAAAATCCCCCCCAATATCGCTTCTTCCGCCTCAATGTTTTGGGGAGGGAGGCGATCCATACCATGACCTTGAAAATTAAGTTCTTCAGACATAAATAAGTTGAAATTTGAGATTTGACATTATGATTAAATTTTTACTCTTATAAAGTAAAATAGAGATTTTCAATATGTGTGCTGTTTGAACCGTCTCTACCCGTTGAGATGAATAACTGCTATACAAATAAATATTGAATGCGTGGGGTTCGTTAATGTAGTGTAACGCACCATTTTAGGAGTGTGTGAAGATAGCAAAATTAACAGAAATTCAAATATGCTCATACCTGTTTGAAATAAAAACCCCAAACTATGCACAACAGGATATTTCCCTGCTGTTAGTTCGACAGCACTTTTGCAACGCGTTAAACTTCTTCACAAGAGGATGTTTGGAAAGTCTCATTGAGTACACAAAATTGTCGTAGATCTGAACAGCACCTCCTCAACAGGGGGAGCGTAAGCGCCCTTGGAGGTTCCCGCTTTGAGTGCGACTGGCGTCGCGCAACGCCCGACAGTCGGTGCATGTGGCGTCCCGTTGTAGCACTAGCCGTGGATTTAGAGGGATATCGAAGATCCACGTATTTAAAACAATACTTCTAAAACATCCTCAACAGAGTGAATATAGCGCTTGGTGGTGTTGGGTGCAATACACACGGAGCTAGTGAAAGTACATGCACTTTCACATTGTGTGATTCAAATGAGAACCGCTATATTTTCGTCAGTTATCAAAAAGTTATTTCTTCAATAAAAATTAAATATTAAATAACAATAGAGTAATTAGCTTAATTTATGCTTATGTCATGTTTTGATGAAACTAGACAAAGATATATATTTCCTTTTTACACAGTAAATACACTGAACGTTTGTCATTTATCTAAGAAAATATACGGGATATTTTTATCATAATTTTTTTTTAAATCTTGAATATACAATAATGATGACTACTTCAGTGTGAAAGTCTGAAATCAATAATTGAGTATATATAACAACTTTTACAATATGACCTGTCTTTACATTCCAACAAGAGGAAATAAGTGTAAATATTTACATCTTTTGTTAGGAAAATCTATTTCTCACAAGACTTTAATTAAGTTGAATAGTATAGTAAAATATGAAAAAATGTAGTTTTGAACACGCAATCTACGCAGAAAAATAAAGTAAATTAATTGTCTATATTCGTCTGTCTATCCTACCCTACTCTACCCTAGCCAGCGGTAAGCAGCGCTCCCCGCGTCTACAGTCCTATGGCTGTTCTTTCAGTCACCAGGAGGCGGTAAACCCGCCACAGAGGGCTGTATCACCGCCTTCTAGGCATCTACCATGTACTTTATTTGACGAAATTCAATTTTGTGGCAAGGATTGTAAGAGAATCTCAAGAACTCGGGATTAGTAAGGAGGTTATTTTAACATGTTGAGTAACCAATTCCAGCGATTGGAACAAGAGGATGATGTTCTTTTTTTAGGAGATAAAATTTTTAATGCAGTTCAAATAGTTAAAAAAGTGCTTGAATATTTTGAGCCAAAGGGAAATGATTTAATTTTTTCGTGTCAGGACAAATTTGTTAAAAAATACTTCAAAAAGAGGAATATTACAGGCATATTTAATCGAGTTGAGTGGGAATTCTCCCTGAAACCGGAAATCCAATGTGAACTGCTTGTTCCTAATAACAATGGTAGACAAAAAGGGAAACTT
This sequence comes from Brasilonema bromeliae SPC951, assembly GCF_012912135.1. Taxonomy (GTDB): domain Bacteria; phylum Cyanobacteriota; class Cyanobacteriia; order Cyanobacteriales; family Nostocaceae; genus Brasilonema; species Brasilonema bromeliae. The sequence continues at coordinate 2,780 of NZ_QMEB01000232.1, read as the reverse complement.
GAAATTAGAGTTACTTTAGAATTTTCTCCCTTCAAAAAACAATTTTCCTCTGTCAAGGATGGTGGGAGTCTATCTCATTCTCTATCAATCACAGATAGTAAGACTTCAGAAGATTTTGAGATAAAAGTTTCCTTAGATTTCTATCCTGAGGAAAGGTTGCTAGAGGGAATTTATCACCAAGAAAGAACCACAGAGTCAGAATTGAGAATATTCCCTACGGACACGCTGCGCGTAAGTCCCTTTGGGACACGCTGAGTCGCAAGTGCATACTTTGAACACGTAGCGTCTCCCTAGGAAATACAGAAGGACTTTTGTACGACTCGCTTACCCATAGCTGTGCTTAAAGAGGATAACTGATATCTCTGTTATCCTCGATATGCTGTTTTTGCAGGTTAAAATTTGCCGAGTTCTTAACTTTCGCGACAGGTGGGTTTTTCTGTTGAGGTAAGTTGTGTTTGAGAAAGTCCCCTCGCAAACCGTAGCTAACTAATCCCATATACTCATAAAACATGAGCATTGCTTTTTTGGTCGGAGTGAATTCAGATGGTATGGGACTTGTATGCGACATGACTTCAAAGCCCACACTTTTAAAAGTGAGTCGCGAACGCAACATGTGTGGAGAATCCGTGACTAGCAGAATTTGCTTGATTCCCCGTGGTTGTAAGATTGATGCGGTGAACAGTGCGTTTTCCTTGGTGGTTTGAGAACAGTGTTCTTCTCCTAACGCAGTATCAGGAATACCTTTTGCTTTGAGTTGTTGGACAATTTCAGAACCATCTCCTAAACCACTGGCAAAAATGAATGGTGCGCGATGATTCCTCCACAGTTCAGCTACAACCTCAACCCTTGAATCTCTAAATGGTACCCCCCGTCCGAGTACAACAATTGCATCTGCGGTTGTACCAGGATCGGGGGGAATAAAAGTAACTAATCCTTTTTTGGCGACAGCGATGGTGAGTGGAAAAGTAGCAGAAAAATAAACCACGAGTAACACAGTTCCCAAACCACTCCAAAAACGCTTCCACCGCAGGCGTGGAATCATCCAAGGTAAAATGTCATAGAGAAATTCAAAGGGAATACTCTACTCTAGTTTTTAGTATCTTTTAGGCAATCTTTGCTGCTTTGCTTGCCATGAAACTGAATATGTTCTCTTCCCCATCATTCTGCACGATTTTGCGTTATGTCGAGTGGGTGATGATGATTGGAGTGACTTTAGGTTTTATACTTGATGGAATGTTTCAAGTTTCAATCACAACAACTTTACAAGTTTTTTTCTGTCTTTGTGGATATACTTGGTTAAGTTTAGTCTTTCCAATTTACCGTCCGCTTTGGCAAAGGCAAGCATATGTCCTTTCCGGAATTATATTAGCACTCTTCATGAGGGTGACAGGAATTGGAATCGAATTATTTCTCTACTTGTACATTGCTAAAAGCTGCTTTTTACTGAATCGAAAAAATCTGATATTAACTGTTATATTCACTGTTCTTCTTGGAGTATTAACCTTTGTTTTGGCACTTCCTGAATATGTTCAATTGAATTCAGCGTTATGTGTCAATCTAGAAGAGCACAAACAAATTCAACAGATGATTTTGAGCTATCTATCAGATAATCTCGTCGTCACTGTCTTCATAATTGCTTTTAGTTTTATGGTGATTGTAGAACAGAAAAGTCGAAAACGTGCCGAAGCTTTAGCTGAGCAAGTGGAAACCCTAGCAACTACACTAGAACGCACTCGGATTGCACGCGACATTCACGATTCTCTAGGACATAGTCTAACGAACCTCAACAGTCGGTTAACTGTCGCCCAACAAAAACTTCGACAACACGATATTGATGGAGTTTGTGAAGTTGTAGATACAGCTCAATTTTTGGCGAGTCAGTGTATTGAGGATGTCAATCGCTCGTTGAAAATGATGCGTCAATCGGATTTTAATCTCAATCAAGCTTTAACGACTCTGCTCGAACAGCTTCGCCACAATCAAGCTTTGAGCGTCCAATGGGAGATTAACTTACCACAACTGTCATTGCAAACTAGTCATCACATTTATTGTATAGTCAAAGAAGGACTAATTAACATTCAAAAGTATGCTCATGCTTCTGCGGTTCGTTTTCGAGGTTTGTCTACGCCTGAAGGTATCTTGATAGAACTAGCAGATAATGGTCAAGGGTTTGATCCAAAAATACCCCATTTAGGCTTAGGATTACAAGGTATTGAAGAACGAGTTCAACTATTGAGAGGTCAATTAACCATCAATAGTACTCCAGGTTCAGGTACGCAGATTCAAATCATACTTCCGTTATGATTCGCCTTTTAGTTGTTGATGATCAGGATATCTTTCGCCAGGACTTAGCCACACTATTATCAGCTTCAGCGGATTTGGATGTAGTTGGACAAGCGAGTCATGGACGCGAGGCGCTCGCCCTCACGCAACACCTCCAACCTGATGTTATTTTGATGGATGTCCGAATGCCAGTTTACGATGGAGTGACGGCAACTCGTGAGATTATTCAGCGTTATCCTTGGATACGGATATTAGTACTCACGACATTTGATGATGACGAGTATGTCTGGCAGTCACTACAAGCAGGGGCACTTGGTTACTTATTGAAACACACTCCAATAGAACAAATTGTAACAGCTATTCGTTCAGTTTATCTGGGATACTGTCAACTTGGACCGACGATTGTTCCGAAAGTCGTTGCTCAGTTGAAACCCAATCCCTCACGCCCAAAAGATGATTATTACTATTTATAGTGGGTGAGATGAAAACCCTGTGGC
>NZ_QMEB01000004.1:25160-60555 GCF_012912135.1 Brasilonema bromeliae SPC951 | reverse complement strand
GTTTTGATGACGCAAGTAAGAATCTTAAAACTTTAATAAAAACTAATAAATGCTCAAATTGTTATCTGGTTGGAGTTGATCTAGGGGTTGCAAACCTGGAAGGGGCTGACTTGGCTGGTGCTAATCTGAGGGGTGCTCGTGCTCGCTGTGGTATTCATCTTAACGGTGCTAATTTTAACGGTGCAGATCTGCGTGGTTTTAGTTCCAACAATTGTATTGGTTTCGACTTACAGGGTGCTAACTTCCGTGGTGCTAATCTCAAGGGTGCTAACCTGCAGTATGCTAACCTGCGCGGTGCTGACTTGACTGGTGTTGACCTATCTGAGGTCAATATAGAAGGAGCAGATATAGCAGGAGCTATTGTGCCAAATGAAGCCAAATCTCCTAAATAAAATTATCAGAATTTATAATATCGGTTTTCAGTTGGGTGCAGTACATCAAAGAGTTAAGAAACCGCAGATGAACAAGAGATATAGCCCCTTGTTTAGAATGAAATAGTCCTGCCTTAAGAGTGCATACAATCAGGTAGGATGCTTGTCGGCACGTTTCTTCCTTCTTTTTGAATTTTGAATTTTGAATTGCTTATTAACTCCTCACTTCTTATGAACACTATTACCATCGACCTCAAACCTGTTATTGAATTAACCGACGAACAATTTTATCAACTTTGTCAAAAAAACCCTGATCTCAAATTTGAAAGAAGCGCCAAGGGAGAACTTATTATCATGCCCCCAACAGGAGGAGAAACAGGAAGCCATAACTCAGAAATGAATGCTGATTTTGTGATTTGGAATCGTCAAACAAAGCTTGGAAAAGTTTTTGATTCTTCAACTGCCTTTAAACTTCCTAATGGTGCTGATCGTTCTCCTGATGTGACTTGGATAAGACAAGAAAGATGGGATGTCCTTACCTTTGAACAAAAAGAAAAATTCCCTCCCATCGTCCCAGATTTTGTTTTAGAGTTAATGTCACCATCTGATAATTTACAAAAAACTCAAGAAAAAATGCAAGAATACATGGAAAATCAAGTTAAACTGGGCTGGTTAATTGATAGAAAAACACGCCGAGTAGAAATATACCGTTTGGGGCAAGCAGTAGAAGTTTTAGAATCACCAACAGAACTATCAGGTGAAGATATTTTACCTGGTTTTATTCTCGATTTGCGGACTGTCTTTTAAACTTAGGAACAATAAAAACTCAACACCCCCACATACTCAACAGTTTTTACGCCGACAATGGTGGTGGAAATCGGATATAAGAATTGAATTGCTCAATATTTACTGATTGATGAATTGGCAAAACATATTCTAAATTTTCATGGGGACGAGGAATGATGTGATGAGAAAGCACCTCACCACCATTCACTCGCGGTATCGCCTCAAGTGCTGCTGCAACAGCAACATTAACCTCACCTACTGCTCCCCGAATAAGCACAGTAATTCGCCCTAAATCAGTATTTTCATACCCAACAAGAGTGATACGGGCGGCTTTACACATGGCGTCCCCCGCTTCTATTGCTGTAGGAACGCCAAAAACTTCAATCATGCCAAGTGCTAAAGTCATGCTTACTTACTCTAAACACTTGCTGCTACTTTTGGAGACTCTTGATGCTTCCGTTCTCCTGTAATAATCATCTTGACTTTACCACTAGGAGCAAGGGTTACTCCTCGTCGTTGAGGTTGTTCTGGTTGATTAGTAGTGAGTGCAAGCTGATAGCGTGACACGATAGTTGCCAAAACAAGCTTCATTTCAAACACAGCCAAAGCTTCACCAATACAGCGACGGGCACCACCCCCAAAAGGCATAAATTCATAGGGCGAATATTGGCGTTGCAAAAAGCGCTCTGGCTTAAACTGCTTGGGCTGCGGGTATAAATCTTCACGATGATGCAAAAGATAAATGCAACCAAAGACTACCTTACCAGACTCTAAGTGATGTCCCAGAATCTCAACGGGTTCTTGCGCGACTCTACCAAATGTCAAGAATCCAACAGGGTAAATACGCAAGGTTTCATTGCAAACAGCACTCAGATAAGGTAATCGTGCAATGTCTATGGGATTTGGGGAGTCGCCGAGAGTCCCCAGTTCTTGGAGGAGTTTTTCACCAACTTGTGGTATATGGTGAATCCAATACAATGCCCAAGCCATAGCCGTTGCTGTAGTTTCATGTCCAGCAAACAACAAAGTCATTAACTCATCGCGTAACTCTTTATCCGTCAGCGGTTTACCCTTTTCATCCCGTGCTGACATTAGCAATGAGAGGATATCGATGCGATTTGGATCATCTTGTGCACGGCGTTCAGCAATTTCAGCGTAAAGCAATTTATCAATTTGCTGACGTTGGCGCAAAAATCTTCCCCAAGGACTCCAAGCCCCTAAATCTTTTTGCAGGAAAGGGAAAAACAGGAAGCTAGAACTGAGCGGTGATTCAAAAACTCCCAACGTCGAAGCTAGTACGCGCTTGAGTTGTTGGCAACGCTCTCCCTCATATAAGCCGAAGACAGCCTGTAAAATGACTTGCAGAGAAATTTCCTGCATTGCAGTCCGAATCGACAAAGGTTGGTTCTGTGGTAGCTGGCTAAAGACTTTTTCAGTGATGTTGACGATGATTTCACCGTAGGTTCGCATCCGTTCCCCGTGAAAGGGGGGCATTAGGAGTTGGCGTTGTCGTTTGTGGCGATCGCCGTCCAACATAACGACTGAACTGTCCCCTAGTAAGGGTTGCAAAATTCTGTTTTCTTGACTCAGGGCTGCAAACTTCTTTCTATCGTTGGTAAAAATTTCCGCAATTGTCTGGGGATGGTTCACGAATACCAGAGGACGTCTAGAACCGACTACTGTAGTACTAAAAATGTCAGGATATTGTTGAGCCGCGCTTTCCATATATCCTATAGGTTCAGCAACCCATTGGATTCTTTGCAAAAAAGACGGAGTTTTAACAGGATTGGGTAGATTCATATGTTTATCTTGACAAAATGTATATTTTATGAATTAGCTTGATTGAAAAGGCTTAATCCAGCCGAGTTGGATGGCAGTATCAAGAAAAAATGCTGCCAACACAAACCACAAAATACTTTCGACTCCCAGAACTACAAAAGGCAATATATCTCTAGAATATGACAGCCCAACATCGACTTGGGTTAAACAGCGTACTAAGCCAAACGCTAACACTCCGCCAGCTTTCAATTGAGGATTTTTATCTGAGCGGATGATATAGCGGTAGGTGACGCCAAAGAGCAAACCACAAAAAACTGCAATTCCAAGCTTGAGCAACAATTGTAAATCTAGCGAATCGATCGCCAGACTGGCGAGCTGCTCAAAATATTTTGCTAGCACCAGATTATTCACGAAGGTGGTGAGAAAAAAAGCTATCATCAGGCTCAAACCCGCGAGTATCCCAGCTTTGAGGGATTCAATGCGTTCTGCCATCAGTTGAGGATCTAAAATCTTGTTCACTGAGGAATCCAAACTTTAGTTCTGAACGGGCTTCTAGTATTATTAATGTTAGAGGCGTTTTCAATTGAGTTTAAAAGTAGCACTATGGAAATTTTGACACTCGGCTGGGTTGCTTTACTTGTTGTTTTCACTTGGTCAATTTCAATGGTAGTTTGGGGTCGCAACGGACTCTAAGAGAATCGTGGAAAGTCCATTCTTGACTATTTTGGCTTCAGTTGCTGCGGTGCTGCTTGTAGCAGTTACGGGAGGCGTTGGTTATTTGACGCTGGCAGGTTGGCGCGATCGCCGTCTGCGAGAAGATGAAAAACGCGAAATGCGACGCGCTAGTTCTAGCACCACTTCTAAGAGCACTGCTCCTAAACTTAAGAAGAAAAAATAATTCTGCTTGAAATCTCGCGTCAAAATGTAGAGACGTAGCGTGCTACGTCTCTACACCGTGTTTGTGTATTTATGAAAACTTAGGTAAAACTTACGCAAAAGAGATCCCCCAACCCCCTTAAAAAGGGGGCTTTTAAGATTCCCCTAGCTACGAATAACCTAACTATAGTCATTGCGACCGTTAGCGCAGCGTGCCCGGAGGGCATAGGGAAGCAATCGCAACCCGCTCTTTTTTAAATAGCGCCTGCGTAATACTGATGGTCAAAATCACAATTACCTTAGAAGAAGACATTCTCCAGTTTATAGATCAGCAGGCACAGGGTAACCGCAGTGGTTATATTAATGCGTTGCTGACAGAACACCGCCGCCGGATTTTGGAAGCAGAAATGATTGCAGCCCTCAAGCAGGATGCAGAAGATTCAGAGTATCAAGCTGAAATTGCTGTTTGGGATAATGTTGTTGGGGATGGCGTTAATCCTTCGGTACCAGAAGAATACCTATTTTTTAACCGCAGAGGCGCAGAGGACACAGAGAGAAGAGAGTATAGGAAAAATTAGAATTAGGCGATCGCCGTCTGCGAGACGAAGAAAAACGCTAAATTAAGCGCACCAGTCCTAATACCGCTCCTAAACTTAAGAAGAAAAAATAATTCTCCTTGAAATCTCGCGTCAAAATGTAGAGACGTAGCATGTGAGTCCAGCGCTGCGGGAGGGTTTCCCTCCGCAGGCGACTGGCGAACCCGAAGGGCTACGTCTCTACAGGGTGTTTGGACGAAATATCATTTTGTCATTTCATCGCGTAGGCGATTGAGGTTGCTTTCCGTTTCCTTAGTGTCGGGATGTTCTTCACCCAGCACCTTGAGACGGATTTGCAGGGCTTGGTTGTACAGAGGTTCCGCCTCATCGTACCGTCCTTGGGATTCATACAATCCTGCCAAACCGTTGAGACTTACAGCTGTGTGGGGATGTTCTTCTCCCAGCACCTTGAGCCAGATTTGCAGTGCTTGGTTGTACAGGGGTTCTGCCTCATCATACCGTCCTTGGGATTCATACAATCCTGCCAAGTTGTTGAGATTCCTGCCTGTGTGGGGATGTTCAGCTCCGAGCGCCTTCAAAAAAATTTGCAGTCCTTGGTTGTACAACGGTTCCGCCTCATCGTACCGTCCTTGGGATTTGTACAATCCTGCCAAGCTGTTGAGACTTTTGGCTGTATGGGGATGTTCAGCTCCGAGCACCTTCAGAGAGATTTGCAGAGCTTGGTTGTACAACGGTTCTGCCTCATCGTACCGTCTTTGGGATTCGTACAATCCTGCTAAGCTGCTGAGACTGTCGGCTGTGTCGGGATGTTCCGCTCCAAACACCTTGCGACGGATTTGCAGCGCTTGGTTGTACAACAGTTCCGCTTCATCGTACCGTGCTTGGGATTTGTACAATCCTGCCAAGATGTTGAGACTCATGGCTGTGTCGGGATGTTGTGCTTCCAGCACCTTGCGACGGATTTGCAGCGCTTGGTTGTACAATGGTTCCGCCTCATCATACCGTCCTTGGGATTCATACAATCCTGCCAAGCTGTTGAGACTGATGTCTGTATGGGGATGTTCAGCTCCGAGCACCTTGAGACGGATTTGCAGCGCTTGGTTGTACAACGGTTCGGCTTCATCGTACCTTCCTTGGGATTCGTACAACCATCCCAAGTTGTTGAAACTTGTGGCAGTGTTGGGATGTTCTTCTCCGAGCACCTTCAGAGAGATTTGCAGGGCTTGGTTGTACAACGGTTCGGCTTCATTGTACCGTCCTTGAGATTCGTACAATCGTGCCAAGCCGTTGAGACTTAAAGCTGTGTGGGGATGTTCTTCTCCCAGCGCTTTCAAAAAGATTTGCAGCGCTTGTTTCAGGAGTGGTTCTGCTTTACCGTACTCACCTTTTTTATAAAGCGAAAAACCAAGATTGTTTAGCCTTGTAGCAGCAGCAGCGGTTTCTTCAAAATTACCGATTTGAACATGAGCATTATGACGTTCTGCAAACTCATCCGCCGCATCGTATTCTCCCATTCTTCGGCACAAGTGCGTCAAGCCTTGCAGCAGTTGCAGTGTTTGAGGATGGCTGGGACTAAGGCTGATATCTGCTGCATCAAGAGCTAGCTGATACTGTTCGTAAGCTTTTTGGTATTTATGCTCTCCCATCCCTTGGTAAATATCTCCCAAAGACGCTTGGCAAGAGATAGCCAGAGAATGTTCGTCACCAGCATTGTTCTTAACAATTTCCAGCGCCTCTTGGCAAAGCTTTTCTGCTGCATCCAAATTGTTGTTGTAAGCATTCAACCAAGCAGCAGTGTGCTTCAGTTGAGCCAGTTGCAGCGGTTGGGTATCTGGATGAAACTGGAGTATTTGCAAAGCGCGTTGACTCAGATTCACCGCTTCTCGATAATCGCCCTGACTTGCAGCAATTTCTGCTTGGCGGTTGAGAACCTCAGCAACTGAAGACTCATTTGCACCCAGTTGAGCAGTGCGGATGCGATATGCTTTTTGAGCAGCGTTGCTTGCATCAAAAGTCCGCTCAAGCTTGAGGTAAACATTAGCGAGTTCCAACTCCATAGTACCAGCATCAAGACTTTCCCTCTGTTGCAAAGCTTCCCATTGACTTCGCGCTGTCTCCAAAGCTTCCAACGCTTGCTCGTAATCACCCAAAACAACGAGCGACTTACCCAACAGCGTCCAAGCAAGAGGCAATTGATGATTTTTCCCGACAAGAAATTGCAGCATAGAAACAACAGCCTGATGTCTACCCACCTCCTGCTGCACCGCCACCTGTTTTAAAAACCAGCTCGTTGCGGCTTCTGGCTGTTCGCTTTCCAACCCGTGATAAAGCGCTTCTGCCAGCGCGGTTAATTGTAATTCTGGTTCTTGGTATTCTGCTCGATAATACTCAAACAACCAGTTATTCACTGATTTTCGCAAGTCTTCTGGCTGGTTCTCCTGCAAATGCTGCTGCATTACTTGATTCAAGCGCCAAACTCCTGAACCAGCTTCCTCAACATAAGGCGATACGGTGATTTGAGATAGGCGATTTTCCCAGTTATCCAACTGAAACTGACTCATCAACTTAGCAAACAGCGCCTCATCCCAAGTACGACAGTGAGAAAGCACTTGCCACATCCGCCGTTCATCTGGCTGCCAAGCTATATCTCGCTGACGTAACACCTCATTTAAATTCCGGGCAAAGTCCGTAAGTTTCGGCTGACGCTGCTTTTTGATGTCTTGCCACGTCTCCACCCCCAGCCGCAAATACAAAGGAATTCCTCCAGATGCCTGAATGATAATTTGGCAAATTTCAGGCTCATCAATACCAAATTCTTGCAGAACCGCTTGACATTCCGCCTCAGTTAACGGGAGGATAGGAATATTGTGGGCGTATTTTGTAAAATTAAGCGATCGCTCCGAAAAAATCACCCACAGCACATTTGGATTCGGCTGTTCCAGTAGTTCCTCAAGCCAATCGCATCGCCCGAATTTATCTACTAATTTTTCATAGCCATCTATAAAAATCACTGCTTTGTGCTGGGAACGGCGTAGGTATTGCTGCAAGTCACGCGCCAGAAATAAAGGCAGTCGCTCCAGAATTTCATACGGGCTTACACAATCTTTTAATTCTCGCAAATTTTGATTACCCCGTTCTTTCCACCACTGCCATATTTCTGGCGATTGCTGCATCAAAAACCAGCCCAGTTTAGCTAAAACTTGTCCACCAGGTAGCAAATCCTTCGCCAGTTCCGTCAGCCCCTCTAACAAAGAAGGAGCCAGTTCAGCAGGATTCATTTCCAGCACAGCATCAGCTAAATCCGTGCCATTGCTGATTTTCTCTGCCCAATCCATCCGGTTAGCAGCTTCAGGTGAAATTGTCACCATTAAAGGATTTGCTCCCGCACTATAAATCCGATACGCCAAATCAAAGCAACTGAGATCAGCCCCACCCCGACGCAAATGCGCTCGTAGCTGAACTACGGCTGATTCAATCGGTTTACGTGCCAAACCGTAGTTGAAAATTCCCTCTCCATCCAACCGGGCGCACACCGGATAATTTGACTTCAAAGATTGAAACAGTGACTTCGATAAATCTGTTTTGCCAATACCTGCTCGTCCATAAAAAATTAGTATATTTTGCGGCTCATTGCCAAGACTCCCTAGCCTTTTTTTTACCTGTTCCTCATACCTGTGCTGAGACAGAATCAACTTCTGCTGCTCTTTTCCCATAGCAACCCTCTTAAATAATCAACAATAGCCCTTTTCTACTAGTATTACTTTTAACCCACAAAAAAGCTTGTCTCAGGATTATAATCTCCCCCAAGACAAGCTAACTCTCTAATTCTTTCCTTGGCGCTCTTTGCGTCTTGGCGGTTCGTTAAAAAAGTGAATCCAGTTTTACTTGTGCTTTTTAGCAGGTTTATTCTGGTTCCAAAAACATGGATTCTAAATCTCTATATCCGCTAATGACACGCGCAATATCAATTCCATCCTCTCTTGGATAGTACAAAACAATATAATCTTCAATACTAAATCCCCGTAAATTAGGGGACAATTCCTCATAACTCTTCCCCATATTGGGAAATCCAGAAACTAGTTTACACTTCTGACGAATTGCGTCAAAAAGCTTACTGGCAGCTTTAGGATTATTCTGAGCAATATATTCACAAATAGAATTTAAATCTTTGACTGCTTCATCAGAAAAAGAGTAATTACTCATCTTTGAGACTCAGCAATTTTATTGATTTTATCTTGCAGTTGAGCAAATACTATTTCCCCATCCGTAACCTCTCCTCTAGCAATTTGTTCCTTCCCAACCGCTATTTTTTGCCGGAGTTCTTCCAAACGTTGCTCCCTTGCTTGCATCAGTTTCAATGCTTCGTTCATCACATCCTCTGCATTAGCATATCTCCCTGCTTGAATTTGGGATTGAATAAACTGCTCATGCTCAGGTTTGAGGGAAATATTCATTTCACGTAACCCTAATTGCTTGACTTATTCAAATTTTATCGCTGATTTATTTTATCAACGTCATCTTTAACTACAATGTAGTATAAACCATACGATTTCCTAAAAATGCAGTAGAAGCTAAGCTGGTATTAATTTTAACTATAAAAAAACTTGCCTCAGGACAAACCCTTAGCAAGCTTATACACGATCCATAAAAGGGATTTTGGATTTATGCTGTATCCATAATCTACAATTCCCTACAGTTGCTTCACTTCAGAAACCAACTTTCCAACCATATCCTTCGCACTACCAAAGAGCATCGTCGTTTTATTCTTGTAGAACAAGTCATTATCGACACCAGCAAAACCCGCACTCATACCGCGCTTAATCACAATTGTCTGCTTCGCCCGATCCACTTCCAAGATTGGCATACCATAAATCGGGCTACTTGTATCACTCCGCGCCGCTGGATTCACCACGTCATTTGCGCCAATTACCAAAGCGACATCCGTCTGCTCAAACTGAGGATTGATATCATCCATATCGTGCAGTTGCTCATAAGGTACATTCGCTTCCGCCAGCAACACATTCATATGTCCCGGCATTCTACCAGCAACAGGGTGAATTGCATACTTCACATCCACGCCCATACGTTCGAGCTGATCTGCCAATTCACGTATGTTGTGCTGCGCCTGCGCAACCGCCATACCATAACCAGGAACAATGACGACGGAACGAGCATAACCCAACATCATTGCGCCTTCTTCGGGATCAATGCTGCGGACACTTTTATCGGTTGTACCACCAGTACCAGCAGCACCACCAGACGCAGTCACTGTACCAAAAGCACTGAACAGCACACTGAATAGAGAACGGTTCATCGCCTTACACATAATCTCGGTAAGGATGATCCCAGATGCTCCCACCAATGCGCCAGCGATGATTAACATATTGTTCATCACCACGAAACCAGCAGCAGCCGCCGCTAACCCGGAAAACGAGTTCAACAGGGAAATCACCACAGGCATATCGCCGCCACCGATGGGGATGACGAACATCACACCCAACACTAGAGAAACAGCAACAATTCCCAAAAAGACAGGTAAGCTGTGCGGTGAGATGATTAAATAAGCACTACCCGCAATAAAGGCAACCAGAAGCGAGAGGTTAAATGGTTGCTGCAAAGGAAATGTAATTGGGGAACCGCTGATAATACCTTGCAGTTTTGCAAAGGCTACAAAGCTTCCTGTGAAGGTGACACCACCAATTAACACATCCAGCAACATGGAGATATTGGCATCAAGGGGTATTGCTTCACCGTTTCCTAGTAACCGCCAAAATTCAGCAACCGCAACAAGTGCAGATGCTGCACCACCCAAGCCGTTGAGCAAACCCACCATTTGGGGCATATCCGTCATTTGGACTTTGTAGGCGACGACTATACCAACCAAAGATCCAATAGCCAATCCTACCAAAATCATTTCATAGTTCAACACATGCTGATCCAGCATTGTTGCCACAATAGCCAACAGCATCCCCACAGCTGCAACAACATTACCTTGTCGTGCTGTCGCGGGTGATCCCAGCTGTTTCAAACCCAGAATGAATAAGGATGCAGCAACTAAATACGTTAGCTGAATCCCGGTTGGTAAAAAGTCGCTCACGCCTTAATCTCCTTTTTCTTGAACATTTGCAGCATTCTGTCTGTGACTAGGAAGCCACCCACCACGTTAACCATTGCCAATATCACGGCAATCAAACCGAGAATAACTGATAAATTCGTCTCTCTAGCACCAGAAGCCACGATCGCACCCAGTACAGCAATTCCAGAAATGGCGTTGGAACCTGACATCAAAGGTGTGTGGAGGGTTGGTGGAACTTTGTTGATAACTTCAAATCCAGTAAAGGATGCCAAAACAAACACAAACAAGGCAGCGATTAATGCTTCTGTCATCGCAGGGTAAACTCCTTATGCAAATTGAGTTGTAGTAAGCACGCACTTACTACGAATTAATTAACTTGCCACACCGCTTAAAGCTTGTAAGGCATCTTTCACCCGCTGGTTACGAATTTCGCCACCGTGGGTAACACAAGCCGCATCAACGATGTCGTCGGCAAAGTTGACATTTAAAGCTTTGTCTTTAATCAACAGTTGTATCAACGACGACAAATTCTTGGAATAAAGTTGGCTGGCATGAACTGGTAGCGATGATGGTAAGTTGATGGGACCAATGATAGTGATGCCATTCCACACAATATCTTTGCCGGGATCAGTGCAAGCGCAGTTACCACCCTGTTCGGCGGCGAGATCCACAATCACCGAACCTGGTTTCATCTGCGCTACCATCTCTTCAGTAACTAAAAGAGGTGCTTTTCTACCAGGAACTTGGGCAGTCGTAATCACCACATCAGCATTCTTGACGTGTTCGGCGACAACTTCCTGAGTGCGCTGTTTGCTTGCTTCAGAAATTTCTTTGGCGTAGCCTCCAGCGGCGGTTGTTTCTTCTTCTAGTTTGACTTCGACAAATTTTGCCCCTAAACTTTGGACTTCTTCTTTGACGGCGGGACGAATATCAAAGGCTTCGACGATCGCTCCCAAGCGTCTGGCGGTGGCGATCGCCTGCAACCCAGCCACACCAGCCCCCATGATAAATACTTTCGCGGGGGCGATCGTTCCAGCCGCTGTTGTCAACATCGGGAAATATTTTGGTAATGCTGCTGCACCAATTAGAACCGCTTTGTAACCTGCAATTGATGCTTGCGACGATAAAGCATCCATACTTTGTGCCCGAGTCGTGCGGGGGATCATCTCCATACTGATCGCAGTTACCTTACGTTCTGCCAGTCGCCCTGCTACGGATGGATTCCCTAAAGGATTCAGAAAGCTAATGAGTACAGATCCTTCCTTTAGTAAGTCAACTTCTGAGCGTCCATCTTCTCGCTCTTGAGGTGGACTCACCTTAAGCAGAATATCTGCTTCACCCCATAATGTGGCGGTATCAGTGATAACTTTCGCCCCTGCTGCTTCATAAGCAGCATCAGAAAAGAAAGCCCGCTCACCTGCACCAGTTTCTACCCACACTTCCACACCTTGTTTTACCAATCGGGTAACGGTGTCAGGAATTAGAGCAACTCGACGCTCACAAACTTCAATTTCTTTGGCAACTGCTATTCTCATGCAATCTCCTTGAAGATTAATACCTATTTTTGGCAAGTTGTGAAATTTTTCTTAAGAGGCAATAGGTGCACTTATCGTGCATGGGTAGCAGCTATTAGCAGTTGCTTTGCCCAATCAACTTTACCTTCGCTCTCAAACTCGATAATGACCTACGCAAAGTTTCAATTTGGTTCTTGCAGGGTTTCCAGATTCCCATGTATTTGAAAAGAGGGGCTTCTATTACACATCCTATGTCAATCCCCAAATTTTACGTGTTTGTCTTCAACTTCTTTTAGGGATTCAAGAATTTTTCTGATTTTTTTACATATTGCAATATTAGTCAAATTCTCAAAAACTATCCCCAAATAATATTAGTCAACCCTGACTTGATTACAACTTATCTTATCGAATCTCGTTCAAGTTAACTACTAATTTTCATATTCATTTTTTCAATTTTTATAACATTTTATATATATCTATACATATTTGGTAACAAAATCAAATTTCAAGCGTGTTTTCAGTGACTTCAAATTCATCAATTTTTTTATGGTTATACACTTAGTATCAGAAAGCCAGATGACGGCTTTTGTACTGAGAACGACACTTTATATTAGCAATTTACGTCCCAATATCCAAATGTTAAGTAGTAAAGTTTTAGTTACGAAGATTCCGTCCTAGTTATTTTAAACAAAAGACCTATTTCTGCCTCAGGAGCTTAACCATGCGACGTTTACTCTCTACTTTAGCCGTGACAAGTTGTTTGCTAGCTGGAATACCAGCCATAAGCTGGGCACAAAGTTTGCCAGGGTTGACGATATTTAGTGGTGTCAAAGGCGAAAATCAGCTACCGTTCCGATTAGATTTTGGCGGTCAAACTAATGGCTGGGACAGATACAGACTGAAAATTTCTAACAAAAAGATGAAAACAGCAGTTGCTCGATTTGTGATTTCTTATCCTAATTACTACCAAGGAACCTTTGACAGCAAGGAAATTGAGGTCAAGGCTAAAGGCAAAAAGATTGCACTCTCGCAGGTGAAGTGGGATAAAGAAAATCACGTTCTTGAAATTTTTCCCCAAGAACCAGTACCAGCAGGTACCGATGTTGAGTTGATTCTCTCTAACGTGAAAAACCCGTCTTCTGGGGGAATGTTCTATTTTAACTGCTCAATTCAGTCTCCCGGCGATGTGCCATTATCCCGCTACATCGGCACGTGGATCATAAGTATTAGTTAAGTTATCACTCATGAATCATCAGTCATTAGTGAGTCAAAGCAAGGCAAATAGATTACCACTACCTGGCTTGTACAGCAACGGTTAGAGTTTTGCCGTTATCATTGACAACAGACAAATGACTGATGACGGCTTTCTGGGTTTAGCATGACTGCTGGATAAAAACAACAAACATTATGATATAATAGCCAATTGTGACTTTTTTTTATGATAATTGTCTAAGAGGATAAAAACATGAAGAGAACACTGGAAGGTACTTGTCGCAAGAGAAAAAGAACCTCGGGTTTTCGCGCTAGAATGCGAACTCCAGATGGTAGAAACGTCATCCGGGCAAGAAGAAAGAAGGGACGCCACCGTTTGAGCGTTTAGACCATAGAAAAGCTAATTATCATAGCAACTGTGGCATTGCCCAAGGCAAATCGGCTAAAATCTCGAAGAGATTTCCAGGCAGTTTTCCGGGAAGGAATCCGTCGTCATGGTTCACATATAACATTGAGAGCATTACGACCATCACCTTCCTCTAAGCCTTCTTGTGATACGGCTCCTGAAACTGTAAACACAAACACAAAGCATCTTACTCCAGCCCAAATAGGAATTTCGATTAGCACAAAGGTTAGCAAACGAGCTGTTGTTCGTAACCGCCTCAAACGCCAAATTGCAGCAGCTTTGTATCAGTTGTTGCCCAAGATGTCACCAGGATGGCGGATTGTGGTTGTTGTGAAACCAGCAGCAGATATAAAGTGCGTGACCCAACAATTTCTGCAAGAATTAGAGCAGTTATTGGAACAAGCTGAGGTGTTCAATGGGCATTCGTGAAGAAGTTTATTATGAGGGTGGTCCACATATTGGGGATTTAATCACAAGTATATTGATTGGATTCACTATTGTTGGTCTCCCATTGACAGTTGGGGCGATTGTCAGGGCATTGTGGCTACGCTTTCGGATCACAGATCGCAGGATCTCCGTCATGGGTGGTTGGATGGGACGTTCTCGCAGCGACGTCATTTACTCAGAAATTGTCAAAATGGCTAAAATCCCCCGTGGTATTGGCTTGTGGGGAGATATGGTTATAACCTTAAGAGACGGTAGCCGTCTGGAACTACGGGCGCTTCCTAAGTTTCGGGAAATTTATGACTACATTGAAGAAAAAGTCATCGCCAAAAATCCTAGTTACGTGGGCGCTAAGAAGTGATAAGGAGGATCAGGGGAAACAGGAGAAAGGGAGCGAAGGAGGGAGGAATATTTCCTCACACTCCCACACTCTGTGACTCCCTTATTCTCATTTTTCTTATTTCCCCAATTCATATAATGTGCGGCTATCCGTAGTACCACGCTAGTCGCAATCTAAATCATGATTTAGATAAATTAGATGATGTCAATTTACAGTATCTCAGGTTGAATTCAGAATAATGGATTTTGGTATCGGGTTTCTCTCGAACAACGTGATGCTGCCAATCATAGACTTGTTCTATAGCATTGTGCCTAGCTATGGATTGGCGATTGTAGCATTAACATTGATCATCCGCTTTGCGCTCTATCCCCTGAGTGCTGGTTCAATTCGCAATATGCGACGGATGCGGATCGTGCAACCCCTGATGAACAAGCGGATGCAAGAAGTTAGGGAGCGATATAAGGACGATCAGCAAAAGCTGAACGAAGAAATGATGAACGTCCAAAAAGAATTTGGCAACCCGCTTGCAGGTTGTTTGCCATTGCTGCTACAAATGCCAGTTTTACTGGCACTGTTTGCGACTTTGCGGGGTTCACCTTTTGCTGGTGTCAACTATAGTGTAAATCTCCAAGTTTTTCCTGGCGAACAAATCGAAAGAATTCAACCGCAAGCCTTTGCAACTCCCCCACAAAACATCTATATCTCTGAAGGGGAACACCTTAAGGTGAATGCCATCCTTCCTGGAGGCAACAAATTAGCGGTGGGAGAACATACGAAGATAGAATATCAAACTGTCGAGGGTAAACCTTTTCAGGCACTATTAGCAGAACACCCCGATACTCAGTTAATCCCCGAATGGAAAATTACCAAAGGGGAAGAAAGGATAAAAATTGATGCTGAGGGTAATATAGAAGCCTTACAGCCGGGGGATGTTACAATCCAAGGAACAATTCCGGGACTCGCCGCAAATCAAGGATTTATCTTTATTGATGCCTTGGGTAGAGTTGGTGCAATTGATCCAGACGGCATTATTCACTGGGATATTGTCGCTATGGTTATCCTGTTTGGTATTACCCTTTACGTCAGCCAAATCCTTTCTGGGCAAAACACCACGAATGCCAACCCGCAGCAGGACACTGTAAACAAAATCACTCCCGTCATCTTTTCTGGGATGTTTTTGTTCTTTCCCCTGCCAGCTGGGGTGTTGATGTATATGGTGATTGGTAATATTTTCCAAACATTGCAAACCTACATTCTCACGCGTGAACCCCTACCAGAAGAACTACAAAAAATTGTAGACACTCAGGAGAAAGAAGAAGAAAGCGCAAAACAAAAAGCGCTGCCGTTTGAACCAAAAAGTTCTAAGAAAAAGACTACAGGGTAATGATGACAGACAGTCGAATGAAACGAGGTCAGGAGTGGTTGAAAACGCTGCTGCAACTTAGTGGGCTATCTGTTGATATAAAAGGTGAGAAAGAAACAGCCATCGCTGAGGATGAGGAATCCCCAGAACAGGATAGTTACTGGTTGACGATTGGTGAAACCAATTTATCACCTGAACAAATCGAAATTTTAACGGGTCCCGATGGTTCAGTGCTAGATGCGATTCAGTATCTAGCAAATTCTATTCTCAACTTAAGTCAACTACAGGAAGAGCAAGCCTCTTACACTGTTGAATTAAACGGCTACCGCGTCAGGAGATACGCGGAAATTCGCGCAATAGCTGAAGCAGCAGCCCAGCAAGTGCGTTCCTCTGGTCAAGAAGCTGAAATTAAATCACTCAGTTCAGCTGAACGCCGTCAAATTCACACTTTTTTGAAAGAGTTTGGTGACTTAGAAACCTTCAGCCGAGGAAAAGAGCCGCATCGTCAACTTATTGTACGCCTTGCATCAATGGAATCACTGAGGAGTTAATTGTTAGGAGTGAAGAGTGAAGAGTAAACACCAAAAGTGACAACTCATCACTCATAACTCATAAATATAGCGATTTTGAAATGGGTAAGAAAATTGCTTATATCATAAAGTAAGGTTACTAAAGTCGTAACTTGAACAATTGACGCAATATATTTGCTTGGCTTTTAAACAGTCACAGAAATTTAAAGGAGTTGGCGATGACAGAAGGAAGTAACGTACTCGGCGAAAAGCTAGAAATTTGCTGCTCTTCTCCCGTGACTGGATATTATCGCGATGGGTTTTGTAACACAGGCGGTATGGATTTTGGGTTACACGTTGTTTGTGCCCAAGTGACAACAGAATTTCTTGAATTTACTAAATCACGAGGAAA
Organism: Brasilonema bromeliae SPC951; assembly: GCF_012912135.1. Classification (GTDB taxonomy): domain Bacteria; phylum Cyanobacteriota; class Cyanobacteriia; order Cyanobacteriales; family Nostocaceae; genus Brasilonema; species Brasilonema bromeliae. The sequence continues at coordinate 43,910 of NZ_QMEB01000004.1, read as the reverse complement.
CGACCTCAGTACCCCAGTTCCGGAATATCAATTTCCTGGTTTGAAAGAAGGCGATCGCTGGTGTTTATGTGCAGCCCGCTGGCAAGAAGCTCTTGAGGCTGGCGTTGCTCCTCCTGTTATCCTTAGCGCAACTCATGCAAGAGCTTTAGAAGCGGTTTCTGTGGATGATTTGAAAAAACATGCCCTAACTTCTTCTTAAAGAAAGCTAAAAATTTCTTTGACTTTAGTAGCAGCCCACTGAGTATCTGATAAACTGGCTAAAACTCAACTTCAGACTGATTTTCATAGCTTTAATGAGAGTCATAATTTAGCAAGAATTACAGTGGGTGCAACAAAATTAAACAATGGTTACAGTCGTTGTCGTCATCAACACACTTATCTCGCTGGTTCTTCTCTACGTGGCTTGGCGAGTGCGGCGACTCAAGAGGCGATTGACAAGAATAGCTAATATCTTTATAGCTGCTGAACGTAGTTCCCATGCAGTACTATATACAGCACCACAAGCTCTTTACACAGGTCAAGGGAATATTAATAATATACGGCAGAAAGATCAACCAGCACGACTACAAATCCAGCGGCTGCGACAGATTTTGAGTCTGGTTGCACTTGGACAGCAAGTCTGGCAGAGTAATTTTCTGAGGTTCCGAGCAAAATTAGTGAGAAAGAGAAGGTAGGCAGTAAGGGCAACCTTTCTGGCTAATGAATTGTCTCTCTAAATTTAGAAAGATAAAATCTTTTGGATTTTGCAAGGCGTGAAAACCCACATAGAATGGGTGTAAGGAGAGAAACAAAAAAATGTCTAACAACCGTTCTGGATCATTTATTGGCGGTATGATGCTAGGCGCAACCATTGGTGCTTTAACTGGGTTGCTCATTGCTCCACGCACAGGACGTGAAACCCGTCAACTCTTGAAGAAATCTGCCAGTGCTTTGCCAGAATTGGCAGAAGATATTTCAACGAGTGTCCAAATACAAGCAGACCGCCTTTCTGCTAACGCACGCTCTAACTGGGATGATACTTTAGACCGACTGCGGGACGCAATTTCAGCAGGCATTGATGCCAGTTTGCGCGAAAGCCAAGCAATGAAGCAGCAAAATGCTCAAGAAAAGTCCAATACAATTCCTCAACATTCAGATAGTTAATAGAAGATATCAAAGTGATTGATCCCCTGTTTTGGCTGGGACTGTCCATACTCCTAGTCGCCGCCAGTCTGACTGCTGTTTTGGTGGCGGCAATACCAGCTTTGCAGGAATTAGCAAGAGCAGCTCGCAGTGCAGAAAAATTATTTGACACTCTTTATAGAGAGTTACCACCCACTCTCGATGCTATTCGCATGACTAGCTTGGAAATCACTGACTTAACTGATGATGTCAGTGAAGGTGTTAAAAGTGCTGGTCAAGTGGTTAAACAAGTCGATCAAAGTTTGGATAGTGCTAGAAAGCAAGCACAAAACGTTCAAACAGGCACGCGCAGTTTTATGGTTGGTTTGCAAGCTGCTTGGAAAACCTTCACACGCTCCAAATCTTCAAGGCGAACAGTTGACCGTCTATCGCCATCTCAAAAAGCAAAGCTGACATTACAAGAACGGCAAGCCCTAAGGCAGGAGAACCGCTTCACACCTGCAGAAGGATACCGCACTAACAAGAATTACAACGATTACAATGACTACAACGTTGGTGGTGGGGAAAACAGTTTTGATGAACAGGATTCGCACCGTCAGAAAGAATCTGAGAATTGGTCTGATAAAGAATAGAGTGTGTAAGTCTCTATGAGAATAGGGGCGCAAGGCATTGCGTCCTTATTTTCATATGCCAACCTTACAGGCAAGCTTGCTCAGTGAGTTCTGGATCTGAGATATTAAATTAGATTAGAGTTAAAAAGTGTAAAGAAGTCTCACTTTTTTAGTACTCTTTTAAAACAACTTGTTCACTTTTCCTGTTGAGATTTGTATATAAAAGCTCATGCAGCAAAGTTTTTGGAAACGAATTCTGGCTTTTGTGACAGTATTTTTCCTAGCTGGGTCGATTTGGATAACGCATTCTCCCAGCGCATACGCTTATGACAATCCGGAACTATTACCTGATACCCCAACCCCAGTTGTAGACTTAGCAAAGTCTCTTACCAGCGTTCAAGAAGAAAATCTTGTTAAGCAACTAGAACAATTTCAAGCCGAAACTGGCTGGAAACTCCGAGTATTAACTCAGTATGACCGTACTCCAGGTCGAGCTGTTATTCGTTTTTGGGGTTTGGATGACAAAAGCGTTTTGCTAGTTGCTGATTCCCGTGGCGGTAACATTCTCAGCTTTAGTGTGGGTGACGCTGTTTATGATCTTCTACCACGTACTTTCTGGATTGAATTACAAACCCGCTTTGGCAATTTGTACTTTGTGCGAGAAGAAGGCGAAGACCAAGCCATCCTACAAGCTATGGAAACAGTAAAAAATTGTTTGCTTCAGGGAGGTTGCGCAGTCGTTCCTGGATTACCACGGGAACAGTGGATTTTCACTTTGATTACTTCAGTTATTGGTGGAGTCATTTGTGGATTTGCAGCTCAACCTCGTCGCGAAGGACAAGTTTTTGCTTGGCAATGGGCTTTAATCTTCTCGCCTTTATGGGGAATCTTATTTATCGCCTTCGGTATTGGACCAGTAGTAACACGAACAAACGACTGGCTACCCCTGATTCGCAACATTTCCGGTTTTCTCATCGGTGTTTTAGTTGCTTACCTTTCCCCTATTTTTAGTCAGTCTTCTAGTACTGAGTCCTAGACCTCTGGCAAAAGTCAACAAGAGTGAAAATCAAACTGCAGGTAAACACAGATGCACACAGATAAATGATCTGTATTTATCTGCCATCTGCACGGCAAGGTGCACCCAAAGGAGGAACCCCAACGCCCTTCGGGTTCGCCAGTCGCCTCTGTCGGGAGACCCTCCTGCAGCGCTGGTCTCACCAGATGCCGTGAGAGCGGGAAACCCGTCATTCGCACTGGCGCAGCAACGCACTGCCTCGTTCATCTGCGGTTAAAAATATCTTTAAACCAGCTTTTTGCAAGAAATATACTGATTGACACGCGCAGCATATTTTTTTGTCTAATTTCGGCTAAACCCTAAATACGGTCTTTCCAGAGTCACGAAGGTGTTACAAAGGGGTGGATATACAGTCTTGGGATTGGAGGATAGCTGTGGCAGATTCACCCGCTCACGCGTTCGGTCAAAAACTTGGCGAGTTTTTGGAAATACTTGCTGAATATCTACTAATACCAGTAGCGACCAAACACGGGCTATACCTTGATAGGAAGGGACCACGCCCTGCAAGGGGAAATTTGAAGAAAGCAACCTGGACTGATAAATATGGCAGTAAGCATGATCTAGATTATGTGCTAGAAGGTGGTGGAAGTGTTACAAAATTGGGTGATCCCCTAACATTTGTAGAGGTTGCTTGGCGCAAAGGAACAAGGCATTCAAAAAACAAAGTCCAGGAGATTCAAGGCGCTATTCTACCTTTAGTAGAGACGAATAGTCATACGGTTCATTCTACTAGCAGTTCCAAAGGGTTGCACTGCAATATCCTTTCCGCAAGCGACGCATGGAACCCTTAACCAGCAGCTTCATCTTTTTAATGAAACTCCCTTGCCTTACCTAACAGCATGGGAAGCCCTCTGTGACCTTCCTTTAATAGATGCTGGAGAAGGCGCAGAAGAATTAGTACATAGTGGTAACTACTACAATTTATATCAGCGCGAACGCCGGGGATGTCGTTCTCCAGGAATGATATTCAACCATCGTGCTATTAAACATTGTGATCGAGTTCAGGCGCGTTACGCCCAAATACCTGAAGGTGGCGATAACCAGCTTCTGCCAGTTGAGTTGCGGACAAAAAAGCGCAATGTTTGGAAGCTTAATCGTGAAAAGCCTTCACGAACAGTGACTTGTAATCACCGAACAGATATTCTTCACCCAATACTTCCTAGGGGAACGACTGTTCGCGAGGCTGCACGACTTCAATCGTTTGATGATGATTATCGTTTTTTTGGAAATCTTACCCGTAAAGCCAAGTGGCTTACACAAGATGATCAGGTTGGAAATGCTGTTGCACCCCTGTTAGCTCGTGCGCTTGCACTCCATATTAAAAGTGTACTGGCACAAGAAGAACTCAAGGTTCAAGCCGAACTAGTGAAACAAACTTGTAATCACAACTCCAACATTTGACCAGTTATCCACAATGCGAACCTACAAGGATATTTATAGCGATGTAGGGACTATCGTATTTATCTCTCCACCCTAGGACGACGGCGACGCGGTCTTTCATCTTCTTCATCACGGCGCAGGCGGCTACTCACCTCAGTAAAGAAATCCCGTCGTATACAAGGATAATCACTCACCCACAAGTCGCGACTGGGAATATAAATATCCGAAATTTCATCAATAGTGCTTAAATCTGGACGATTCGACATCACCAATAGTTCTGCCCTCTGACCGCGAGCAATAACTTTGTAGGCAGAACGCAGTGGCGCTTTATACTCAGCCGTAAATCCTGTATCATCACCTATTTCTAAGTGAATGCGTTTTTCTCGGTTTTCGACAATCACCAAATCGCCTTTGTTATCAACGGTTTCCTGTTTACCCATTAACTCTTCTGCAATCCAATAATCCAGCACTCGACCACGGAGAAAACCGCTGTACTTACAACGACGGCTTTTCACATTTCGCATACTCGCCCAAAACACTGGTCCCCACAGCCAGTAAAGGGCACCAATTAACCCAAGCAAAAAGATGATTCCACCAAAATCAATCCCCAGAATGACTTTCATCACGAAAACAACAGCTACCGCCACGACAGAAATGAGCAGCCGTTGCAAAAAGTCTGGAAATTTCCCCCAGTAGTATTTGTACTGCGGACCAGTGGCAATTAGGGGAATGAGTTGTTCAAATTTCTGGCGAGTCAGTGGGACGATCATGAGTGCAGTCTTCTAAGTGGTGAGTGCTGAATTTTTTAAATCAGTTATCAGTTATCAGTTATCAGTTATCAATTGCTTGATAATTGTTCACTGCGGCTGGTACTGTTGACTGTTAAAGAATTTTTTCTAATCCATATACTAACGACTTTAACTGGAGGACTTTGCGAATTGCTAGTAATACTCCTGGCATATAGCAAGCGCGATCGCTCGTATCATGTCTCAAAGTATAAATTTGACCAGCAGCACCAAAAATCACTTCTTGATGGGCAATCAGTCCTGGTAAACGCACACTATGAATTCTAACGCCTTCTTCGGCTGTACTACCTCTTGCTCCTGGTAATTTCTCCGTTTCTTCCACAAGAGGTAGGTTATATATTTTACCTATTCCTGCTAGCATCTGAGCAGTTTGAATTGCTGTACCGCTGGGGGCATCAGCTTTTTGGTTGTGATGCAGTTCAATAATTTCCACGTGGTCGAAATGTTGAGAAGCCGCAACTGCTGCTTGTTGTAGCAGTACCATACCAATAGAAAAGTTGGGAATAATTAAACACCCTGTACTTGCTTTATCAGCAAATTCTGCTAAATCTTGAATTTGTTCTGGACTTAAGCCAGTGGTACCAACAACTGGACGAATACCGTAGGCGATCGCACTACGAACATTGTCATACACAGAACTCGGGTGAGTAAAATCCACCATCACCCCTAGCTGTTTTTCACCAGATGCAAACGCCAGCATCGGTTCCAATTGATTAGTAATCGGAATTTCCAAAGGTTCACTTAAACCCGCCAGTTCCCCTGCATCCTTACCTTGATGTTCAACAGTTGTATCAATCGCACCGACAAGGTTCATATCTGGTGCTTGCGCCACCGCTTTGATAACCTCGCGACCCATTTTGCCTGCAGCACCAATAACAACAACAGGGATTGGACCTTGATTTGACATAATTTGAGCAATACTTTTTACATCATCAAAGGAATTGTAAATCTAGCAGGGGAGCTATTGACGTACAGAAAAAACTGGATTGTAACTATTTTTGATAGCAGTCCATTTACTGGCAATAGGCATTCGCCAACCAGTCCCAAAGGCGCGATCCGTAATTTTCAATCCGGGGGGTGCTTGTCGCCGCTTAAATTCCGCACGCGACACCAAACTGATAACTCGGTCTACAGTTGCTGAGTCATGACCCGCAGCGACAATTTCTGCTGTAGACTCATGGTTGTGAATCAGGCGTTGCAAGATGTCATCTAAAATATCGTAAGGTGGTAGCGAATCTTGATCCACTTGACCAGGTTTGAGTTCTGCGCTGGGTGCTTTGGTCAGGACATTTTGTGGAATAATCTCACCATTGCGATTCAACCAGCGACAAATTGAATAAACACGAGTTTTTGGCACATCAGCAATGACTGCTAATCCTCCATTCATATCACCGTAAAGAGTGCAGTAACCAACTGCCATTTCTGACTTATTACCAGTAGATAGGAGAAGATGACCGAATTTATTAGAAATTGCCATCAATAAATTGCCCCTAATCCGGGATTGAAGATTTTCCTCTGCCAGTCCAAACTCTGTTCCAGCAAATAACTCAGCTAACGTTTTGTCATAGTCTTGCATTAACTCCCCTATCTGTAGGATGTGAGTTTTCATACCAAGATTTTCCGCCAAGGCATCAGCATCGGTGATAGAATGCTCAGAACTGTAGGGGGAAGGCATAAGAACACCGAGGACATTTTCTTTACCCAGTGCTGCGGTAGCAACAGCCGCCACCAATGAAGAATCTATCCCACCACTTAAACCTAGTACGACTTTAGAAAAACCACATTTACGAACATAATCTCGCAATCCTAAAACCAAAGCGTGCCAAATTTCCTCATCTTCAGATTCATATTCTGGTGCTATAGAACCTGAGTGCAAATCTCGTTGCACCTCATCAAATTCTACAACTCTCAAATCCTCTTCAAAACCACAGGCACGAGAGACTATTTCACCCTGACGATTCAAAGCAAAACTTCTACCATCAAAAATTAAATCATCGTTACCCCCGACTTGATTGGCATAGAGAATCAGTTGTTGAAAGCGGACTGCGCTATACTTCAGCATGGCTTCGCGAGACTTCTGCTTGCCAACACTATAAGGAGAAGCAGACAAATTCGCTATAAAATCTACACCCAGAACTGCTAAGTCAGCAATTGGATTTATGGTGTAACTACGTTTGCCCCAAAATTCCTCATCATTCCATAAATCTTCGCAAATCGTGACGCCAATCTGGACATTATCCAAAGTGAAATAATTAGCTTCTAAACCAGGTTCAAAATAGCGATGTTCATCAAAGACGTCATAAGTTGGCAAAAGGCGTTTGTGAAAAACTTGCTTGACTCTTCCCTTTTCTAATAAAGCGATACTATTAAATAAAGTTTTACCGCCAGTCTTGTGTGCTTTTACATTTTCTTCAACTGTCCCTACTAACACAGCGAGTTCTGGAGGCAAATCTCTTGTTAGTTGTTGTAAGGCAATGTCCATTGCTTGTACAAAACTAGGATTCAGCAATAAATCACGGGGTGGATAACCACATAAGGAAAGTTCTGGCGTCAGTAATAAACGGGCACCTTCTGCAACAGCCTTTTGTGCCACGTCCAGAATTTTCTGAGCATTACCTGGCAAGTCACCAATGGTAGGATTAAGTTGAGCGATCGCTATCTTCATATTGGATTAATGATTATAGATAATTACGTCTTTTTTTGCCAATGTTTCAATTCTTCATCAATCAAATAATTGACTAAATCTCGATACAGCTTTTCAATGACATCTGGGTTTAATCCTACAACTTCCGCCCAAGCACGTCTTTCCTGCAACATAGAATGAAATCTTTCTGGGGCTTTGACACCTGTTTCACTGGTTTTGAACTGTGATGCTGCTTTCACGTATGCAAATCTTCTCCCTAAAGCCGCAATAACTTCTTTGTCAATCGCGTCAATTTCTCTACGAATGTCTTTAATATTAGAACACTCATCTGGTTTTTTCATATCTTCTTGCTTTGCGCGTCTTTACGGTTAAATAAAAACTAAAGGTTTATCCTTAAAAGGAGCAAAAGCTTCCGCATCAAATTTATATAAACTCGCTGGACGACCAGCACCACGCGACACCTTTCTTCCTGTATCGTATAAAAAACCTAACTTGAGTAAACGCGCTCTAAAATTAGAATAATCAGAAAAATTTTCTCCTAAAACTGTAGTATATAACTGATATAAATCATTCAAAGTAAACACTTCTGGCAACACTTCAAACGCGACTGGACTATACTCCAACTTATTTCGCAAACGCCTGTGTCCGTATGCCAAAATTTTGTTATGGTCAAAAGCTAGTTGCGGCAATTGCTTCACCGGATACCAAGCTATTCCACTGACTCCATCAGCAATCAATTCTGCTTCCTCAAATCGCACGAGGGCAAAGTAACTCACCGATAGATAACGTACACCATCACTATTGCTTGCTTCTCGGGGGTCGCGTGATGGTCCTCCAAAGGTATAAAGTTGCTCTAAATAAAGGTTTTTTACCCTTATTTTTTCAGACAAAATCCGATAAGCAGCATCTTCTAAAGACTCACCTTGACGCACCAAAGTACCAGGAAGACTCCAAGAGTTTAAAAATGGCTCCTGCTGTCTCATCACTAATAAAACCAACAGTCGATTTTGTGCAGTATCTACAGAGAAAATAACATTATCAACACCGACCTTGAAATCTGCTAAAGGTGGTTGTTTTAGCGCATGTACAATCTTTCTTTGGTTGTGTCCTGGCATATAGCCGTTTTCAATTGAATGCAATTTGGAGTTTGGAATTTGGGATTGCTTGGTGGAAGCGCTTAGAGTTTAACAAATCAAATTTTCGGGTACACATTTGTACAAATGCTCTTTGTTAATATAATCAACGACCAGAGGTGTTAGGGCTGAGAGATCGCCATTTTTACGATAAGCTGTTGAGGACACATCTAAACCAATAAAGTTGGCAACCGTGACTTTCCCCCCGAGTTTTTGCACAATATCTAAATTAGATTCATCTATTGCATATCTTGGGCGCGGTATAACCAAAAGTTGTACTTGTTGCAATAAATCTTCAATATGATACCAACGAGGCAATTGAGTTAGTAAATCTGAACCTACCACTAATGTAAACTCCGCCTCTGACCAACATTTTTTTGCCTTCTCTAATGTTTCCAGGGTTCTCAAGTGACTTAATTCCTGTTCCAAACCAATATTATGCTTTGATGAATCTATATCCAAAATCAACAAATGTAACATCGCTACCCGATGTTCCAAAGGGGTTTGATGCGACTTCAATGGATTATTTGCCGCCCAAACTGCCACCCAATCAAAATGGTCTGACAGCCAACGAATAACGGCTTGATGTCCAGCAGTTGGTGGATCAGCACTTGTACCAAACAAAGCAACTTTCATAGTATTAGTTAATAGTCATTAGTTATTGGTGAGACCAGTGCTGCGGGAGGGGAGCCAGTGCGTTGCGGAGAGCAGCGCCTTGCGGGGGTTCCCCCCGTTGTGGCGACTGCGGAGGGTTCCCCCCGTTGTAGCATCTGGCGTTTTCCCGACAGCCAGGCATCTGGCGTATGCGCAAAGCGCACGCCCAAAGGGCTAAAGCGCAGCGTCTGGTGCAGGAGATACCCGAAGGGTCATTAGTTAGGAGTTTTCAATCCACCTTCTTCTCATTCTGTCTGTACCTGTGGGGTTAGGTTTTTCGTCTTTTCAGTCAACTGTTGTAACTGGGCAGAAATCTCCACTTTCACCGATACGGGATTATCCAAACGTCGCGTCTCGTCTGGTAAACTAGCAACGGACGTGGCAGTCCTTTGTCGAATTTCTGCCAAAGTCTCTAGCGGTTGCACCCGTTTACCTTCCTTAACAAACAACTGCAACAAAGGCACTTGTGAAGATTGGGGAAATTCTTCGTTTCCATATCTTCTCCCTTGTTCAGTCACCAAGCCCAAAGAGTCTGCTTTCACCTGACTTCCCTCAAAAGAGCGAAAAATCTGCTTACGTCCTGGGTAAGTCGTCTTACCACTCGAGTGTTTCATCACCGGAGTCCCATCAATTTCCACCAGTTTGTAAACTCCATTGACAGCAGAACCTGTCACCAGTCGCGTTCCGAGTCCATAACCATCAATCTGCGCACCAGCAGCCTTAAGCCGTGCGATTTCCCACTCGTCCAAGTCGCCACTTGCAAAAATTGACACATCTGGAAGAAGCGATCGCACTTGTTTTGACAATGACACCAAATCACCAGAATCCAACCTAACCCCCGCTAATTGGATTTCCCCTGAATTAACCTTTGCAGACAACCGCTGGGCAGCAGCGATAGTATCGTAAGTATCAATTAATAAGGGCGCACCTGGGAAATAACGATGAAAGACAGTAAATGCCTGGTCTTCGCTACCTTCCATTGCCGACAGTGCCATAACCAAAGCGTGCGCCATTGTACCACTGGGTTTTTCTCCCAGTTGTAGCGCCGCTAACACGTTCGATGTTGCATCCAAACCACCAGCCAGCGCTGCACGCGCCGCCCACAAAGATGCTTGCGGGCTAAATGCCCGTCTGGTTCCAAATTCCAGCAATGTTGCATGAGTTGACGCCACATCGCGTAATCTTGCTGCACGTGTCGCAATCAAACTCTGGTAATTTATGGTATTCAAAAGGTAGGTTTCTACCAGTTGCGCTTGCCAAAGAGGTGCTTCCACTCGCAACAGAGGTTCATTGGCAAACACCGCTGTTCCCTCAGGTACCGCCCAAACGTTACCTGTAAAACGTCCCTCACCTAGCAGTGACCAAAAACTCTCAGGAACATTAGCAAAAATTCCTGTTGCTTGCAAAGCCGCTATTCCAGAAGGACTGAAGTGGTATTTTTCCAAATATTCCAATACTTGTGCCAGCCCCATAGCTATCAAATAGCCAAAATTCTCTGGCAAACGTCTGACAAACAACTCAAAACTTGCCCATCGTTGTTCTACACCTTCCCCAGCATAACAAGCTGCCATTGTCAACTGGTAAAGGTCTGTGAGCAAGCTGTTATCAACAGTAGAAAGTGTCAGTTCTTGATTCTCTGTGTTCTGTTGTTGGTGATTGTTTGTAGATGCATGGTTCAAACTTGGGAAACTAGTCATGACATAGCGCCCTTAGAAGAATACTTCTTTGAGTTATGGTAAATTTTACCATAAATAATGTGAATTATTGAACGAGCACTGTCAAAAAGTGCTTGGAACTAGCGTTTTGACGGCTACTATATTATTAGTTTAGTAAATTATTTAATGAATTTTAATAGTTATACTTATTAATAATGATCGTACCCCTAAAAGAGTGAAGTGAAATATCAAACTATGCCAAACGAAGGATGAAGGATAAAAAATCATATTACTAACACTTTCATTCCCTTATCCTTGATTCTTTCTTGAACTGTTTTGTTAAGCTAAAGTATTGCAACTATCTATCACTGATTATTGCGGAGAATGTAGATATATTGCCAATGAGAGCCAAGGATAATCTGAAGAACTAGAGTAGATATATTAGAAGACATATCGCAAGTGAAGCGATAACAAAAATGGGGGTTTGATATTATGGCTATCTCCGAGATTATTGCTAAAGTCACACAATATATTTCTGAAGCTGCAATGCGTATTTTTGCACCATCAGACGATGCATATCCCAATACTGGCGTACAACCATTTACAGGAGACCCTTATAACAAAAAGACAGCAGACATTTGGTAAATGATTTTCTAAAAAGAGCCAATATAAATTAAAGTAGGTGGAGAGGGTAATCCTGTTCCACCTACTTTTTTTTTATTAGCCTAAAAATTAACTATTAGCGCCAGAAGCAGCGAGTTCTGCTAAGCGTTCTTGTTGATCTTGAGAAATACAAGCTTGAATAATGTGTTCAAGTTCCCCTTCTAGAACTGCGTTGAGCGAATAGTTTTGATTTAAGCGGTGGTCGGTGGCGCGGTTATCTTTGTAGTTATAAGTGCGAATCTTTTCAGAACGTGACCCTGTACCGACTTGCGATCGCCGCATAGAAGTCACAGCTTCCTGTTGTTCTCGCAACTTCATTTCATACAGTTTTGCTCGCAGGATTTGCATTGCCCGTTCTTTGTTTTGCAACTGGCTGCGTTCTTCTGTACAGAAAATCCGGATACCAGTGGGTTTGTGGAACAAGTCAGCGGCTGTTTCCACTTTGTTGACGTTTTGTCCACCAGCACCACCAGAACGAGCTGTGCTCATTTCAATATCCTTCGGATCAATGTGGATTTCTACCTCATCCACCTCTGGCATTATCGCCACAGTTGCTGTTGACGTGTGAACCCGTCCTCCAGCTTCAGTGACTGGTACACGCTGCACGCGATGCACTCCAGCTTCAAACTTTAGCTTGCTGTATACGCTATCGCCTTGAATTTCCAATATGGCTTCTTTAAAGCCGCCCATTTCCGCCAAGGACTCACTGACTAACTTCACGCGCCAACTTTGGCTGTCAGCATACTTTGAGTATAAGCGTACTAAATCACCTGCCCAGATACTTGCTTCATCACCACCAGTACCAGCACGAATTTCCAACATGATGTTTTTATCATCATTGGGGTCACGGGGTAATAGCAATATCTTTAGGCGATTTTCTAACTGTTCTATTTTTTGCTCAAGTTCTTGAACTTCCAGGGCTGCCATTTCTTGCAGTTCTGGATCGCTTTGAGATTCTTTGAGCACCTGACGCGCCCCTACGAATTCTTCCTGCGCATTTTTCCAGGTTTCGTAGGTATCTACCACTTCTTCCAAAGAAGAGCGTGCCTTTGCGATTTTTTGATACTCATCAGGATTTTTGGCAGTATCGGGGTCGGCAAGGCGACGAGTCAATTCATGAAAAGTTTGTTCAACGGATTTTAGTTTCTCCAGCAGGTATGTTTCAGCCATGACGAATACAGTCACTCCTTAAAAATAGCAAATTCGCTTGAGCATTAAATACAACAATCGACCCAGCTGATGCAGGGTCGTTGTTAACAGCTAAAGCTAAGCCGCTACTTTTTCCTTCTTCCGCCTTTGGATTGACCATCCATCATGCCATATTTACGCATAAAGCGTTCTACGCGACCTTCGGAGTCAATTATCTTCTGAGTACCTGTGTAGAAGGGGTGGTTTCCAGACCAAACATCTACGTGCAATTCTGGCTTAGTAGAGCCAACGGTCATCACTAGTTGACCGTTACAGTAAACTTTTGCTTCTGGATACCACTGGGGATGAATCTCTGGTTTTGCCATTTTTCTTTCCGTGGTCTATCTATACCAATTATAACTTTCAGGTTTTCAGGGGTTGTAGAACTTTGGATTTTAGATTTTTGGGATCATTGTAGCAACTGCTGATAAAGGCTGATGTAAGCGAATATCACAGAAAATTATCTGCGTTTATCTGCTACAGGCTACGGTTAAAATCCAAAATTGCTTAACGCTTGGAGTACTGAGGAGCTTTGCGAGCTTTGTGCAAACCGTATTTTTTGCGCTCTTTTGCTCGTGGATCGCGAGTGAGGTAGCCTTCGATTTTTAAAGGCGGACGGTTTTCTGGGTCGAGTTGGCAAAGCGCACGAGCAACTCCCAGACGAACTGCATCTGATTGTCCAGTTAAACCGCCCCCTTCAGCTTTGACAAGAATGTCATATTCGTTTTCCAAGCCTAGAGTTTCTAGAGGCGCTTTGGCAAGGGAAATGTAGTTCGGGTTGAATTGGAAGTAAAGGTCTCCTGGTTTGCCATTGACAGTCATTTGTCCAGTACCAGGAACCAAGCGAACCCGCGCGATCGCGGATTTACGACGACCTGTACCCCAATACATAGCACGACCGCTATTATCTGCTGCTTGCATTAATCTTGTACTCCTGGAATTGTCTGAATTTGTATTTCTTTTGGTTGTTGTGCTGCATGGGGATGAGCTGGTCCAGCGTAAACTTTTAGCTTAGTAAACAACTGCCGTCCCAAGCTATTTTTCGGTAGCATACCTTTGATGGCATGTTCCACAATCCTTTCTGGCAAACGTTGTTGTAGCTTGTCAAAGGTTTCGGTCTTCATTCCACCGGGACGACCGGAATGACGACGGTAAAGCTTTTGTGTGCGTTTTTTACCTGTGACTTCGACTTTTTCAGCATTTACAACGATGACGAAATCACCTGTGTCCATGTGAGGGGTATAGTGGGGTTTATTTTTCCCTCTGAGAATCATGGCGATTTCGCTTGCTAAGCGACCGAGGCGTTGGTTAGTAGCGTCTATGACGTACCAATCGCGCTCCATAGTATTCTGAGGTGGAAGATATGTTTTGTCTGTTGTCATTTGTCTTTAGTCCTTTGTCTTTAGTCCTTTGTCTTTAGTCCTTATTGACCAAAGACTAATTTGGGTTGAGTCTCAAACCAAATCTCTGGGGGAAACGGGAAATCAGGATAGCCGACTCGCAACAAGCATAAGCCGTGAGCAGGTGCGGCATATTTCACTTCTTGACGTCGTTGATCTTTCCAAAGGTCGGTGAAACTAGTCAGTGTGAGTTGTCTGGAACCAACCTGTACCAACATCCCTACTAATAGCCGCACCATACCGTACAAAAATCCATCTGCCTGAATTTCAATATAAAGAAGTGGTCCAGTGCGATAACACTCTGCTGCTTGTACTTCTACCCAAGAATGCTGGCGTCCTGAGTTTGCGCGGTGAAAAGCAGCTAAGTGATGCTTTCCAATCAAAGGTTCCAGTGCTGCGAGTATGAGAGATTCATCCAAAGGTTCGTGATAATAATGCCAACTAAAAGCGCTGGCAAACAAGTTCGGTAACTTTTCAGTATAGAACGTGTAACGATACCGTCGATAGATAGCACTAAAGCGAGCGTGCCAATTGTGACTCACTTCTGCGGAGGCTCGAATTAGTATATCTTTGGGCAAATAGCTGTTAAGAATGGTTGCCCATTTGTGAGCTGGTATCGGACTTGTGACATTAAAATGTGCCACTTGAGCAGCTGCGTGAACTCCAGCATCAGTTCGCCCTGCGCCGTACAGTGTCACTGGATGACCTAGGATGTGACAAAGAGCTGTTTCTATCTCTTCTTGGACAGTGCGTTGTTGTGGTTGCCGTTGCCAGCCATGAAAATGAGTGCCCAAGTATTGAATGACCAGGGCGACTCGACAAGTTTGTGTAGGCTGGTGGCTACTTAACATAAAATCAACTTGAGGCGGAAGTTAGAAAGATCAAATGAAAATTTTATCTTTCTACTTTCTGCCTTTATTTGTTTAGACGAGTTCGATGATTGCCATCTTAGAATTATCACCCCGACGCGGTACGGTATGCAGGATACGGGTGTAACCCCCTTGGCGATTGCCATACCGTGTGGGAACTTGCTCAAACAGAGCATGAACCAATTGTTTGTCGTATATGTAACCGAGGGCTTGACGACGTGCTGCTAAAGAACCAACTTTGGCAAGAGTAATCATTTTGTCCACTTCTGAGCGTAGCACCTTAGCTCGGGCTAAAGTGGTAGTAATTCGTCCATGACGAATTAATTCAGTGGTGAGCGATCGCAACAGAGCGCGACGTTGGTCAGCTGGTTTGCTGAGTTTATTAATCCCACAACGGTGACGCATAATCTTTCTGTTAGTTGTTAGTTGGTTGTTGTTGGTTGTTGGTTATTAGTTATTGGTGAGTCAATGCGCCCTTGGTAAGTCTAACGCCGGCAGAGGTTCTCTTCGGCTTAGGCGCTGGCGTTCACCCTTTAAACCAGCGTATCCAAATGACATACGACACAGGTGTGCCGTATCTCCTCCACAAGACGCTGCTTTGTTGGGGCAAGTCTCCACAGAACGAGTGAGCGTTAGCCATAGACAGACTCGAAGGGTTGTTGTCCTAACTACTAACTACTAACCAATAACCAGTGTTAGGTGTGTTTGTTAGCTCTTTCAGTTGGTAAAGTGATCCCCAAGCGTCGCTGTAAGGCTTCAACAACTTCTTCAGCTGACTTTTGACCAAAGTTTTTTATTTCTAATAGGTCTTCTTGTGTGTAATCCAACAAATCAGCGACAGAGTTTACTTGTGCTCGTTTGAGACAGTTATAAGCTCGTACAGACAGTTGCAACTCTTCGATTGGAATCTGAGCGGTTGGGTCGTCTGGGACTTCTGCGCCGACATCCGGTATGTCGAGCGAGATCTCTTTCAACGGGTTAAACAAATCCACCAGTATAGTCGCGGCAGAGGAGAGTGCTTCTTGGGGGGTCAGACTACCATTTGTCCAAATTTCCAGTAACAATCTGTCTTTTGGTATCCCACTATCTCCACGGGTTTCTTCAACGCTGTAGTTGACTTTCCGCACTGGCATAAATACTGAGTCGATTTGGAGAAAGTCTAAAGATGTAGCTTCTTCACGACCCCGCTCTACAGTCCGATATCCTTTGCCTCTTTCAATCCGAAATTCCATTTCCAGCTTGCCACCTTCAGCGACAGTAGCTACATATTGGGTCGGATCGATGACTTCTACTTCACTAGGTAAATCAAAATGTCCCGCAGTCACTGTTGTTGGGCCTGTAACAAGTAACCGACCAATCTGGGGTTGAGAAGAGTAGCTTTTAAGGATAACTTCCTTCATTTTCATCAGGATTTCTAGCACGTCTTCCCGTACACCCACAACGGTGGCGAACTCGTGTGTCACGCCCGCAATCCGAACTGCGGTGACAGCTGTACCCTCCAAGTTAGAAAGTAGTACCCGTCTGAGTGCGTTGCCAACTGTCGTACCTTGACCGCGCTCCAGAGGTTCTAAAACAAATTTACTGTGATTACTCCTATTATCTTCAGTACTTGACTCTACACATTCAATTTGAAACTGCGCCATGGGGTAGCCTCCCTCAACATAAGGTCTTGCTAGCAAACAAATTTATTGCCTTGAGTGACACTGAGTTGTCGTGAAAACCGTTTTTACTAGTGTCCTCAACGGGCAGTCCGACGACGTCCTTCTGGTTAACCGGTTTTCTCCATCGGGAAACCCCAACGGAAGGGTCAGACCTGGCAGGAGGGAAACGTCGGTGCCGCACTGGTCTCACCAGTTGCCCAGAGTCGGCAAATCCGTCCAAGGGAAAGCTCTTCAAGTCGAGCCTGGGCTGTGCTTCGGTATGCTACTTTGTAGACGTTCTTTGGGTGATTTTGCCTTAATTAGCTGCAAGTGACATCCAGAGCTTGAGAGACCACTTGCTACCTTTGAGGATGCCGAAAAGCGCGTCTACAAGCTGAGAAACCCTTTCGGCTGTTCTTATTGGGGAGCCAGTGCGTTGCGGTGAGACCAGCACGCATGAGGCGTTTTCCCGCCGTAGGTGACTGGCGTTAGACCGGAGGGCGAAGGCAGGCATACCCGAAGGGAGGTTCCTCCGACGGTGCCATCTGGCGTGGAAACTGGGCAACTGCCGTCTCTCCTGCAAAGACGCTACGCGAACTAGGGAGGGCGCTTTTCGCCAGTTGCATTCAACGAGCACCAACTGCGTGCGATTATCTCCTATGTTCTAAGCCCTATGCCTACGGCATAGGGCTGACGCCAGTCACCAGGGTGCGGTAAACCTGCCACAGAGCAGCTGCCGAACCACAACACAGTGGGAAGGGCGGACAGTTGTACACCAGTGCCCTTAATGAAATGGCTGTTTGCATACTCGGAGGAACTTGTACAAGTTGTCCTTTCAAGTTGACAAAGCCTTTCGCTAGTTGCTTGCCTTCGGGTTACCCTGTTGGAGCTTACGCTCACCATGCGGCTGTGCCCTCTCGAATTTACTTAATGCCCTCTTAAACTACCAGGTTTATCAAACTGTAAGTTTAATGGCGGTGAAGTTTGATCCCTCAAAAAGCCAACCCGCAGTGATGGTGTTTTGTTTTTTGAAGTTTTGAGTTTTCCGGGGGAAGTTGCTCAATGGTACGAAAGAAAACTCTCCCTAGTGGAGATCTTTGGTAGAATCCTTGTGCAACCAGGGTTTTCTCAAACTTCTCGCCCTCACCCTTCGGGTATGCGCAAAGCGCACGCCTTACGGCTTTAGCCCTGTGGGCGTGCGCTTTGCGCATACGCCAGTCGCCAAGTGAGGGAAAGCCCTTCGGGTTCGCCAGATGCCTGCGGAGGGAAACCCTCCCGCAGCACTGGTCTCACCGTCATTCGCGCTGGACTCACCGCTTCATAAGTTGTCTTTACACTCGGCGGCGCTTGGGTGGGCGGCAACCATTATGAGGAATCGGGGTAATATCCCGAATTAATGTAATTTCCAGTCCTGCTCCTTGAAGCGCCCGGATAGCTGTTTCTCGACCAGCTCCAGGACCGCTGACCATGACTTCTATTTGGCGCATCCCTTGGTCGATTGCTCGACGTGCTGCACTTTCAGCTGCAGTCTGGGCTGCAAAAGGAGTACCTTTTTTTGCTCCCTTAAAACCGCTGGATCCAGCACTTGCCCAGGAGATGACATCTCCATTTTGATCGCTAATGGTAACAATGCTATTGTTGAAAGTAGACTGGATGTAGGCTATCCCATTTGGAACATTGCGTTTTTGTTTTTTACTGCCGGTTTTCTTTCCGCTTTGTTGTCGCGCCATATCGCACTTGGTTAAATATTAAGGTTAAGTATTGCTGTAGGTTAGCGTAGAAACAATTACTTGGATGGGGCTTTCTTCTTACCAGCTACTGTTTGTCGTCTTCCTCGACGAGTTCTGGCGTTAGTCCGAGTTCTTTGTCCTCTCACTGGCAAGCCCATGCGGTGGCGACGACCCCTGTAA
>NZ_QMEB01000004.1:16856-25150 GCF_012912135.1 Brasilonema bromeliae SPC951 | reverse complement strand
TGTAAGTGCCAATCTCAATTAAGCGCTTGATGTTCATTGCTTCCAAGCGCCTGAGGTCACCTTCAACTTGGTAATTCTCTTCTATTTCTCCCCTGAGAGCTGCTACGTCAGCATCACTCAGGTCTTTAACACGAGTATCAGGGTTGACACTCGTGGCTGCTAATATCTCTTTTGATAGAGATAAACCAATTCCGTAGATATAAGTTAGACCAATTTCAACACGTTTATCACGTGGAAGGTCTACTCCGGCAATACGTGCCACAACTCGTGTCTCCCTATTCCTTAAAGCTAGTAGTGTGTTTTTTGTTAGTCAGCAGTTCTTTGAATAAATTTTCCTGATGACTCTTTTCACTTTTTCGTTGTGTTATCCTTGGCGCTGCTTATGCTTCGGATTCACACAAATCACCATGACGCGACCACGACGCCTGATCACGTTACACTTTTCACAGATTTTCTTGACAGACGCTCTGACTTTCATGCCTTTTTTCTTGACTCCAAACAGTGAATTCTAACATTTTATGATTAATTAGTCAGTAAAAATCGTTGTTAATCTCGCAATCACTATGGTATGATTTTTTACATCTTTAAAATTTCCTTGCGATGAATCGTTTAAAAATGAGCTATTTCTTACGTAGTCGATAAGTGATTCTACCTTTTGTCAGGTCGTAAGGCGTTAACTCTACTTTGACGCGATCGCCGGGTAAAATCTTGATATAGTTACGGCGAATCTTCCCAGAAATGTGAGCTAACACATTGAAGCCGTTATCTAAATCAACACGAAACATTGCATTTGGCAGGGACTCGGTGACCGTGCCTTCCATTTCAATCAAATCTTGTTTAGACAAGTTTTTTCCTCAACTCAACAGCCTCCTAGTTTGTTACAGCTACTTAATATAGTCTGCAAAAGAACATATTTCGGAGAATATATCAACAGTTCATTAATATATCTTATCCAAGATTTACATACATCTGCTTGGGGTGACAGGGAATAGGATGTTAGGTAGAAATATCTGGGACAAATTTGTCCCTTTTAACCTGCACCTACTCCCTTGTTCTAAGACGCAATGACCTTTTTTAATTCAGCAGTGACTTCTTCTAGGGACTGATTACCGTTAATACTGACGAGAGTCTGGCGACTACTGTAAAAGTCAATCAAGGGTGCCGTTTCAGAACGGTAAACTTCTAAGCGACGACGGATGACTTCTTCTGAATCATCTTTTCTGCCTCGCTCCAGCAACCGTGCTATCACAGTTTCATCTGGCACATCCAAATTGACAACCTTTTCACCATTTTGGTTGAGGATTCGCAGTAATTTTTCTAAAAAAACTGCTTGATTGACAGTACGGGGAAAGCCATCAAGAATCCAACCTGATTTCGTATCAACCTGGCTCAGACGTTCCTGCACCATTTCCTGCACAAGCTCGTCGGGAACCAACTCACCTTTATCCATATAACTTTGAGCCTTAACACCCAAAGGAGTTTGGTCTTTGAGGCCTTGACGCAGTATGTCACCTGTAGAAATATGAGGAATATTCCACTCGTCAGCTAAGGTTTTAGCTTGAGTTCCTTTACCAGCTCCAGGTGGTCCCAAGAAGATTAGTCGTGTCACTACTGTTTCACCATTCCTTCATAGCGCTGAGAGATAAGGTAGGTTTGAATCTGCTTTGACGTATCAATCGCGACACCAACCAGGATTAACAAAGAGGTAGCACCTAGCCCCCTAAAGGTTCGTACATTTAAAGCACTTTCAACGGCAGTAGGGATAATAGCAATTAAGCCTAGAAAGATAGCGCCTAAAAAAGTTAATCGATTCAGCACGCGCTCAATGTACTCGCTTGTTGCTTTACCCGGACGAATACCTGGAATGCTAGAACCCATCTTCTTCAAGTTCTGCGCTACATCAACTGGGTTGACTATCAATGAAGAATAGAAGTAGCTGAAGAACACGATAGAAACTAGATAGACAAGGGCATAGACCCAAGCCCCAGAACCGCCAGGTACGAGATAGGTATTAATAATTCTCGAATATTCTGGATTTTTGATGAAATTCACTGCCAACACTGGCAAACTTAGAATTGCAGTCGCAAAAATAATTGGCATCACGCCCCCTTGATTGAGTCGTAGGGGTAAATAATTACGCTGCTCTGCAAAAATTCGTCTACCAACTTGGCGGCGTGCTGAAATAATCGGAATACGACGGATTCCTTCTTGCACAAAAACAATACCAACAATCGTGACCAAGAAAAGGAGCAACAGCACAATAACTCGACCTACTGTTTCCCGGTTTCCGGTTTGTACAAAATCGATTGTGTCGCCTAAAGCTTTTGGGAGTGTTGCCACAATGTTGACAAAAATCAACAAAGATGCTCCGTTGCCTACGCCACGCTCTGTAATGACTTCTGATGCCCACATGACAAACATCGAACCTGCTACGAGAGCCAGCGCTGTCTCGATAACGAAAATTGGCCCGTAGTTTACAGCAAACGGTTTAAGCCAGAACGATGCCAAGAAGACACTTTGAATAATCGCCCAACCCACAGAAACATAGCGTGTCATCTGGGAAATTCTGCGCCGTCCTGCTTCTCCCTCATTTTTCTGTAAGTTCTCTAAAGCTGGGATGGCAGCGGTGAGCAATTGGATGATAATCGAGGCGTTGATGTATGGCAAAATACCTAAGGCAAAGACTCCTAAAGCAGAAAGTCCACCTCCGGAAAAGATGTCCAAAAAGCTTAATACCTGGTTATTATTTTGAAGGGTTCTGGCAAATTCATCTCGATTAATACCTGGTATGGGCAAATGTATGCCCAGACGAATCAACATTAAAATACCTAGGGTCACAAGCAGCCGACCTCGCAGACCTGCTGCTTGCGCCATCTGCATAAAAGTTTCTTGAGCCGTTGGGGCTTTGTCTCGACTGATCATAGAGGGCTACCTTGCGAGTATAGTGAAGCACGAGTCTGGGGTAGGCTTGTCGTAGGTGCGTGCTTTGTGACTCACTCTAAAACTTCGCAACTCCCACCAGCTGCCTCAATTTTGCTACGAGCTGTACCTGTAAAAGCTGCCGCTTGCACCTTGAGGGGAACGCTCAATTCCCCATCCCCTAAAATCTTCAAAGGTCCCCGACTAGCAGTAAGGATACCTGCTTCTTTTAACGAGGTGAGTGTGACTTCTGTATTTGCAGGGAGGGAGGCTAGCTTTTCTACATTAATCGTAGTGTACTTCTTAGGATTAACCAGAGGGAAGCCCTTTAACTTAGGTATGCGGCGGTACAATGGCTGTTGACCACCTTCAAAACCGGGTCGTGTACTGCCGCCTGAACGGGCTTTTTGACCACGCATACCCTTACCAGCACTAGCACCTTGACCGGCAGAAACACCCCTACCTAAACGACGGGGACGTTTCTTAGAGCCTTTTTGAGGACGAACATCGGTTAGTCTCATAAAAAAAACCTTGTGTAAAATTTAATCATTTATCATTTGTGAGCCACTGCCGTAATGAGTCCAGCACTGCAGTCCAAGTTTTTCGGTGCGCCTTGGTGACTGGCGTAAGCGCAAAGTGTATGTGCGCATACCTTAAGAAGTTTAGGGAGGCAGTGTGCCCTTGAGGTTTGCCCAATAACTGGACTGCTGTGCATGGTCTAGCAGCCATAAAGCAAGTGGCGTTTGTCATTCGCGTAGGGTGTCCGTATCTCTTCCTCCAGACGCTGCTTTGTTGGGGCAAGCTTCCGCAGGACTTGGGGGCATAGCCGTGTCAGTGCGCTACAGGACATACACGTGCCAAAGGCATACCCAGAGGATTCTTTGTCATTTCTATAAAAACAAAGGACTAAGACAAATGACTTAAATGTAAAGATTTTCAACAGGAATGCCCCGGTCTTCAGCGACTTCTGCAAAAGTTCGCAGGGTAGATAGGGCATTAACTGCAGCTCTGGCATTATTGAGAGGATTGTTTGAACCAAGTTGCTTAGCTAGGATATTACGAACTCCTGCCAATTCCAGTACTGTACGTACAGCACCACCAGCAATTACTCCAGTACCAGGTGCTGCTGGTCGCATGATGACCTTGGCACCACCACCAATTCCATCAATAGGATGGGGGATAGAGTTGGATTTGGTCATGGGAATTTCAATGAGATGCTTTTTCCCATCAGCGACGCCTTTTTTCACAGCACCAATCACATCTGAGGCTTTGCCTACTCCCACCCCAACTTGACCGCGTTCATTACCGACAACGACGATCGCGCGGAAGCTCAGTTTTTTACCTCCTTTTACGACTTTACTCACCCGTCGGATTTGGATAACCCGCTCTTGCCATGTAGTCTCTTCTTTTTTTGTACGATTAGCTTTACGACGACCAGTTGCCATTTTAATTACCTCGTATTAGAAGCCAATTGTCATTTGTCCTCGGTCATTTGTCTTTCTTTACTAATGAACGGCAGGTGACGCGGCTGTGCTCCACTTGGGGAGACCCCAAGACGAGCCACTGCTGCACTTCGGGTCTCCCACCGGGCTGCATGTGGCGTCCGCACTGGCTCCTTTATGCCGGGTAACCATGCACGGCAGTTCCTCCTTGGGAGCCACTGCGCCCTTGGAGGTCTCCTCGTTGAGTGCAAGTGGCGTGGAAACCACCAAGACCTCGGCGACTACCCACCGCACTGCCTCATAATGACTCATGAGCAATGACTTATTTAAAAATCCAAACCAGCTTCGCGAGCTGCTTCTGCTAGTGCTTTGACGCGTCCGTGGTAAAGGTTGCCACCTCGGTCAAAGACGACTTTGCTGATACCTTTTTCTAATGAGCGAACTGCAATCAATTTGCCAACTTCCACCGAAGCTTGGCAGTTTGAGCCTGAAGCTAATTTTGATTTGAAGTCTGGTTCCAGAGTTGAGGCTGCCACCAAAGTGTGATGATTAGTATCATCAATCACCTGAGCATAAATATGTTGGTGAGAGCGAAATATAGCTAACCGTGGACGGTCAGAAGAACCATCAACTTTACCACGAATGCGTCTACGGCGACGTTCCCTTGATTCTTTACGAGTATGTTTCATTTTTACTTCTTGCCCTTACCACCAGTCTTACCAGCTTTACGTCTGACCATTTCACCGGCGTAACGAATACCTTTGCCTTTATAAGGCTCCGGTGGGCGCACAGCACGAATTTTCGCTGCTGTGTTGCCTACCACTTCTTTGTCATAACCGCTGATAATAACGTTAGTATTATTTTCAACTGCAAATTGAATTCCTTCTGGTGGAACGATTTGCACTTGATGGCTATAGCCCATGTTCAAAACCAGGTTGCGACCTTGAACTTGCGCCCGGTAGCCAACCCCTTGAATTTCCAAACGACGTTGAAATCCTTTGGAAACTCCTTCAACCATATTGGCAACCAAAGTCCGGCATAAACCGTGCATTTGGCGGGATGTGCGAGATTCATCGCGACGGTTGACCTGCAATATTTCTCCTTCTTTGGAGACTATGACATGAGGAGGCAAATCGCGAGAAAGTTCGCCTTTTGGACCTTTGACTAGCACTTTTGTGCCATCAATGCTTACTTCCACCTTGGCGGGAACTGTAATTGGGCGTTTACCAATTCGAGACATAACTTTGTTGTCCTAAGTCTATTGTTATTTGTCCTAAGTCTATTGTTATTTGTCTTTTCTTTACTCATGACAAATGACCAATGACTCATGACTCATGACTACCAAACGTAGCACAGTACTTCACCACCCAAGTTCTGACGCCGTGCTTCCCGGTCAGTCATAATGCCACTAGATGTGGAAATAATGGCAATACCGATACCGCCTAGTACTCTTGGTAGTTCTTTTCTATTGGAGTAAACACGCAAACCTGGTTTACTCACCCGCTTAAGGGTGGTAATGAGGGGTTGGCGATTTTTGCCCTTGTATTTCAAGGAAATCACCAAATTGCGTGCCACTCCTTCTCCTGCTTCTTCAAACTCACCAATAAAGCCTTCTTCGCGCAGCACTTTTGCGATGCTACGAGTCATTTTGGTGGATGGCACTTGTGTTGTTTGATGCCGCGCCATATTCGCATTGCGGATGCGCGTGAGCATATCTGCAATTGTGTCGTTAACCGCCATCGTTTCCTCTTTAGATGAACTTATTGATCCCGAAAGGGCATTCCCATTTCTTTAAGTAAGGCGCGACCCTCTTCGTCAGTCTTTGCTGTGGTGATAATGGAAATATCCATACCACGAATTTGGTCAATGCTGTCATACTCAATTTCTGGAAAAATGAGTTGCTCTCTGACACCTAGAGTATAATTGCCGCGACCATCAAAGCTTTTGGGACTAATACCGCGAAAGTCCCGGATTCTTGGTAGTGACAGATTGATGAGACGGTCAAGAAAGGAATACATTCTTTCGCTTCTTAAGGTGACCATGATACCAACTGGCATACCTTGACGAATTTTGAAGCCCGCGATCGCCTTTTTCGCCCGCGTCACAACTGGTTTTTGACCAGTAATTGTCGCAATCTCGGTCAAAGACGCTTCCAACGCTTTCGCATTTTGAGATGCTTCCCCCAAACCCCGGTTAACAGTAACTTTTACCAACTTCGGCACTTGATGAATGTTGGTGTACTGAAACTGTTGCATCAGTTTGGGGACAATTGTTTCTTGGTATAAAGTTTTTAGTCTTGTTGCCATAGTTTTTGTTCTTTTTATCCCTGGTCTTGGTCAGGGATTATTGTCCTTACTCTTTGTCTATTGTCTTTTGTTTTTTTACTAATGACCAATGATCTTCTGGGTTCACCACTTAACGCCGCTGTGCTACCTTACGCTATGAGGAAGCCTTTTAGTGGGCGTTTACAAGTCGGGAAACTTTAGCCAAACATTGACTCTTTTATGCCGCCAGACTTGTCCACCGCAGCTTGTCACTATTTGTCTATGATTTCACCAGTTTTCTTTAGCATCCTAACTTTCTTACCTTCTGCAGTGAAAGTGTAGGAGATGCGACTGGCAACATTTTGCTTGGTGGAATAGAGCATGACGTTGGAACTGTGGATTGGATATTCCTGAGTCACAATACGCCCAGATTCACCTTCTTGCTGAGGTTTGACGTGCTTGGTTTTGATATTTACACCTTTGACAAGCACTTTACTTTCTTGGGGAATTGCTTTGATAATTTCTCCAACTTTGCCTTTATCTTTTCCAGCAATTACTTGCACGGTATCCCCGGTTTTGACGTGCATTTTGAAAAATCTAGGTTGATCTTTCTTTTTGTTTGCCATTACAGCACCTCCGGAGCCAGAGAAACAATTTTAGTAAAGTTTTTATCACGTAGTTCTCGTGCTACTGGTCCGAAAACCCGTGTTCCTTTGGGGTTACCATCTTTGTTGATGATCACTGCGGCATTATCGTCAAAACGAATACTCATACCGCTATCTCGATGGGTATTATGACGGGTGCGGACAATGACTGCTTCTACAACATCAGACTTTTTCACAGCCATGTTCGGCTGAGCGTCTTTAACAACAGCGATGATTCGATCGCCTATGAAGCCGTAACGACGGTTACCTGCTCCTAATACGCGGATGCACATGAGTTTACGGGCACCGCTATTATCTGCAACATTAAGGTAAGTTTGGGGCTGAATCACAATCGTTTTCCCTTTGTGTCTTGTTAACTACTTAATAACTATATGGTTTAGCTATTTTTGGTAGTCAGGATTTCTGTGACTTTCCAGCGCTTAGTTTTACTCAGGGGTCGCGTTTCCTGAATGCGAACGCGATCGCCTATTTTGCACTGATTGTCTTCATCGTGCACCTTATAGCGCTGGGTGTTTACGACAATTTTGCCGTATTTTGGATGAGGTGCGCGGTTTTCGATGGCGACTACCACCGTTTTTTGCATTTTGTCGCTTACGACCAAGCCAACTCGTTCTTTTACTGCCATAATCTCCTACTCTGTTTCTTTCGCGGGTTGACTTGATAAAGCGCGTTTGCGCTCTGCTTCTACAGTCATTAGTTGAGCCAGACGGTGGCGAGCGTGTCTAAACAGATGGGGTTTGTCTAGCTGTCTGGTTGCTTGTTGCAAGCGCAACTGAAAGAGTTGCTTTTTGACAGCGATAATCTCCTGCCCTAGTTGTTCGTCAGTTAAAACTCTTGCTTCTGAAATTTTGGGAAGAGGCATAACCTACACCTGTGATTGCTCTTGTGAGCGCGCAATGAACTTAGTTTTGATGGGTAATTTGAAAGCAGCCAAACGCATTGCTTCGCGAGCAATTTCTTCGGAAACGCCTGCAATTTCAAATAAAATTCGTCCTGGTTTGACG
>NZ_QMEB01000004.1:0-16846 GCF_012912135.1 Brasilonema bromeliae SPC951 | reverse complement strand
GCTACCCAGAACTCAGGTGAACCCTTACCGGAACCCATCCGGGTTTCTGCTGGACGCATTGTCACTGGTTTATCAGGAAAAATCCGAATCCAGATTTTACCACCCCGGCGGATGTAACGAGTCATTGCTCGACGAGAAGCCTCAATTTGACGAGAGGTGATCCAGCAGGGTTCTAAAGCTTGCAAAGCAAAATCCCCAAAGTTCAGGTCG
Source organism: Brasilonema bromeliae SPC951 (assembly GCF_012912135.1). Taxonomy (GTDB): domain Bacteria; phylum Cyanobacteriota; class Cyanobacteriia; order Cyanobacteriales; family Nostocaceae; genus Brasilonema; species Brasilonema bromeliae. The sequence goes on along the minus strand of NZ_QMEB01000004.1, from coordinate 16,636 downwards.
CTACCCCGATGGGCTAGACCATTCATCCGTCCGCGCTGTTGTTTGCGGAATTTCGTTCTTCTTGGACTTAGCATGATGTGTCAAAAGTTAAAAGTCAAAAGTGAAGGTAACAAGTCAAAAGCTAATGACTAATAACTATCCTTCATTTGAGCGGTCTTCAAATTGCTGGCGACGGCGTTGTTGACGGCGAGATGGGGGGCGATCGCGGTCACGATCACGGTCGCGATCGCCGCGATTTGTTGCTGGGGGAGGAGTTTGTTCCTGTCCTGGAATAATTTCTCCTTTAAACACCCACACTTTAATCCCGAGAATTCCGTAAACAGTTTTTGCTGTACAGTATGCGTAATCAATGTCAGCCCGTAAGGTGTGTAAAGGAACACTACCTTCACGACTCGACTCTGTCCGGGCAATTTCTGCGCCGTTGAGCCGTCCACTGACTTGAATTTTGATTCCTTGTACGCCAGCGCGTTGGGCACGTTGAATGGCTTGGCGTACTACCCGCCGGAAGGAAACGCGGCGTTCCAGTTGTTGAGCGATGTATTCAGAAATGAGGTAAGCATCAGCATCAACTCGTTGGACTTCAACAACGTTAATGCGAATTTGGCGATTGCTTCCCAACAATTGCTGGAGACCAGTGCGTAGAGATTCAATACCTTGTCCGCCTCGACCTACGACAACGCCGGGTCGAGCTGTACGTACTTCTAAATCAATTTGATCTGCTTTACGATCAATCCGCACCTCAGAAATTCCAGCGTTGTTTTGTGCGTATCTACCCAGTTTTTGTTCTATATACTGACGAAGTTTGTGGTCTTCTTGTAAAAGTTCTGGATAGCGGCTAGGATCAGCAAACCATCGGGATTGATGCTCTTGGGTGACTCCCAAGCGAAAACCTACTGGATGTATCTTCTGTCCCACAAATGCTTCCTCTAAACAAAAATTCTTCTCGTGTACCTGTACGCTATTTTTTCTTTATTTAGCTGCGGCGGGTTCAGCAGCGACAGCTACAGTAATATGACACGTCGGCTTGCGAATTTGGTAAGCACGACCTTGCGCCCTTGGTTGGAACCGTTTGAGCACCGGACCTTGATCAGCGTAAGCTTGAGTAATCACAAGCTCTGTTCTGTCTAGCCCAGCGTTGTGTTCAGCATTGGCTGCGGCGCTTCTGAGAACCTTCAATACTGGCTCGCAGGAGCGATAGGGCATGAATTCTAGGAGAATGAGCGCTTCTCTGTATGACCGCCCTCTTATTTGGTCAAGTACGCGACGCACTTTATAGGGTGACATACGTACATAACGGGCTATCGCTTTTACTTCAGTCGTGTCTGTTGCCATAGTTTTCTCCGTCTTAGTCATTAGTGATTAGTCATTAGTCATTAGTCATCTACTAAGCCACTAGTGAACGGCACATGCTTCAAGTCGGGGAACCCGCCCAACGCAGTGCCTCCTAATAACTGATAACTATCTACCTGCTTTTTTGTCACTTCTGGCGTGACCCTTATAAGTGCGCGTGGGTGCGAACTCACCCAGTTTATGTCCTACCATCTGGTCACTGATGAAAATGGGAACGTGTTGGCGTCCGTTATGAACTGCGATGGTATGACCTACCATGAGGGGCAAAATTGTCGAAGCCCGTGACCAAGTTTTAATAACTTCCTTTTTATTGGCGTCATTGAGCCTTTCAATTTTTGTTAGGAGATGATCCGCAACAAAAGGACCTTTTTTAAGAGAGCGACCCATAACTAGTTAGCTTTGAGTAAAGAAGTGTTAAGGAATGAGTTTTCGTTCTAAGTGTGGAGTGCTGAGTCAAAGAGTTCTATTGACTCAACACTCGGTACTGATTAAGATTCACGACCGCCACGACCGCGCTTAGAAGATTTGCGGCGACGGCGCACAATAAACTTGCTACTGGCTTTCTTGGGTTTGCGTGTCTTCAAACCTAAAGCAGGTTTACCCCAAGGTGTGACAGGTCCTGGTCTGCCGATAGGTGCCCTACCTTCACCACCACCGTGTGGGTGGTCAACTGGGTTCATCACACTACCTCTGACTTGAGGACGGCGACCTTTCCAGCGAGTTCTACCAGCTTTACCTGCGCTCAGGTTTCTGGCATCAAGATTACCGACTTGTCCGATGGTGGCATAGCACTCACGACGGATCATCCGGACTTCTCCAGAAGGCAACTTGAGTGTTACGTAACTACCTTCTTTTGCCACAACTTGAGCAGTCGCACCAGCTGAGCGAACGATTTGACCGCCTTTACCCGGTTTCAATTCCACGTTGTGAACGCTGGTTCCCAAGGGAATGTTAGATAGAGGTAAAGCATTGCCATTTTCGATCGGAGAATTTGGGCCGGCAATAACTGTTGTCCCTACTTTTAAACCGTTGGATTGAAGAATGTAACGCTTTTCACCGTCTTCGTATTGCACAAGGGCAATCCGCGCGTTGCGGTTAGGGTCGTATTCAATAGCTGTCACAATGGCCGGAATCTCACGCTTATCTCTTTTGAAGTCGATAATGCGATACAGACGTTTGTGTCCACCACCTCTATGGCGAACAGTAATCCGTCCTTGATTATTTCTACCTTTGGCGCGATGCTTCGATACGGTAAGCGATTTTTCTGGCTCGGTTTTGGTAATTTCCGAGAAGTCAGAAATCGTAACTTGGCGAGTACTGGGGGTGTAAGGGCGATAAGAACGAGTACCCATTTTTTTAAACCTCTGGGAATAGAACTTGTCTAATCTTATCTACATCCCCAGACGCCACTGTAACAATGGCTTTCTTATATTGGGGCTTGTAACCAAGAAATTTTCCAACACGCTTTTTTTTGCGTGGTGGTCTTGTGGTGTTGACTTTTTCAACTTTTACTTCAAATAAATCTTCTATCGCCGCTCTAATTTGTGGCTTTGTTGCCTTTGGAGTCACTTCAAAAGTGTATTTGTTTTGCTCCATGAGTACGGTCGCTTTTTCAGTTAGTATTGGGCGACGCACAAGGTCAGGAAGGTTCCGGGGGTCAAATCTAGTCACTGTAGACCTCCTGAATTTTTTCTAGGGCTGATGCTGTAACTACAATCTTGTCGGCGTGCAGCAAATCGTAAACATTTAACTGGTCAGATCCAAGCAGTTTTAGATTTGCGACGTTACGAGCTGATAAAAAGACGTTGTCTGTACGTTCGGACAAGATTAATAAGGTTTTGTTTTCTGGTTCTGAACCCCAACGGGCGATCGCTCCCACTAATTCCTTAGTCTTGGGACGCTGGATTTGCTCGCTAAATTCTTCCACCACAATCAAATCGTCAATTCGACTGGCAAAAGCTGTTCGCAAAGCTAAACGCCGCTCTTTGCGGTTCATCTTGAGGTTATACTCTCGCGGTTTTGGTCCAAATATGACACCACCACCACGCCACAAAGGTGAACGAATAGAACCAGCACGCGCACGACCAGTCCCTTTTTGTCGCCAAGGTTTGCGACCGCCACCTCTGACTTCAGAACGGGTTTTGGTACTAGCTGTTCCTTGACGAGCATTGGTCATTTGTCTTACCAAAGCTCGATGCACGACATGAGATGCCGTTTCTTCTTTGGCAACCTTGAAGTCGAACGTTTTTTGCCCGACTTGTTCTCCTTGCCAATTTTTGACTACACACTCAAACATTTTTAATCCTTAGTCATTAGTCATTAGTTATTAGTCATTAGTCCAGAGTTAAATGACTAATGAGTTACGACTTTTTACCAACTACAATTGCCGGGACAATATCTACTAAATTACCTGGCTTACCAGGAACACTTCCCTTGATAAGTATTAAGTTGCGCTCTGGGTCTACTCGTACCACAGTTAGTTGGCGGATTGTGACGCGGCTACCACCCAAACGTCCTGCCATCCGCTTACCTGGATAAACACGACCGGGAGTTGTACCAGCACCAATTGAACCTGGTGCTCTATGGTTTTTTGAACCGTGCGACATCGGTCCTCGACCGAAGTTGTTACGTTTTTGGTTACCTGCAAAACCGCGACCAATACTTGTGCCGATCACGTCTACGGTTTGACCTGGACTAAAAATATCAGCTTTAATTTGTTGACCTAGGGTATATTCGCTTTCGTTATCTATGCGATACTCCTGCAAGTGACGCAATGCTGGGGCTGATGATTTGGCAAGATGTCCCAACAATGGTTTGTTCAGCGCCTTTGGCTTAACCTCGCCATAACCTACTTGGATGGCGGAGTAACCGTCGGTCTGTTTTGTTTTTACCTGGGTAATGGTGCATGGTCCCGCCTGAATGACGGTCACAGGAATCGCGACTCCTGCCTCGTCAAAGACTTGGGTCATACCCAGTTTGGTGCCGATAATACCTACAGACACAGTTACTGGATCTCCTTACTTATTTTCTTTTTGTTGCCATCAGATTTTTAAGGACAGAGCTTGTGAACGCCCTTCAGGACGACTTCCCATTTTTTGGACAGACCTATTGATGTCGAACTGCTTAGGTACTCACAGTTACAACTTCTTTGGGTCTTCACCAAGAGTCCATAGTATTTGATGAACTTGTTTACCTTGTATTCGTCACCAGAACAGCCAAAAGATCTTCCTTTTTCTCAGGAATAACTCTTGAACTTTGTGCAAGGCTTATGTTGCTTTGCGCTTTGTGCGGCAATGCCTTTATCAACAGCCATTGCTCTGGCACGTTCTTTGTTGTAGTAGGACTTAGGCAGCGACCTGCCCAGTATCCGTTGGCTGAGATTTATACAATGCTACAAACCAACATGACTGCTCGGCTCCTACTTCATTAACAACCTTAAACAGTCATTTGAACTATTCAAGATTTTACCTCATTATTTTGAGGTTCAGGAGTGAATGCAGTTTATTCTTAAGGTTGGCATTGATTTTTTACCAACCACTCCTAATTTGTCTTTGCAGTTTATCTAGTCTACCAGTCTTTCATCAATTTTTACTAGTTTATCCCAGACGGGATTTAGTCATCAATTTTTGATGCTAATACTAGTGACAATTAGCAGTCAGACAGTAACTTATTTTAATGGATGGTCACAATCTAATAATATAGCTTATCTATATTATATTTGTCTACTAATTTGTTGAGTGTTCAGCAATTCTAAATTTGGGGATTACGACGCTTCTGGGTTAGTAACGAATGGACAAGTTATCGTTACTACAAGAACTTTATTTGTAACGTCGCTGCTGCAAAAGTATTTAAATTATTCTTGTGAAGAAGATTTCCTTTAACCCTTGCACCACACCAGTAGCAAACTTGGAGTGATGCCAAGCTCGATAGAAATCGGGGTAAGGCATATTCTGGGCGCATTCCCAAAAGACACCGTAGCAATTATAACCACTTAAAGTTTTGACTACCGCAAAGCGATGCTTATTATCCTGTAGAATTTTTATTAAGCTATTTGCTACCTGGATACGGGTGTAGTTGTAGTCATCCATATTAGTATTACTTGATTGCAGCAGTTGCACCAAGGCAGCGATCGCATTTTCATTGCCTGTACCAATTTCCCCTAAACTTTCTGCTGCTTGTCTAAGAAGACCCTCACCCACATTAGTTGATAGCAGCAGTTGAGTTGATAGCAGCACTTGCACCAAGGCAGTGATCGCAATTACATTTCCTGTGCCGATTTTCCCTAAGCTTTGCACTGCCAACATACGGGCAAAATGATCAACATTAGTTGATAGCAGCAATTGCACCAAGGCTACGATTGCATTTTCATTGCCTGTGCCGATTTTCTTTAAGCTTTCTGCTGCCTCACCACGGGTGTCCTGAGACAGATTAGTTGATTGCAGCAGTTGTACCAAAGCGGCGATCGCATTTTCATTGCCTGTGCCGATTATCCCTAAGCTATATGCTGCTAATTCACAGGTGTAGTCATCCACATCAGTTGATTGTACCTGTTGCACTAAAGCGGCAATCGCAATTTCATTGCCAGGGTCAATTTTCCCTAAGCTGTATGCTGCCAGCCTACGGGTGAAATCATCCAGATCATTTGATTGCAGGAGTTGTACCAGGGCTGTTATCACATTTTCATTGCCAGGGTCGATTTTTCTTAAACTTTCTGCTATCTCCGTATAAGTCCAGGCCTTCACATCATTTGATACCAGCAGTTGCACTAAGGCAGCAATCGCAATCTCATTGCCAGGGTCAATTTCCCCTAAGCTTTCTGCTGCCAGCCTACGGGCGTGGTCACCCACATTAGTTGATTGCAGCAGTTTTACCAAAGCGGCGATCGCAATTTCATTGCCAGGGTCGATTTTCCCTAAGCTAGATGCTGCTAATTCACAAGTGTAGTCATCCACATCAGTTGATTGCAGCTGTTGCACTAAGGCGGCGATCGCAACTTTATTGCCTGTGCCGATTTTACCTAAGCTTTCTGCTGCCAGCCTACGGGTGTGGTCAGCCACATTAGTTGATTGCAGCAGTTTTACCAAAGCGGCGATCGCATTTTCATTGCCTGTGCCGATTTTCCCTAAGCTTTTTGCTGCCCAGTTACGAGTGTTCTCATCCACACCATTTGATTGCAAGAGTTGCACTAAGGCTACGATAACATTTTCATTGGCTGTGACGATTTTCTCTAAGCTTTCTGCTGCCTGCCAACGGGTGAAGTTGTACCATTTCAAATTAGGTGATTGCAGCAGTTGCAGCAAGGCGGTGATCGCAATTTCATTACCTGTACCAATTTGCCCTAAGCTTTCTGCTGCCAGCTTACAAGCTTCATAATCACCTATATCAGATATATTAGTTGATAGCAGCATTTGCACTAAGGCGGAGATCGCGATTTCATTGCCTGTGCCAATTTCCCCTAAGCTTTTTGCTATCTCTGTATAACGTGCGTAGGTGGTATATAAACTATTTAATGGCAGCAGTTGCACCAAGGCAGCGATCGCATTTTCATTGCCAGGAGCGATTTTACCTAAGCTAGATGCTACCTGGATACGAGTGTAGTCATTCAGACGATTTGATTGCAGCAGTTGCACCAAAGCTGCGATCACTTTTGTACGGTCTGTGTGTTGCAGTACTAACTTAGCTTCTTCCCCAATCAAATCGGCCTCACCAAAAACCCACTTGACAATTTGTGCTACTATCCTATCGGCTCTAGAATAACTCCTAAACTCAGCAATTCCTGCGGCAGCTAAAATATAGGCGCGATATTCATAAAATCCTTTATCGTAGTATTTATTCCACTTACCAATTCCGTCTTTAAAGTTGACTAAAGCATTGATAAATTGTTGCTTTTGCTGTTTGAGATTTTCTTCTGGTCGCCCTAACCAAAGTAATATTGTTTGCTTCCATTGCGGTTCAAAAATCCGATAAGTTCCAAGACTTGGATGATAGAGAATGTGGTTGAGAAAGAAATGCCAATCATCAATTGCTTTAGCAGCAAAATACTCTTGAAATGAGGTATGAAAGAAAGCGTAAACAGGTTTTCTATCTGTATCTATCCCTACACAGTTCAACCAACCGAGATTTAGTGCCAATTTCAACAGCGAATTTTCATCATCAGCATCTCCCAAGAAGTCACTAACAAAATCTTGCTGTAAGCGAAAACGGATTGTTTCTTTGTCTATTGCTGCTTTAGCTAATTCCCCTAATTTGACATTGAGTTGCTGACGCTGGTGATCGTTTGTAGCAAATTCGGCTCTTCTCCACTTATAGAAATTATCAACCAATTGCTGATAGAGTCCGGCTTGAGTATCCGGTAATTTGCCATCTCCCGATTGCCAATTCAAGCACAGCAGCGTCAACAGCAGAGGATTTTTCACCAAATCCTGAATTCGCTCTTTACCTGGTTCTTTCAACGCAGTGCATAACTGTTCCCCCGTTTTGGGAATAGCAGCAAACCATTTGTGAATAAATTTCTCTACCTGTTGTGGATAAGAAAAATCTAAAGTGCGAGCTGCTGCTTCAATTTCCACAACTACTTGAGCAATTTCTGGATCTGTGTCCGCTGCTGCTTTCAGTTCCAGTACTCCTTGACCATAATCTAATTGTTGTAATTGTTGCGGTTCATTTCCCTCTACAGATCCGGTAAGCGATACTAACTTATTCTTCTGGCGGAGTTTCTCTACTAACTTGCCACGTAGCACCCACACAGAATCATCAATATTTTCGCCTATTTTCTCAACTGCTTCACTCGGAAGTGTCGAAAGGATGGAAGCGATCGCAGTAACAACAGCTGTCAGTGTCACAGATTCCATAAACACTACAAACAAGTTGATGTAGAAATTATTTCAATTGTCACACATGCTATTAAAGACCAGCAATTGAGTGTTTTTGACTTACGTTTTGACTTAAGTTTGGATAAGTTCTGTATAGTAGTAAAAATGCAAACAGCTAAGAAGATCATCATTATCGGCGGCGGAATTGGCGGTGCTGCAACTGCACTTGCTTTGCATAGGGCTGGTTTGGAACCAGTTGTCTATGAGCGAACAAAGGAATTGCAGGAGGTAGGGGCTGGTATTGCACTTTGGGCAAATGCCACACATATCTTAAGAAATTTAGACTTATTGGAGGACGCGATCCACGTTGGTTATCTCACAACAAATTATCAATTCAATTCTCAAAGCGGTAAGGAATTAGTCAATATAGCCGTTGATGGCTTCGAGTTACCCGTTATTGGTATTCATAGAGCGGAATTACATCAGCTATTGTGGCGTAATGTACAGGAAAAATTTGTTTTAGAGCAAACTTTCAAGCGATTGGAGCAACAAGAAGAAAAGATTCGCGCTCACTTTAGTTCCGGCTTAAGTGTTGAGGGGGATGCTTTGATTGGGGCTGATGGTTTGCGATCGCGAGTACGAGCTGCTCTGTTGGGTGAACAACCACCCATCTATCGTAATTTTAAAACCTGGCGTGGTCTAACAGATTATATTCCTGGAGGATATCGTCCTGGCTACATTCAGGAGTTCTTAGGGCGTGGTAAAAGCTTCGGCTTTATGATGCTGGGTAAGGAACGGATGTATTGGTATGCAGCCGCAAGAGCACCTTTAGCACAGCCAGATGCACCAAGTGGTCACAAAAAAGAACTTGAAACCATGTTTCAAGATTGGTTTGCGTCGGTTCCTGAATTAATTCTAGCAACGGATGAAGCCAATATTCTGACAACAGATTTGTATGATCGCGCTCCGACTCAACCTTGGAGCAAGCAAAATGTTACGCTACTGGGTGATGCCGCACATCCAATGCTACCAACTATGGGACAGGGAGCATGTACAGCATTAGAGGATGCTTTTGTAGTGGCTAAGTGTCTAAGGGAGCAAGCTGATCCAATAACTGCTTTCCAACAGTATGAGTCACAGCGGTTTCCTCGCACAAAGTTAATCGTTGAGCAGTCCTTGCGGGCGGGGAAAATGGGTGAATTGGATAATCCTTTGAGCTTGCTGCTACGAAACACATTTATGAAGCTCATGGGAGTAACTATCAGTAACAGCTTCAAGTCGCTTCATGCTTACAGAGCTTGAGCGAAAACAAATATAAGTTAATTTGTAGAACTTAATCTATATGCTTAACAAACAATAATAATAGAAATATCGAAGTGGGATAGAACAAAAATCAACTTATGGCACTAATTACCACTGGCAACGCTTTAATTCGAGATCTGGAGAAATTTGGCGCTCTTGGTGTTTACGTACCTCTAGAAGGAGGTTTTGAAGGTCGGTACAGACGCCGACTGCGTGCAGCAGGTTATGTCACTCTCGATCTGAGTGCAAAGGGATTAGGCGATATAGCTGCCTATCTCACAACAGTTCATGGTGTTAGACCTCCTCATCTTGGGAAAAAAAGTACTAGCACTGGTGCGGCAGTAGGTTATGTTTACTATGTGCCGCCGATTGTTAGCTCTCAACTCGAACACCTCCCACCCAAATCAAAGGGCTTGGTGTTGTGGATCATCGAAGGGCAAATTCTTTGCGATCAAGAAGTTGAGTTTTTAGCGGCCTTACCCAGCTTGGAACCACGAGTGAAAGTGGTGATTGAGAGGGGTGGCGATCGCGCCTTCCGTTGGACGCCTTTGCAAAAGACGCTTCTAGCTAGTTAAGACAACCAACAGGGGACAGAGAACAAACCATCTCTGTCCCCTGCCAAGTCTTAATCCTGTTGATGAGAAAATACGTAAGCACCCCATAGGGAAAGGGCGATCGCCATCACAAGTAAAATTGGCAAGCAATACCAAGGAAACTGAGACAATGGCAAACAAGCCGCTGCACGTAGTCCAATGCTGGCGTAAGTCAGGGGTAACAAGTAAACTACGAATTTTAAGGCTGTAGGTAATGTACCTGGATCAAAAAACGTTGCTCCTAAGAACGACATGGGGATAATAATAAAGTTGTTGTAAAGTCCGACTGATTCAAGGGATTTTACCGTTAACCCTACAATGACTCCCAAACCAGCAAAAACTGCACAACTCAATACCAATATCAGCAGAAACAATGGATTGAGAAAATTCCAGTTTCGAGTAAACACCAGCGCTACTAAAATAACACCCAGTGAAGTCATCAACCCTCGTGTCACGCCCGCCAGCATTTTTCCTATATGCAGCGCTAGGGGATGCACGGGGACGAGTAACAATTCCTCGAAGTTTTTGGTAAAGAGTCTATCTCCACAGATGGAGAAAGTTGTCCCGACAAAGCTGACTGTCATAGACGACAGTGCTACCATTCCTGGCAAAATAAATTCTAAATAGTTATTATAGTCACCACTGAGTCCTGAACCAGGTTTGATAGAGCTACCCAAACCAAAGCCAAAAGCTAGAATGTATATCAATGGAGAGATTAATCCTGAGGAAATAATTTGTACAAGTTTTGTACGCAACTCTAGCCAATCTCCCCAGAAGATAGTGAGACTATCCCGTATGAGAGTTTGAAATTGTGAGATTTTGAAACTCTTGCCAAAGGACCGCGATTGTAGGTGTACCACTTTATTTGTACTGAATGTATTAATATTTTCTTAAATTTTAAGTTAACATTTCTTGACACCTTTACTACCAAAGGTAGTAAAAAGCCCTCATAGATCGAAATGAAAATCAAAAACAAAAAATACTTCAAATTAAACCTGCATGTTTAGCGGATTTGCTGAATTTGTTGGATGGTAGGAACTTCAAAGAAAAAGTTTCAGACAATGAGACTCAAGAATCGGCATACTGAAATAAGGGGAGCTATTGAATTCACTCCCTACTGTCCAAAGCGTAAAGTTGACTAAGCGACAATGAGACGAAAATCTACTGGTAGAACAGTTACGACTCCTAAACCTTCTATCTTCCAATCCCCGATGTTTAATTTCACCACGATGGCTATTTTGGGAGGGGTGTTTGTTTTAGGTATTGGGATTGGTATTGCTTTTAGCTCCACGGCTACGTTTAGTACGTCAAACGTAGCTAGCCGAGAATTTATTGATACCAAAGCACCGAATGCTGATATTTGTGTGCAGTATGGAGCCAGCGCTATGGTGATGGATACCAGACTGTTTGTGACTCTCAACCCTTTTAAAGTCTACATTGCTCAGCCCAGTATGCGTCCTGGATGTGTTCTGCGTTCGAGTAACATGACAATTTTAGAACAAAAGAAGCTGGTGACATCACAGCAGCTCAGAGAATGCAAAAATCGTTTGAACAACTTTGCCTACGCGGGTGACTTGAACGGTGACAAACCTGACATTAGCTGCACTTACGAGAACGATGATGCGAAAAACTTCTTCATTAACCAACCAGGAGCAACAGCCCCAGGAATCGAAACAGAAAGATTCTAGAAAAGAACGAAGACAAGAAAAGGAAGAAAAAAGAATTACTTTGTTCTTTCTTTTCTCGTTCTTCTTTACTTTTGTGTGCTCTTTATCTTGAAGAGTTGGGAAACGGTTCACCAAACTCAATTACTTTAGAGTTGGGAGAACTGCGTGAACCAGTGGGGAGATTTGGGATTGGAAAATTCGACGTACCCAAAGAAGGAGCGCTGTTGTTCGTATAACTGCCTTGATATGGCAAAGAGGGTGGGCTAAAACTAGAACCAGGGAGTTGAGAGGAGTTGTTCGGGGTCAGAGGCGGTACTTGGACAGATGGTGCGCTTGAAAAGTTATTTGTAGGTAGAGTTGTTAATGGTGGCGGTACACTGAAATCAGGTACTTGTTGTTGATTATAGGTAGTTGATGGTGGGTTGCCAGGAAGTTGTGGGAGATTGTTATACGTTGCAGGTGGTAAGTTGCTTGGTGGTTGTGGAGGATTATAGACACCCACTGGTGAGTTACTAAATGGCTGTGGGGGATTATTGTATACGCTAGGTGGTAAGTTGCCTGGTAGTTGTGGGGGATTATTGTATATGCTAGGTGGTAAGTTGCCTGGCGGTTGTGGGGGATTATTGTATATGCTAGGTGGTAGGTTGCCTGGCGATTGTGGGGGATTATAGATATCAGGTGTGTTGCTTGGTAGCGGTGGGGAAATAGTTGTAGATGAAAAATTCCCAGGTAAAGAGGTACCGTTACTGACAACCAAAGGACGTAATACCCAACGGGTGGGATTTTCTCTAGAAACGGGTTGCAGTTGCACTCTTGTTGGAGCGATGAGGATTCCTGGTGCTAAATCCATAACAATACGAGTGACATCTGCGTTGAGTTGGGAAACGCGAATGCTTCGGATGGCTCCATAGAAATTTTGTTTGGTAGGAATTTTGCCTAATTTAGTACCAGGCAAATCTATAACAATGCGTGGCGGTTGGGCGAGGTAAAAGTATCGAGGTTGTGCAGCTGCTGAGAGGGAAATTTCTAGTTGTGACGCCTCTGGGTAAAAGCGCCAATCCTCAAGCCTTGCTAATGGCGCTACGCTACTACTATTGCCCACATCAAAACCATAGACGCTAAGGGGCTTGCTGTAAAGCACACCTGTACACAAGGCAAACAAGCTAACGCGAAACAGATACTTGCAGAACCGGAAAAATTGTTTATTCTTTAATTCCTTGTTCATACTCCTCACGACTCCACATAATTTATCCACAATTGTCCATGACAACTGTTTTTTTTATAGCAGGGAACAGGGAACAGGGAACAGGGAACAGGGAACAGGGAACTCTTAATAGGCGTGTGATTGTCTCGTGCTGTCCGTATTTTCTCATTAGTTCACGTCCTAATCTACCTGGCAACTGCTATACTACCCGCTTCTACCAAAGGTGTCAGACAATTTTGGATCTTAACTTATGGATTTTGGATTGACCCCACGGATCAAGCCGAGGGCTTGGAAATTTTGGATTTTGGATTAAAGAATTGATTCCACGGATCAATCTGGCAGCTTGTACCATCAAGGAATCATTGGTCAAATGGTAGCACGCTCAAACATGGGGTTAGGAGCTGTTCAATGATTCTTTGGCTGCTCAGATTGTTCGTTAGTTTTTTGTGGTGTTGCTGTCAATCCAATAGTTTTGGAACTATCGCTCACACTTATTTTGCCTATTAAATCTCCTTTCTCAGCTAATTTGATTTGTATTTTAACTGGGATAATGTTTGCTTGTGTTTGAGAATTTGGAGTATTACATAGGATGTGCCTCGTAACTTCTCCCGATAAACTCAACTGTTGATTCTGAAGTTTCCCCGCCAGAGAATGTTTTTCAGATAGTGCTGAAGTTTTAGTGGAGTTAGCTGGCAGTAAAAAACCATTCAAGTAAATTCCTGATTGCTGAAGATTTAAGAGTAGAAAATCTGATTTTTCGCAGACAGGCAACTTTTCACTCAACACGAGGCGATAGTTGCTGTTAATTGCTGGCGGCGCTTTGATGCTGTTTTCTCCATAAGCCGTTACAACTTTAAACAAAAGCAGTACTGAACTTATTGCCACACCATAGAAAGTGAGAGATTTGAAGTTGAAATGACTCATGGTTATAAAGATAAGGGGTGATAGGGAACAGAGGAGAATGATGAATACCGAATGATGTCAGAATAAACTTTATATTTTTCCAATTAATCATTCAGCATTCTTCACTATTCATCTAACGTTTTACCTCTAATTTCTCGTTAACGAGAACAGAAGTAATATGAGAGCTAATTTGACTGTGGCGACGAGTAATCAGCAGTGAGGAGCGACACTCAATAGCTAGTTGATCTGTGTATCTTCCCAAGGTTTGACGTTCGATACCCCAAGCGCGGCTTGTACCAGCAATAGTCAGATCAACAGTTTCAGAGGCTGCGACTACAGCTTGAATTGGCTCTATGGCTTCGACTATTTTGATATCAATGCGATCGCGCACACTTTGAGGCAATTGCTCCATTACAGTGTCAAGCTCGTAACTGTGTTCATTTTTGACTTGATTCTCTGCCACAACCTGTAAAACCAGTAATCGGCAAGTATCACGATTTATTAGCAATCTCAAAGCAAGTATCAATGCTAAATCGTCATGAATGTTTGCGGAATAAGGAACCAACAACCTTTCTAAACGCTCTTGTCCTCGATCTATAAACACCGCCACATCCACTGGTGCATTGGTGAGAATTTGACCCACTCGTCCACCTAAGCGATTCTTACTAAAAGCTGGACGATGCCATCCTACTAAAACTAAGTTCGCTTGTTCAAGTAAGGCAATCCGTGCTGTTTCTCGTGCAACATTGCTCGATGTGCAAACAATAGGATGCATATACGAGCGTGCTTCTAATGGTTCTAGACGTGAAATCAATTCTTCTAGCTGTTGGCGACGCTGTGCAATGACTTTATTTGCTTCTTGTGGGGTATTTTCAAAAGCATAATCTTCTTGGAATTCAATCAAACTGAGTGGGTAAACAACGGCGGGTTGTTGATAGTTGATAGCGATCGCAGCAGCCAACTGCACCAAACCTTTTTGGCTATTGGGATTTGCGACTGGAACCAAAATTCGGTAAGGACGATTGTAAAAATCTTCACCATCAGGGGTGTCTGCTTTTATTTCTTCTGGTTCTTGGTCAACCACATCCAACTTGATGAGCTTTTTCGGATAAGTTCGCTCTAACAGTGGCGAAGTCATAAATGTTGTGACTAATGCCATAATCACCAGCATGGTAAATAGTAGCGGCGAAATGACTCCAAGACTCAGACCAATATTCAGCACAATCAGCTCAGTTAAGCCGCGAGTATTCATCAACCAACCTAGTGCTGAGGCTTCTCGCTTCTCTATACCACTGATACGTGCTGCTACATAAGTGCCAACGTATTTACCTATGATTGCCACTGCGAGCACAGCTAAGCACAGTGCCCATAATTCAGGCTTATTCAGCAAACCAATTTCCGTCCGCAAACCACTATAAGCAAAGAACACTGGTAGCAGAAATATCAGCACAAAATCTTCTGTTTTTATTGCTATTTCCCGCACTAAACCTGCATTCTTTGGCATGGCTGCCCCTAGTAAAAACGCTCCAAATATAAGGTGAATGCCAATCAGTTCGGTAATCAGAGCAGAAGCAACCACTGCCATGTAAATCAAAGCTAGAACCAATTGGCTGAGGCGTCCAGTGCGACGGTAGTAGGTCGCAAGGCGTTTCAAGAAAGTTCGCCCTACTGTCATCATCAAGCCAATGTATACTAAGCTGGCGATAATGGTAGGAAAAGCACCAATAATACTACCTGTACGTGCTACTGCGATCGCCACTGCCAACAAGCACCAAGCAGTGACATCATCTACTGCAGCACAAGTCAACGCCAAAGTTCCCAAGCGTGTTCTTTGCAAGTTGTTCTCAGTAATAATACGTGCCAAGACCGGAAAAGCAGTAATCGACATTGCTGCTCCGAGAAACAGCGCAAAGGCGGTAAACGACACACTAGCATTGGAAACTAGAGGATATAGCAGTACTGCGAGCAGCGTTCCTAACGAAAACGGTACTAGAATACTGACGTGAGATGTTAATACTGCTATTTCTAAATTGCCGCTGATGTATTTGGGGTTTAATTCTAACCCAATCAAAAACATGAAGAAAATTAACCCTACCTGAGACAACACATTCAGGAAGGGAATTGTTTCGGGTGGAAACAAGGTAGATGCTAATCCTGGAGCAACCAAACCAAAAAGAGATGGTCCGAGCATAATCCCAGCAACAATCTCTCCAATGACTAATGGTTGGTTAATCCACCGGAAGGCGAGTCCTACTAGCCGTGACAGTCCGATAACAATTAGCACTTCAACGAGAACGAGAACAACTGTCTGCATGTTTTCCTCACAAGGGACTATCCAGTGTTCTAAAGATGATTCTTTATAACCCTTTAATATATCTAGTCAACGTTATCTAGTTTACTTATAGTAAATCGTGGTGTTAATTGTTGTTAACAAGCGCTGTTGTACGTTGGAAAGCTCGTTACGGATTAATATTGCATCACCTATTTCCACCAGATGTCTAATTGACCAACTAACAAAGTGGCATAGGCTTTGCGTAAGTATCAAATATGAGCATGAAGGTTGACAAAGGATAGGGCTACAAAACTTTAGATAAGGTCAAAAGGAAAGAAAACTGTGGGATTGGGCGAACGCGTGAATCGAGTTATAAAAGCAAACTTGA
Source organism: Brasilonema bromeliae SPC951 (assembly GCF_012912135.1). GTDB lineage: Bacteria > Cyanobacteriota > Cyanobacteriia > Cyanobacteriales > Nostocaceae > Brasilonema > Brasilonema bromeliae. The sequence goes on along the minus strand of NZ_QMEB01000004.1, from coordinate 145 downwards.
ATAATATTGCAGGTAATTTCAACCAAACAGAAGGAGTCATGTTTCTTGCTGGAGGAAGTGTAGCGGGTGCGGGAATTTCTGCTACGGTTGGCAATATGGGTTTAGCTGGTATGGGCACAGCAGTGGGAATTTATACGCCTCATTT
>NZ_QMEB01000231.1:5929-10951 GCF_012912135.1 Brasilonema bromeliae SPC951 | reverse complement strand
TTCCCTGTTCCCTGTTCCCTGTTCCCTGTTCCCTGTTCCCTATTCCCTGTTCCCTGTTCCCTATTCCCTATTCCCTGTTCCCTGTTCCCTGCTATAAATGACTAATGAGCTTAAGAATTTACGGTAATCGACCATTAAAAACTTTACCAGGGAAAGAAACCAGACCCACCAGTGCGCGGGTACGCGAAGCCGTTTTTAATATTTGGCAGGGAACAATAGAAGGTTGTCGTTGGCTGGATGTGTGTGCTGGAACTGGTTCAATGGGTGCGGAGGCTTTGTGTAGAGGAGCCAGCCGAGTTGTGGGAATTGATAAATCCCATCGAGCTTGTGCTATAATCCAACAGAATTGGCAAAACTTAGCGAGTACTGAACAGAAATTTCAGGTAATGCGGGGAGATGTTGTACAGCTTTTGCCAAAATTATCAGGACAGCAATTTGACAGAATTTACTTCGACCCGCCGTATGCAAGTGAGTTATATGAGCGGGTGATAGAGGCGATCGCTCACTCTGGGCTTCTAGATCCTAATGGTGAAATAGCAGTCGAACATAATCCTCAAGATTGGAATCCTCCAGTTATTCCTTCTTGGGAAATTTGCCGTGAAAAAGTTTACGGAAACACGGCTTTGACCTTTTACAGCGTTGTGGATTGAGGGGACAAGGAGATAAATCAATTCAAAATTCAAAATTCAAAATTCAAAATTCAGAATTCAGAATTTCTTATGATCTCCCCTACCTCCAACAGAAGGTGCTATATCCCTGTGTCCTCGGTTTGGATAACTTTATAGACCGAGTTGATTGCCACGTTTGTATTGCTCGTAAGCTTTGTAAAACAATCCAGACAAGGTTACAAAGATTAGACCTAGTACAATACCGTCAAGCAAGGGTTCAACCACGTTAAATCTCCTTTGGTGCTACTGTTCAATATTTTCTTCCCGTCATTGATTCTACCAAATTTGGCAGAAATCCCCTCATCTTCTTCATCCTCTTCATCCCCCTCATCCCCTCATCTGCCTGATTTGCCTCACCTCTACCCCTGCTGAGTTAGCAAAAAAACATTTGTCTGTGCTTGCAGACACCATCAAGAACTTTTAAGCTATGTGTATGAAATGAAAACTTTTTGTACACTTTGACTTTAAAAGTAAACATTTGGAAAACCAGATTACCAAACCTGAAACTCTGATTTGGCGAATCATATTAACGGCGCTGGCGATTCTGCTAGTAGTCCTTGTGAGCATTTTTGCTGTTCGGATTATGAGAACTGCCGATCCATACGTCAAAAGCGTTCTATCCCTCAAAGGGGACCCAACACTCGGACACGCCATCTTTCAAATCAACTGTGCGGGCTGTCATGGCTGGGAAGCAGATGGACGTGTCGGTCCTAGTTTACAAGGAGTCTCAAAGCACAAATCCCCATATGGTCTAATTCACCAAGTCATTAGTGGTGAAACTCCACCCATGCCGAAATTTCAACCCAACCCTCAAGAAATGGCAGATTTGTTGAGTTATTTAGAAACGCTTTAACTTACAGCCAATTATGACAGGTTATTAACATATTGTTCAACGGCTTGATTCATTGCGTCAATAGAAACTGGTTTCCTTTTTGGTTTATGGAGGATACCAGATAATTCTTCAACTTCTATATTCAGCGGCTGTATGTAGACTTTGCTGTCTGGTTGAATAATGAAATTTATGCGAGTGTCCGATTGGAAGTTCAGTTTCTCCTGGGTTTGTTTGCTTACATTTTGGATTTTTTTCACTCCGTTTTCGTCCGCCTAGGACTATAAGTCCCAGGCTAATAGGCAAAGTCCATTAAAATGGACTAAAACTGGAACTGATTTTTGAGTCAATTTAAACACTTTTTGGTATTCAGCAAAAATCTCATTTCAAAGCCTCTTTAACCTCTAAGCTAGGCTGTTCTCTGTTTTCCATAAAGTCCTCAGAAAAGAGTTCAGTCGCGTCAAACAAAGTTTGCCAAGGATTTTCTTTTGAAATTAAGACTACGGCATTGCCTATCTTTTTGATATAAACTTCATTACCTTGAAACTGAAATTCCTTGGGCAATACTACGGTTTGATTTTCACCATTCATCAATAATTTAGCAGTATTCATATTTGAATCTCTCTGTTCTATTGATTTCTTGAACTGTCATGGGTGTTGGGAAAGTTCACTTAATTTCTTTGTGCAATATTATAGCTATATAGAGGCGTAAGCGTTTTTAGAAGTCAGGCGATCGCCCTTTCTCGCTCTGTTCCTTTTTTCTACTCATCTGTCAGGTATACAGCGCAAGCGTTTCATTGATTTGGAATGGGTAGTTTATTTACGCGCCCGGTGTACTAGTGGCTTTAAGGGTGGTGATTTCGGCATCTGCTAAGCCTTTAACACCTGTGATATTCATGTTTTCATAAGGGCGATCGCTTCTCAAAGTTTTTAAACACTCACCTGTTTTAATGTGTTGATTTGTACCATCGCACCGATTAGCTATAAACTCACACCTACTTACCATGCTCAAGGTAGTTTTACTTCACAGCTAGTTATCCCCTTAGCTTTTTTCACAAACTTCTCATCAAAGGTGTAAAACTCAGCATAGTTTTGACTTTGAGCTAGATGAAATGCATCGGCAAAATCTAAACCAGTTTCATGCCATTGTAGTGCTTGAGAAACCAGGCTAGCATTACTCACATTAACATTTGGTAAACCAAAAAGTTTTCTTAAGGCTGCACATATTTCAACTGGTTTGAACTTATAAGCAAACCTCAGCACCCATTCAGTTTCTAAAATCACAGTATCTGGGATAAAAATCGTTTGTGTCTGGAAAATTTCTAGACTTTTTTGATACTGAGCTTCATCATCTTGAGTTAATAGACGCACAATTATGTTAGTATCAACTGCCACCATGCCATGATTCCTCTACACCTTGACGGATAGCATCATCCATATCATCTAAGGATTTTGGTGTGCCTTGATATTTTAAGCAACCTGCAACTTCATTTAATGTAGTTTCTGCAAAAGGTTTTTTAGGCTTGAGAAGAATTCCATCACCTGTATCAATTACAATCAACTCCTGACCTGCTTCCCAGCCATGAGATTTTCGTAACTGTTCGGGAATAATTACTTGTCCAGAGTTTGATACTTTTGTTATTTCCATGTGTGGGAAGGTTTGCTTATCTGGTATTTTTAATTTTACATTTCTCCTTCTTCCACTGCGCCTAATGCTTTAAGGGTGGTGATTTCGGCTTCGGTTAAACCCTTAACACCTGTGATATTCATGTTTTCGTAGGGTCTATCTATCAGAGTTTTTAGACACTCACCCGTGTTAACATCCCAAAGCTTTATTGTTTCATCCCAACTCCCACTAACAAGAGTTTGACCATCCGTGCTGAAAATAACTGAATTTACCCAATGGGTGTGTCCCTGCAAAATTTTCAAGCATTTTCCACTGTGAATATCCCATAGCCTGACTGTTTTATCGTTACTTGCACTGGCAAAAGTCTTACCATCAGGACTAAAGACAACGGAGGGTATCCAACTGGTATGTCCTTGCAGGGTTTTTAGGCATTCACCACTATGGATATCCCATAGCTTTACCATTTGGTCTTGACCACCACTAGCTAAAATTTTACCATCAGGGCTGATTGCTACAGAATTATTCCTAGTGGTATGTCCTTGTAAAGTTTTCAGACATTCTCCTGTGCGGATGTCCCATAGCTTTATTGTTTGATCATAACTTCCACTAGCTAAAACTTTACCGTTAGGACTGAATGTCACTGACCATAACCAGTCGGTATGTCCTTGCAAAGTTTTCAGACATTCTCCGGTATGGATATCCCATAGCTTTATTGTTTTGTCTGCACTCCCACTAGCTAGAGTTGTACCGTTAGGACTGAAAGCCACTGAATTTACAGCTCTTTTAGATCCCTGCAAAGTTTTCAGGCATTCTCCGGTATGGATATCCCATAGCTTTATTGTTTGGTCATAACCGCTACTGGCTAGGATTGTACTATCAGGACTAATTACTACTGAATTTACTCGACTGGTATGCCCCTGCAAGGTTTTCAGGCATTCTCCGGTAGTGGTATCCCATAGCTTCACTGTTGGGTCTTCACTGCTACTGGCTAAGGTTGTACCATCTGAACTTATTGCTATTGACCTTATCGGACAAATAATACCCTGTAAGGTTTTCAGACATTTACCGGTATTGATACTCCATAGCTTCACTGTTTGGTCATCGCTACCACTAATTAGAGTTGCACCGTCAGGACTGAATGTTACTGACCGTACTGAGCTAGTATGTCCCTGTAAGGTTTTTAAACACTCTCCAGTATGAGTATTCCACAGCTTCACTGTTTTGTCATAACTGCTACTGGCTAGGGTTGCACCGTCAGGACTGAATGTTACTGACCGTACCCAGTTGGTATGTTCCTGTAACGTTTTCAAGCATTCTCCTGTATTGGTATCCCAGAGCTTCACTGTTTGATCATCACTGCTACTGGCTAAGGTTGTACCATCTGCACTTATTGCTACTGACCGGACGCGATTAGTATGACCCTGCAAAGTTTTCAGACATTCTCCTGTGCGGATATCCCAGAGCTTCACTGTTTGGTCATCACTGCTACTGGCTAAGGTTGTACCATCGGCACTAACAGCCACTGACTGTACCGAACCGATATGCCCTTGCAAAATTTTTAAGCATTTGCCAGTGTGAATATCCCAGAGCTTTACTGTTTGGTCATCACTGCCACTGGCTAGGATTGTACCATTGGGATTGATTGCTACTGAATTTACCCGATTGGTATGTCCGTGCAAAGTTTTCAAACATTTTCCCGTACGGATATCCCAAAGCTTCAATGTATCGTCAAAACTAGCACTGGCTAAAGTTATACCGTCGGAACTAAAGGCGACTGATCGTATCCAATCGGTATGCCCTTTACAGAGCAAAACTTTTTTACAATCTGCAACTTGCCATAAGCTAATCTCGCAATTAGCATCACCTGTAGCAAACAACTTGCCATCTGGACTAAACGC
>NZ_QMEB01000231.1:4815-5919 GCF_012912135.1 Brasilonema bromeliae SPC951 | reverse complement strand
CACAAAAAACCGCACCGAAGACTTTGGGAAAAACAGATTTAGCCAGATTCGCCTCCGCAAAATTGACACGGCGCAGGCTAGCCTTAGTAAGATCTGCGCCTTTAATCACAGCACTAGAGAGGTCTTTACCCTCCAACGCCGCCTTGTCAACCTTTACCAACAGCGTCGCCGCATTCCCTCCAACATAACCAACCTTGGCTTCGGTTTTGCCCCGTGTCGCTTGTAGGATTTCTAGCAGCGGCGATTTGTGTGACCTCTCCCCCAGCCCCTTCCCTACAAGGGAAGGGGGGTTAGGGGGGTTAGGTCAAGCATCGGCAAAAGCAGATCTATCACCGCTTTTGTTAAAGGCGCTTTCCCAAAACTTTCCCTCAACTTCTCCAACGACTCACTTGCAAATCTCCTCAGTGGTGCACTTGACAAAATTCCCCCCACCTCATTCACCTGGCGACGAAAATAAGATGACCAAGTGTAATCAATTGATGCATGATTATTTATATGCAACTGCACCTGCGCTAATTCAATAAAATCATCAGCCAACGCCCCCAACTCAGCCGCAAACTTATAAGCGACAAAAAACTCTAACAGCGAGCGATGCGCCGGAGTATAATCACCATCGGCATTACGAATCAGCATCGTTTGCCCCATCATGTCATAATGCCAGTGGTCTAAATCTTTCTCCTCCTGAACAACATCACCAAATAAGCGACGAATTCTATCGGGAAAAAGGCGATAATTTAAACTCATCTGGTCAGTAGATAGCATTTCCCAGGAAAGTTCAGATAAAAAGTAGAGCTTATCTGCCAAAGAAGTAAAAGTTCGCTCTGCTTTAATGTCTCGTTCCATCTTCCGCCGCACCGCATACAGGTAAACCCGCGACATATCCACAGGCTTACCTGCTTCAATATCTGGCAATGCTTCCAAAATTAATTCTGTCATCACCGGACGACGTGCCAAGTCCAACAGTTGTGGATTGTCCATCACATGGTCAACTGTGGTAGATTCAGCTTGGAAGGACAACACCTGACGAATTTGCTCGTCGTTGAATTTTTCTAGTTCTAGGACTTCAAACTGGGGCGTTTCTCCTGTTAGGTTGGCGGTAGACGC
>NZ_QMEB01000231.1:0-4805 GCF_012912135.1 Brasilonema bromeliae SPC951 | reverse complement strand
GAGTAAAGCACGTCCTTCTTTTGCTTCTGGAAAATGTTCGGTGCGACAAGTCAGGATAACTTTAGCACCGGGAACGACGACTTTCGCCAATTCCCAAAAGTTATTGATCATTTGTTGGCGATCGCACTTCGCCGCCATTTCATCAAAGCCATCGAAAATCAGCAGCAATTTGCCCATGCTGTTAAGCTGGTCAAACACCTCGCTATTTAAGCGAATATTATGTTGCGTAAAAAAGAAACCTGCCAAAACATTCTCAACATTGAGTGCTTTGGCATAGTCGCGCAGCGTAATTATCAGAGGAAGACGGGGACGTTCAACACCGCGTTTTTGCGCATCCCGATAACGTTGTAGTGCAATCCAAGCATAATGAAACGCAAACCAAGTTTTTCCAGTGCCAAATTCCCCTAAAATGGAGATATGCTCTTTTGCAGGGTCATCTAACCACAAATCGAGATAACCATCAATCCAGCCGTCGCGTTCATCGTAGCGACTAACTCCTATCCGGCGCTTGCTAAGTGAGTCAAATTCTTCTTTAGTACAAGCCAACGGCACATATTTTTTGTCAATTTCTCGGCGTTTCACCTCAGCTTCTAGCCAGTCGAGATAATCACTAAAATCAGCATCCTGGTCTATGAGTTCGTCAAAAGTATAACAATCAAGCTGGCGATTTTCTGGTTTCTCCACTTCATCACGCGCCGCCCGTGAAATACGTCTCGCCGTCACTAACCACCCTTCATCAGTTCTTTGCGCCTCTACTGACTGACGCAAAGCCATGACATCACTTAGTCCCGCCTCACCTTCAATTCCACGTATAAGAATGCGGTCAAATCGATTACGTCGTACCGGGATGTTGAGAATCCACTCAAAATAGTTGTCTTCCCAAACCTCATACTTCTCAAAGCGGTAGCCCAACGTTTCAAACCAGCCTTGCATCTGCTGGGCTAAAGCTATGGCTTTACATTTCTTTTCATGTGGAGACGTTGCATTCGACGTCTCTACACTCTGTGCTGCTAACCGCGCTATCTCTGTTCTCATTCCTTCGAGTGTTGGCAGCCTTTGGAGTTGTTCTTGGATACTCGCTATTCTTTTATGTAGGGAACCTATCTGCTGGTTCATCAAAACATCAGCAGGTGTCCGGCTGCGCTTAGCAACTTCGATAAAAACCGTTGCGAAGGCGGCGATTTCTCGCCTGATGTCAATTCCCAAAGTTTTGATGTCATCACCCAACGCATAAGTATCGAGAAAAGCATCAACTTCAGAGAGAAGAATTGAGGGGTTGTTATGGTCTAATGCCTTGCGGAAAGCTTGTTTTATTTCTTCTTGTCGAAAAAGTTCGAGAAATGGCTTGGGTTTGCCTACTCCGTATTCTACCAAAGTATAAGCGTAAACACCACTGAAATCAGCGGGAGGATGTTCAGGATCAAGGTTAAATTTCTTTAATAATTTGATGACTATTTCGTTACGCTGAATCTTTTCTTTAATGATTGGGTTGGCAATACCAGTTATGGCGCTGATGAGTGAGTCAAGATTAATCGGTATCACAGGAGCTTTTTTGTATAAAAGGGGAAATTTTTCTGTTGCTTATACTTATGTTAACGCCTGGTATTTCAGCTAAGGGTGCATTCTATGTGACTTATCAGACATTTTTTAAGCATTTTTGTAAGTAGAAAGTAACCGGATTTCCTCAACTTTTTGCAATTTTGTGTCAAATGTAGCGGTTTCACTACAGCTTGCTTGCTTGTTTAACTTCACAATAAGATAGTCCGAGAAATCAGCTTTTCCCTTTTTCATGTCCTGTACCGATAACCAAGCCGTTTCTCTGTTTTCAAAATCAAACACATCCGTTCTCAGGATTTTTTCAAGAACGTCGATAATTTCACTCCTGCCAAGTTTATAGGAACTTTTGAGTACCCAAACGAGTTCACAAAGAACGATGTTGTTGATAAAACAGGTTTGACCACTTGCCTTAACTTGCTTGATGTACTCCGCAGCAAGTCTACCTTGTTCGATGTCATCTTGAACTAGATAACGAACTAGAACGTTAGTATCTAGTCCATTCATGACAAGTTACCAGCACATTGCTCAATTGCTTCATTCATTTCTTCGATAGAGACTGGTTCTCTTTCTGGTTTATGGAGGATACCAGACAATTCCTCAACTTGAATATTCAGCGGCTGAATGTAGACTTTGCCATCTGGTTCAATAATGAAATGAATGCGATCGCCTGGACGCAAGTTTAGTTTCTCCCGAATTTCCTTTGGGATAGTTGTCTGACCTTTACTGGTAATTGTAGCAATGGACATGAGATTTCCTTACTTTTAAAATAATTCTTACTTTATTGTAAGGAATTAACGAGCTGACAGTCAACCAGAGGCGTCTGCACTGCGCAGACGCCTGAAGGCGTAACACGTCACTCTAAAATTGATTGCTATCTAAAGTGAATTAGCGTATTACATGAATAAGACAAAAGTTGGTTTGAGATAAGCAGTAATTCAGAAATTAATTACTTAAGATAAACTTGCTCCCTTATTTCCTTAAACTACTGAATCAATGAGCAAAGAAGCAGTCAAAGTAATCTTATGGGAAGAAAACCAAAAAGATTTTCTAAAAAAGTTCTACGATTTACAGTTTATTCCCAGAATAGGAGAGGAAATTTACCTAAAAAAGGAGAACTGGATAGTAACCAGAATTGAGCATGATTTAGAAGTTAGCGAGATTAATGTTTACATGGAATTAAAGAAAAAAGACAAGCAGCATAAAGGAACCAAGGGTTCTTCCCAATGGCTGGAACAAATGCACCAAAACGATGGCCTCTAAAGGATGGTAGAGTTTTTTGTGCAATATCCCGATGTACAAAAAATCTAGCTTTTGCGGTAGTCAGTTAATCCGATCAAAACATCCGTAACCGCCACATAGCAAGCATTCTCTCCGTGTTCGGGATGCTTGCTTTATAAACTCAAATAAAATCCCTCAGCACCAAAGGCGAGGGGCATAGAAGACGAGAGGAATTAACAAACCCGATGGTTAAGGCGGGTAGTGATTACTCACCTGCCTTTTATTAGGTGCAGAAAAATTAACTTATGCACATGCTTGTCACCTCTAGTGTTACTGCCCTAATTGTGACTCCAATTTCTTAAATTGTTGGTACTGTTTATCTTTGGATTCAACGTATTTATTTACCGCTGTTTTAGTTGCTAAAGCGTTTTCGCACTCCTCGCCACCTTCAATCAGTAGGCGTTGTTTCACACGCTTACGAATATCTGAAACAATCTTGCCATTAACCAGCCTGGTCTGCGCCCAATCTAAAATTGGTGATGGGTATAAACCATGCTCTATATACTTGCCTTCAAGAATTTCAGGTAAGCTATAACCGAGTAACTTCGGTATCCAGTGGTAAATGAAGCGCAAATCTGAGTCTTTTTCTTCAATATTCTTATTGGGATTGTATATGCGGAAAGTATCACTAAGGGGATTAGTAATACCAGCCTGCATCTGCCATTGCCAATTGTTAATAGCTAAATCGCCATCTACCAAGCAGTTCATGTAATGTTTTGCTCCATGATGCCAAGAGATACCGCAATTAATAGTCAAGAAAGTAGCACACATCGCTCGCATGCGGAAATTCATCCAACCCATTGTTTTGAGTTGACGCATACTCGCATCAACCATTGGGAAACCAGTTATACCCTCTTGCCAAGCATGAAATAATTCTTGCTGCTGTGGAGTCAGTTCATCTGGTCGGTAATACTCATCAAACTCCGGATAAAAGTTTGTATATGCTATTTCTGGATGAAAATATAACCGTTGCGTAAAACTATCGTGCCAACGCAGGCGATCGCGAAATGCTTTTAAGGAAAATTCTGCTTTGGGTGTATCTGCAAGTTCTGCTGCCCGTACCTTTGTACGCTGGTACACATTTCTCACAGAGATTGTACCAAATGTTAAATGAGGGGAAAGATGGGAGGTTGCCTTCTGTTGTGCCGCCCACGGGCGGGAGAGTTTCCAATGATAGCCATAAAATCTTTTGGTAAGAAATGAGTCTAAAGTTTTTTGCGCTTGCGTTTCTCCACCTTTGAAGTACACTTTCTTCGTTTCGTAAAAAGCGTGGTACTTGTGTTTGAGTTCAGTAAAGGTAAGTTGGGGTAGATTGAAAGATATCTGTGGGGTGTTAATGTGAATAGGAGTTGGGTGAGATATTTGTCTAACGTAGTTATAGTATTCGTTAAACCACTGGTCGCGGTGATCATCGTCGATTTGCAGAAAGTTGTTTAGACCAATGTGGTAGTCAAGGTTAAGTTGTTGGTAGAAATTAACGATAGTGCTATCGCGTTCAATTCCGTATTCAACCTGTACATCGCGGTTGAAGTAAAGTTTCGGTTTGTGTCCTTGCTGCATCAATTGTTGAGTCATTTCTTGCAGAATATTTACGGAATTCCCTTCAAATAAGTACAGCCTACTACCCAAAGAGCGTAAATTCTGGTCAAGGTTCTCTAAAGATTCAAACAAAAATCTTACCCGTGCTTTACCCACGTCCGTCCATTTTTGATAAAACCACGGGTCGATGATAAAACAGGGCAATACGGGGGCGTCATTGGCTGATGCTTCTGCTACGCATTCATTATCAGTTAATCGTAAATCTCGTCGAAACCATAGAATTTTCATGGTTCAATTGTACTATAATTTTCTTGTCAGCTAAGCTTATACTAAGTTGCGTTCATACATCTTAGTGCTCTCTCTCCCTTGTCCCCCTTGTCTCCCTTGTCCCTTTAACAGGTGATATTTCTGAACGCAACACAGTGTAATTC
>NZ_QMEB01000230.1 GCF_012912135.1 Brasilonema bromeliae SPC951 | reverse complement strand
ATAATCCTGCACTGCTAACGGTAAATCCTTCAGCTTTATTTTTCAATCAAATAGCAGCTGCTGCACGAATTGAAAATAACTCAGCATCAGCCGGAAAAAACCCAGCAGGATTTGATGCATTTGGTTTACGTGTTCCGGATGGTAAAAGTTTGCTACTAGTGGGTGGCAACATTAGCATGCAAGGTGGACGACTGAATGCTTATGGTGGAAGAGTTGAGTTAGGAGGATTAATTTCTCCTGGAAATGTGGGGCTAAATGTGGATGGCAATAAATTAAGCTTGGACTTTCCTGCTTCTAGTACACGAGCAGATATATCTTTAACCAATGGCGCTAGTGTATTTGTACAAGCAGGTGGTGGAGGAGATATTGTAATCAACTCGCGCAATTTAGAGGTTTCTGGAAGCCAACTGATTGCTGGTTTTGGCGAAGGCTTAGGTAATGCTGGAGCAAAGGCAGGAGATATTACACTGGGTGCTACAGAACAAATAAAAGTTGTAAATAGTTATATCTTCAATAATGTGGGCGCAGGAGCAGCTGGCAACGGCGGGAACATCCGCATTAACGCTGATTCTCTATCTGTCTTCAATGGCGCTCAACTGAGTGCCGCTACCCTTGGAAAAGGGGATGCAGGTAGTGTGATTATCGATGCCCGCAAGAATGTCTCTTTCGATGGCGTTCGTGATCGTCAGTACCCCAGTGCTGCCTTCGGTGATGTGGGACAGGGAGGAGAAGGAAACGGCGGGGGTATCTACATTACCACAGGTGAACTGTCTGTGACCAATGGCGCTCAACTTCAAGCCAGTACCTATGGAAAAGGGGACGCGGGTAATGTGATTATCGATGCCAGTAAAAGAGTCTCTTTTGATGGTGTTGTCGATGGAGTCTACACTTTCAACAGTTATGCCGCCAGCTATGTGGTAAATGGTGCACAAGGAAAGGGAGGAAACATCCAAATTACCACAGGTGAATTATCTGTGACCAATGGCGCTCGACTTCAAACCTATACCAATGGAAAAGGGGATGCAGGTAATGTAATTATCGATGCCAGTAAAGATGTCTCTTTCGATGGCAGTTCCATCTTCAGCATTGTAGGACAAAAGGGAGAAGGCAACGGCGGGAACATCCGCATTAACGCTGATTCTCTCTCTGTCTTCAATGGCGCTCAACTTCAAGCCATTACCAATGGAAAAGGGGATGCAGGTAATGTAATTATCGATGCCCGCAAAGATGTCTCTTTCGATGGCAGTTCCATCTTCAGCATTGTAGGACAAACGGGAGAAGGCAAGGGCGGGAACATTCGCATTAACGCTGATTCTCTCTCTGTCTTCAATGGCGCTCAACTTCAAGCCACTACCAATGGAAAAGGGGATGGAGGTAGTGTGATTATCAATGCCCGCAAGAATGTCTCTTTCGATGGCGTTCGTGATCGTCAGTACCCCAGTGCTGCCTTCGGTGATGTGGGACAGGGAGGAGAAGGAAACGGCGGGGGTATCTACATTACCACAGGTGAACTGTCTGTGACCAATGGCGCTCAACTTCAAGCCAGTACCTATGGAAAAGGGGACGCGGGTAATGTGATTATCGATGCCAGTAAAAGAGTCTCTTTTGATGGTGTTGTCGATGGAGTCTACACTTTCAACAGTTATGCCGCCAGCTATGTGGTAAATGGTGCACAAGGAAAGGGAGGAAACATCCAAATTACCACAGGTGAATTATCTGTGACCAATGGCGCTCAAATTTATGCCGATACCGCAGGAAAAGGGGATGCAGGTAATATTCAAATCAAGGCAAACAATTCTATCAGTGTTTTTGGAACTAGCTCCATCAGCGGCTCCTCTAGTGCTTTATTTACATCTACCACTTCTACAGGCAAAGGTGGCAATATCATTGTAGATACGAACGCCTTTCGCACATCTGATGGTGGAGTGTTGAATGCACAAACCTTTAATGATGGTGAAGGTGGCAGTATTACAGTGACAGCAAAACTGGTTGAGGTCCTCAATGGAGGACAATTGCTCGCCACCTCCTCTGGTAATGGAAGAGCCGGTAAGATTACGGTCAATGCTACTGACCGGATAATTGTTAATGGCACAGATGCTACTTATGTTGACCGGGTAAAAAAATTTGGCACAAAAGTTCCAAATGCTTTTGCCACAAAAGGTGTAGATAATGTTAGTGTAGATGAAGTTAACAAACCAGCCAGTGGTTTGTTTGTTCGTTCTCAAAGTTCAGGAAGCGCCGGAGACATTGAAGTTACCTCACCCCAAATTCGGTTGGACAACTCCGGAAGGTTCATTGCTGAATCTGCATCAGGTAATGGTGGCAATATTACGCTGCAAATAAGGGATTTACTGCTGCTACGCGGTGGGAGTCTCATCTCTGCCACTGCGGGTACTGCACAAGCTGGCGGCAATGGTGGCAAGATCGAAATCAATACCCCTAAGGGTTTTATCGTCGCATTCCCAGGACAAAACAACGACATCACTGCCAATGCCTTCAATGGATCTGGTGGCGTAGTCAAAATCAAAGCTGCTGGTATTTATGAAATTAAGCCACTCAGTAGGGATGACCTTGAAGGGTTGCCTCCTACTGATCGAGATCCGCGTAAATTACCAACAAATGACATTACCGCTGTTTCCCAAGAAGGTGGACCGCAATTAGATGGTCTAATTACCATCAACAACCCCAATGCTGACCTCAGTTACAGTTTCGTCTCCTTACCCGCAGATGTATTTGACCCCTCCAAGCAAATTGCCCAAGGTTGTTCTGCTTTTGATCAACCAAATGCAAGTGACTTTAAAGTGACTGGACGCGGTGGTTTACCTCCCAGTCCTGATGAACCCCTCAGCAGTGATGCAGTCTGGGAAGATACTCGTTTAGGTGCGACGACAGCACAGCGACTAGATTCTAAAACGACAGCAACAAAACCAAAGTCTGAGTCTGATACAGTTGAAATTATACCTGCTACGGGTTGGGTATTCAACGGTAAGGGCGAAGTGACGCTGGTTTCCAATGGCTCCAGTACCAATAATTTGGGGACTACTCCTGCTACCTGCTTAGCAAGATAAAACAGTACTCCAATTATGGAGAGCCGCGCACAGCGCAGTACCCAAAGAGCGATGTCGAAGACAAGCCCCGCAAGATGTGGAAACGTTCAACAACAAAAAGTAGAAAAAAATGATATCAATCCTATCATTAAGTAAGATTTCTTAGCACAAGCGTGAAAAAAAAGCTATGGCACAACTCATCGTTCGTAACTTAGATGAGGAGGTAGTTCGCCGATTGAAGCTTAGAGCTGCTCAAAATGGTCGTTCTGCCGAAGCGGAACATCGGGCGATTCTGGAAGCAGTTTTGCTTGAGCGTTCTTCTCAATCATCACTGAAACAACTTTTGCAGTCGATGCCGGATGTTGGTGAGGATACTGACTTTTTACTTAGTACTTGACATTTACTTTTTGAGTTATTATGGTTCCATTATGGTTCCATAATAGTTCCATTGTTATCCCTGATGTGTATGGTCACGTTAACCCTTAAAAATATTCCAGAAACACTTTACGACAAACTGAAGCAAAACGCCGCTCATAATCGTCGTAGTCTAAATAGCGAAATTCTAGTTTGTTTAGAACAAGCGGTAGCAACTCCAAAACTCAAGAATACTGAAGTTTTGGATAGAGTTCGTACTCTTCGCCAGAAAACAGTCAATCATCTGTTAACACAAACAGAGTTGTCTGAGGCGAAAAACGAGGGAAGGCTGTGATTGTTGTAGACACGAATGTCATCGCCTACTTCTTTTTGCAGGGTGAACAAACGCAACAAGCAGAAGCAGTTTATGAACAAGATCCACAATGGGTGGCTCCTTATCTTTGGAGATCCGAATTCCGTAACGTTCTGGCGTTGTATCTGCGTCAAGGATACCTCTGTTTAGAGGATGCCATTCAGATTTACCAGGAAGCAGAAACCTTGATGCAGCAGGGTGAGTATGCAATTGATGCCATAGCAGTTCTACAGCTTACTTTTGAATCAGGTTGTTCTGCTTATGACTGTGAATATGTTGTCTTGGCACAACAGTTGGGAGTGCCTCTCATTACAGCTGATCGCAAACTGATTGCGAGTTTCCCATTAGTTGCAATTCCAATGGCAACATTTTTACAAAACTTAGCGTAACAGGAGTCAAAGTTTTCGCATTTGGCTTGCGCTCACAACCATCTCAACAGTTAGCTCTAGTTCTGGAAAAGTGGGCGATACAATGCGCTCATCACTCGTAAATTTTTGGACTTGATATTGATCTTCTACCAATTGGTAAACAAAAATCGTAGGGACTTTGGGATTACCCAAATAACTTCTAGAAGCGATTCCTTCGGAGAGCTACGCTTAACGCCAAATAATCCACAATCCAATACTCAGGGATACCGAGTCGTTGATACTCGTCTAGCTTATCAACGTAATCGTCTTCCCAATTCGTTGAGACGACTTCCACAGCTAGCTGGATTGGTTCAGTCAAAGCACCATATGCCATTACATTTGAGTTCCACTTTGATGCACTCACTACACTCACATCCGGGTTTCTGCCTTGCTCTTTAAGAAAATTTGTTACAGTTTTAACGACAATATCCTTGTCAACAATGTAATCAAGTCCCAAACGTTCAATCTCTCTGTCGAAAGACTTGACAAGATATCGCGCTACATTTTTATGCGCTCTAGTCGGTTCAACCTGTACAATTTGCCCATTCACAAGTTCATAAATGCCTAAGCCATCTGGGTACTGTTCTAGAAATTCCTCAAAAGTTAGTTTTTTAGCTGTGGTAGTAGTCATGGCGATCGCCTTTGGCGCGCCCTGTGCCCCACTCTGCGGAGCAGAGTGCCCCAAATCGGAGATTTGGGGAGAAGGTTTTCGCACAAAAAAACCTTCTGGGCACATACGGGCGATCGCCACCTAAAGCAGTACTATTGTTCTACCATAGTAAAGCTGACAATGATAACATTAAGAACTGTTTCGCCCCTACTGCTTTCTCTCAACGCGCCAATATGTCAAATAGCCAGCAGATAGCCACGTCCTTAAATGGACATCTTCCCAACTCCAGGGACAACCAAAACACCATCCGCATTCGCGGTGCAAGGCAGCATAATCTCAAGAATATTGATTTGGAATTGCCACGCGATCGCCTAATTGTCTTTACTGGCGTTTCTGGTTCTGGCAAGTCTTCCCTAGCATTTGATACTATTTTCGCAGAAGGACAACGCCGCTATGTAGAATCCCTCAGCGCTTATGCACGACAATTTTTGGGACAGGTGGAAAAACCTGATGTGGAGGCGATAGAGGGTTTAAGTCCAGCAATTTCCATTGATCAAAAGTCTACTTCCCATAACCCTCGTTCCACGGTGGGGACGGTGACGGAGATTTATGATTATATGCGGTTGTTGTTTGGACGGGCGGGTGAACCTCATTGTCCGATATGCGATCGCTGTATTGCTCCTCAGACGATAGATCAGATGTGCGATCGCATTCTAGAACTTCCAGATCGCACCCGCTTTCAAATCCTTGCGCCTGTCGTCCGGGGTAAAAAAGGAACTCATACCAAGCTGTTATCAGGTTTAGCTTCCCAAGGTTTTGTCCGTGTTCGGGTGGATGGCGAGGTACGAGAACTTTCTGACGCAATTGATCTGGATAAAAATGTTACACATACCATAGAAGTGGTTATTGACCGTCTAGTGAAAAAGCCCTCTATTCAGGAGCGTTTGGTTGATTCTCTGACGACTTGTCTCAAACAATCAAGTGGAATTGCGGCAATTGAAATTATAAAAGATACAGATAATCAAGACTTACCCTCAGAATTGGTCTTTTCCGAGAACTTTGCTTGTCCGGAACACGGGGCGGTTATGGATGAATTATCACCGCGCTTGTTCTCGTTTAATTCTCCTTATGGTGCTTGTTCGCACTGTCACGGGATTGGGAGTTTAAGAAGATTTTCGCCAGAGTTGGTAGTTCCTGATCCAAAAGCACCTGTGTATTCTGCGATTGTTCCTTGGTCGGAGAAAGAGAATTCCTATTATATAGAATTGTTGTATAAGGTAGGTCAGGAATTTGGGTTTGAGTTGCAGACATTGTGGAGTCAGTTGACTGAGGAACAACAGAACGTCATTTTGCATGGAACTGCAGAGACACACAAGTCGCAGAACTCAGGGTTTAAAGGGGTGCTGCCGATGTTGCAAAGGCAGTATGATGGAAGTTCGGAGTTAATTAAGCAAAAGTTAGAACAGTTTTTGATAGACCAGCAGTGTCCGGTGTGTAAGGGGAAGCGGTTGAAACCGGAGGCGTTGGCGGTGCGATTAGGACAGTACCAAATTTTGGATCTGACTGGTAGTTCAATTCGCGAGTGTCGGGAGAGGATTGATAAGTTAGAGTTGAGTCAACGTCAGATGCAAATTGCAGATTTGGTATTGAGAGAAATTAGAGCACGATTGCAATTTTTGTTAGATGTGGGGTTAGATTATCTGACACTAGATCGTCCAGCGATGACGCTTTCGGGCGGGGAAGCACAACGAATTCGTCTAGCAACTCAAATTGGTTCTGGCTTGACTGGCGTTTTGTACGTTTTGGATGAACCGAGTATTGGTTTGCATCAACGAGATAATGGGCGGTTGCTGAAAACTTTAACAAAGTTAAAGGATTTAGGTAATACGTTGATTGTAGTAGAGCATGATGAGGAAACGATTCGTGCTGCTGATCACCTTGTTGATATTGGTCCTAACGCAGGTATTCATGGGGGGAATATTGTCGCTGAAGGTGATTTGCAAGCATTGTTAAAGTCGGAAGAGTCGCTGACGGGTGCATATTTGTCTGGACGGCGGGTGATTACAACTCCAGCTGAACGCAGAGAAGGAAATGGGCTGAGTTTGGTCATCAAAAATGCTCGTCGCAACAATCTCAGGAATATAGATGTAGAAATACCTTTGGGTAAACTTGTCGCGGTGACTGGTGTTTCTGGTTCCGGTAAATCTACCTTAATTAATGAGTTACTTTACCCCGCACTGCAACATCATCTAACTCGCAAAGTTCCATTTCCTAAAGAGATAGATGCAATTAAGGGATTAGATACTATTGACAAAGCCATTGTCATTGATCAATCACCTATTGGTAGAACACCACGTTCTAACCCAGCGACTTATACAGGTGTTTTTGATGTTATTCGCGAAGTGTTTGCAGAAACAATTGAAGCGAAAACAAGAGGTTATAAACGAGGGCAATTTTCCTTTAATGTTAAAGGTGGACGCTGTGAAGCTTGCAGCGGACAGGGCGTGAATGTGATTGAAATGAACTTTTTGCCAGATGTTTATGTACAGTGCGAAGTTTGCAAAGGTGCAAGATATAACCGCGAAACTTTGCAGGTGAAGTACAAAGACAAGTCTATTTCTGATGTTCTCAACATGACTGTTGAGGAGGCTTTGGAGTTTTTTAAAAACATTCCCAAAGCTCAGGCTAAATTGCAAACTTTGGTTGATGTTGGGTTGGGATATATTCATCTTGGACAACCAGCGACCACTTTATCTGGTGGTGAAGCGCAGCGGGTGAAGTTAGGAACAGAACTTTCTCGCAGGGCTACAGGTAAGACACTTTATCTGATTGATGAACCGACAACAGGTTTATCTTTTTATGATGTCCATAAGTTGTTAGATGTATTGCAACGTTTGGTGGATAAAGGCAATTCGATTTTAGTGATTGAACACAATTTAGATGTGATTCGTTGTGCTGATTGGTTGATAGATTTGGGACCAGAAGGTGGCGATAAAGGGGGAGAGGTGATTGCTGTAGGTACACCAGAGGAGGTGGCTCAGAATTCTAGGTCCTATACTGGGCAGTATGTTAAGCAGGTGTTGCAACAGTATTCCCGAGCAAAGGTATAGTGTGTGGGTGGTACATAATGTACCATTCCCTTTATTGTGAACAACAAATTGCAATACCTTATTCTTCCTTAAGACTAAAAAAAGTAATTATGTCACTAGCAAGAAAATTTAACTGGACTGTAATTGACGACAAACAATTTGAAGAAATTGTATATGAGATAGTCAAAGCTAAAAATCCAATTCAAATTATATGGCGAAGTGATACAGGAGGTAAAGGCAGAGATATTCAAGCTACATTCCTGATTCAAGACACTTTTGGAGAATTTGTTCAAGAAATTTATTTCATTGAAGCAAAGCATTATCAATCTGGTGTGTCTCCAACAGATATTATGCCAGCTTTGAGTTGGGCAATGGCAGAAAAACCATCTGTTTTTGTTATTGCTACTTCCAGTCATTTAACTAATCCTTGTAGAGATTTTATTGACAGTTGGAAGAAGAATAATCCAAATGTCAGAGTTAACATTTGGGAAAGAAAAGATATTGAAAGCTTCATTTTATCTAAAACTTCTACTAGAAAAGCTGCTGTTAGTTTAGGAATACTACCTCCATCTATCAATGATATTTTACCTGAGAACCCTAAACAAGCCAGAGATAATCCTTTATATCCAGCAATTGCTTATCGCTACTTGATGACAGAAGACGAAATTTCCCAAATAGATGATTTTAAATTTTTTTTAGAAGATGTCAAACAAACTATTTCTGGAAACTGTGATAAATATACACCTTTTGAAATAGATATGGGGCTTTACAACTGGAGTGTATTTTTAAATTATTTACAAGCACAAATAGGACTTCAGTTATCTCTCATGAATTACATTTTAGCTCTAGAGAACAATGCTAGTATAGAAGAATTACAGATGTTATCTGCGAAGGTTAAGGAGAGCGCAGAAAAAATTACAGACGACAATGAATCTAAACCTCGTTGGCTGCTTATTGACTAATAATCTAATAATGCAGTTTGTTTTCCCCAACTACAACTTGCAGTAATAACTTTACAGCTATAGCAATCCTATTTCATTTGTGAAAATTATTTTTTTTACAAACCGCCTTAGCGCAGCGTGTCCGCAGGACATAGACGAGCCAGCGCCGTGGGCGGGTCTCCCGACTTGAGGCGACTGGCGTCGCCAAGAACGCCAATCAAAAAAAGTTTCACGAATCATTTAGGACTGGTATAGAGTATGTTGATAATTTCATCAGATAAAACTTGCCGCCACAAAAACCACTACTGGAATAAGGATGTTATCAATCTCTTTTGGACTACATCCTTCAACAACTGTGGCAATAAATGCTAGCAATAAAATCCGGATAAGATTTAGTTGACCTGGTATAATCAGCCAAACAAAAAAGACGCTGGCGGCGAAAGCAAAAACAAACATTGAAAAACTTCCTTCCCAGCTTTTGTTACTAAGAATTGTGTATTTGAGTTTGCCATATTGAGAGCCAATTATCGGTGCAACACCATCGCCCCAACCGAGAGTTGTCATTGCGACAATTCCAGGAAAAGTTTTATACAGCAGTGTTCCACAAATAGTTGCCACAATCACAAAATAAAGCGGTCCTTTGAGAAGTTCACGCCTATCGCCTGTGCGAGTCATAGTATTAACAGCTTCATCGTCTGGTTGAGCAAATAGCCCTTTCTGTACAAGGAGAACTATCCACACCACAAAAATCGCCACATTCAAGTACTTCGACCAATGTAAATCACTGTAAAGAGGCAAAAAACCAATAACCGACCCAGCACCAATATGCGTAATTTTACGGCTGATATCTTGCGGTAGTCCTAAATTTTTTACAAAAATATTCAACAGCGCTACTAGCCCAAACACATAAACAAACGTTAGCGCTGTTGCTATGAGATTTCCTAGTAGCGGACTAATACCTAAAGCAGTAAACAACATAGACTCAGCACCTAAGATTTAAACACGGCAAATTTCCCTTATGAAGTAGAGTAGCTGTGTCGAAGGCGCTGAGTCTAGAAGTTCACCAAAAATAATCAGCTCATCCGTGATAACCTAAATGTGAGAGTCATGACGACCAGCAAGAGACGCGACAACTGCGATGAGTTCTGCTGGCTCAACGGGCTTAGCAACATGCGTTTGGTAGCCAGAGCGCAAAGCACGAATTCGATCCTCAAAACGAGCAAAGGCGGTGACTGCTGCAGCTGGAATATCTCCTCCCATGGATGATGGAAGTCCTCGCAGTCTGCGGATAAACTCATACCCGTCTTTTCCGGGCATACCAATATCACTCACTACCACGTGAGGTTTCTGGGTTTGTACAAGCTCAAGCGCCTCATCCACTGAGGAAGCAGTCAGGACGTTAGCCCCGCACTCTTCAAGAACTCTCTTGACCAACTCTTGAGCATCGATTTCATCATCAACTACGAGAACTTTCGTACTTTGAAGGTTTGTTTCCTCACATTGAGTCGTCGTGAGTCTGTCATCATCAAAACTGTATGCAACTGCTGGTGCATTACTATTGCTTTCTCTATGAACGAGTGGAAGCAGGACAGTAAATGTAGCTCCTTGTCCCTCTCCTGGGCTTATTGCTTGTACGGTTCCTCCATGAAGCTCAACGAGTTGCTTGACAATTGAAAGCCCTAACCCCAAACCGCCAAACTTGCGTGTTGTGGAAGAATCTGCTTGCCGAAAACGGTCGAAAACGTATGGCAAAAACTCAGATTTGATGCCTTGACCATTATCACTGACTATTAACTCAACATGTTTATCCATCTTTTCAAGCAACACCCGCACCCTTCCACCCGAATGGGTGAATTTAATGGCGTTGGAAAGAAGATTCCACACGACTTGTTGCAATCTGTTCGGATCACCAGTTATGAAAATAGGAAGCGCATCAAAAACTGTTTGAAGTCGTATGTTCTTGGCTTGCACAGATGGAAGGACAGATTCAATCGCTGCTTCAATAACCGAGCGAAGATTAACATTCTTAACATTAAGTTGAACTTTACCCGAGATGATTCGGCTCATGTCCAAAAGGTCTTCGATAATATGTGCTTGCGCTCGCGAGTTTCTCTCAATCGTCTCCAGCCCCTTTTTCAATTCCGCAGGACCAATTTTTCCTCTACGCAAAATCTGAGTCCAACCTAGGATTGCATTCAGCGGTGTTCGGAGTTCGTGAGAGAGGGT
>NZ_QMEB01000003.1:8227-60749 GCF_012912135.1 Brasilonema bromeliae SPC951 | reverse complement strand
CAAGATAATACAAAAATAAAAGAATAAAATAATACTTAATTGATTGACATGTTTGTACGAGAGTCCTTTGCATGAGTACTTTGTAAATGCTAGCTGCATCCAATCAATTACTATGGTCTATGATTGGCTTATTGCTAACGATGGGTGGTACCTTTTTAGAAGCTTATGTCGCCACCTCACCGTTGAGTTGGAGTCAATATGGAATTCATGCTTTTTCTCTGGGTGTCACCTATCAAATTGGCGGGGTGCTGCTAGCCGGTTGTTTAGGAGGCAAAAATGCTGGTGCACTATCGCAAATTGCGTATTTAGTAATGGGGTTAACATTGTTACCAGTATTTGCTGATGGTGGTGGCATTGGTTATGTTAAAGTATCCCAGTTTGGTTATTTGCTCGGTTTTATCCCTGGAGCGTGGATTTGTGGCTTTTTCGCATTTAAAGCTAGACCTCGACTAGAAACTCTGGCCTTTAGTTGCTTTTGTGGCTTGTTAACTGTCCACTTGTGCGGTATTACTTATTTGATACTCAGCTATGTTTTTCAATGGAAAGGAACAGAAACTCTGTCTTTAATGCAAGCTATGCTTAGATACTCCTGGTTTGCACTCCCTGGACAACTAGCCGTTGTTTGTGCTGTCGTCGTAATAGCATACGTGCTGCGCCACCTGATGTTTTACTAGTCATGAGTCCACAGTCAACAGTCAGTAGTCCAGAGTTCTTTGACTAATGACTAATGACCCTTACGGGTATCTCCTATGCCTGCACGACGCCTGCGGCGAACGGAGACGCTGAGCGCAAAGCGCACGTACTCGCGTTCGCGTTCGCCCTCTGGGCGTGCGCTTGCGCTTACGCCAGTCGCCGTGAGAGCGGGAGATCCTCCTGCTGCGCTGGCTCACTAATGACTAGTGACTAATGAGTAATGACTAATTCACCATGAGTGTAAAAAATCTTCTCTTCTGGATTGCTGCCTTTTTAGCTTTTCTCTTAGATCAACTGACAAAGTACTGGGTGGTGCAAACCTTTAACTCAGGACAGACACAAGCCCTGTTACCGGGAATCTTTCACTTTACCTACGTTACCAACACTGGTGCAGCCTTTAGTTTGTTAACAGGGAAGGTAGAGTGGTTACGCTGGCTATCTTTAGGAGTGAGTTTAGCATTGATAGCACTGGCATGGTTTACAGTGTTGCATTTTTGGGATCAACTAGGCTATGGCTTAATTTTAGGGGGAGCGATCGGTAATGGCATTGACCGATTTGTTCATGGCTACGTGGTTGATTTTCTGGATTTTCGACTCATTAACTTTCCAGTTTTTAACTTAGCAGATGTCTTTATTAATATTGGTATTATTTGCCTACTGATTGCTACCTTTCAAAAGACTCCCGCTTCGCATCGTAGATCACGATAACAAGTCAAAGAATTCCGAATTCCGAATTCCGAATGCAATGAGTGGGGACAACAAAATCCCAAGTTGACTCCCGGCTTTAAACTGTTGACAACTTCTTTGGTGAAACCAAAAAATAAAAAGTCCGTATGAACGGACTTTCTGTTTTTAACGCTAGACTCTCGTCTGAGGGCATTGATTATTTAAGAGACGACACTTAGCCAAGCGTAAGACTACTTCTTTACTCCGCCTGTGCTGGGCTATTTTCGCGTACCAGACCCTGGAGAACCAGAGGGAGTTGTAGTGCCAGGATTAGCAGGGTTACCAGCAGGGGGTGGGGCGATTTCATTTGTACCCCCGGGAGTGTTGGTAGTGCCGGGGTCAGCAGGTGCTAAACCTGGTGTTGCCGTACCGCCAGGGGTACTCTTAGAAGGTTTCTTTTTTGTTTCAGTACTGCTATCAGAAGGGCTTGATGTAGATGCTGAGCCTTCTTGACAGCGGGAGTTCAAAGGGTAATCGTTGCAAAACTTTTTCTTATTTACCCTTGGTGAAAGTTTGATTTCCCCCGATGATCCAGAGGATGAACCTCCGCTAGATTGACCTATCAGGAATTTGGCTGACTCGGCAACAGCAACGTTGCTGGTTAAAGCTAGAGTTAGTGCTGCACCGATAAGGGTCAAATATTTTCCGTTCATATTACTTAACCTCAACACCTCAACGGAGTACTTCCGCTCATTAAACCAAAATATGAGCTTTTAAAAAATCATCCTAAAAGAAGATATGTATTCTTGCTTTTAAAATTCTTATATGTTAACAAAATAGGGTTTTTCTATTTACTTTTATAAAATGTTTGGTAACAAAAGTCTATATCGCAAGTCTCAACATCACATTTGGGAAACAGAGTAAAGTAGACAAAATAACCACTACAAAGCAAGAAGAAAATTCCTGCGATTCTATTAAAAATGTGACAAAATTAACAACAGAAGTCTAGTTATTGTATATATTTTTTTGAAGTATCAAATTGAATCGGGAACCATTTCATGCCACCAACGTCTTCGTAGGCTTATGATTACAATGGTGGAATACTAGCATCGAGATTGCAATGCGCCCGATTCCTTACCAATAAATGTGGTGTAAATAGCCGATGAGTTCCCCCCAACCGCCTCAAAAGCCACAAACTTTGCTTGGTCAAATAACTCAAGCAGTACAAACAATTCAAGCGAGAGTCGATTTCTCGAAACTAGCACTCAAACCAAACGCCAAGGTACCAGAGCTATTGGTGCAGGATGCAGGGGCGGATAAGGCGGAGGTGTATCCGTTGTTGGGCGATCGCTACATGCTAGGTCGCAGTTCCAAATCCTGCGATATTGTTGTCCGTAACCCAGTTGTCAGCCAAATTCACCTGTCTCTTTCACGAGATTCTGCGAAAAGAGAATCTGTTTTCGTCATTAAAGATGAAAACTCCACAAATGGCATTTATCGGGGTAAGCGTCGCGTCAATTCTTTAGAGTTACGTCACGGCGATATTCTCACTCTCGGACCTCCAGAACTCGCCGCCTCAGTCAGACTGCAATACATCGATCCACCTCCTTGGTATCTCAGAGTAGCAACTTGGGCAGCTTACGGGGTGGGTGGAGCCACCGCTCTCATGGCTCTGGTTATTGGCGTAGAATCGCTGAAAGTTTCTGTCAAACCTTTACCTGGAGCGACGCGAGCACCAGTGGTTGTTTACGCTCGTGATGGAGTCACCAAGTTACGTGAGCCTCGGACGACTTCTCATATAGACATGAAGCAGTTGAAGGACTTTGGTCCTTTCTTGCCCACCGCAGTCGTTGCTTCTGAAGATAGCCGTTATTACTGGCACTTTGGAGTTGACCCGCTAGGGATTTTACGAGCCGTATTGATAAATAGCAAGAGCGGTGATATTCAGCAAGGAGCTAGTACAGTTACCCAGCAAGTTGCGAGGAGTTTGTTCCGCGATTATGTTGGCAGACAGGATTCTTTTGGTCGTAAATTCCGAGAAGCGGTTGTCGCCCTGAAATTAGAAACGTTTTACAGCAAAGATTATGTTTTACTTACTTATTTAAATCGGGTTTTCTTAGGAGCAGATACCTCTGGTTTCGAGGATGCTTCTCGATATTACTTTGACAAGTCAGCAAAAGAGTTAACTCTGTCAGAGGCAGCAACGCTGGTGGCAATTTTACCTGCTCCTAACGGCTTCGATTTTTGTGGACGAGATAGCCAGAATAAGCTCACAACCATTGAGTACCGCAATCGTGTATTGAAGCGGATGCTAGAGATGGGCAAAATCAAACAAGATGAGTATAACCGAGCGAGGCGATCGCCCATTGAAATCAGCTCCAAAGTTTGCGACCAACAGTTAAAAACGACTGCTCCTTATTTTTACAGTTATGTGTTTCAAGAACTAGAAGCCATTTTGGGAAAAGAACTGGCAACAGAAGGGAACTTTATTATTGAAACTCAGCTAGATCCAGCAATTCAAAAACAAGCGGAAGAAGCATTGCGTAAACATATTAGCAACGCAGGCTCATCTTTTGGTTTTTCCCAAGGAGCAATGCTGACACTTGATTCCAGCAATGGAGCTATTCTTGCAATGATCGGAGGCAAGGATTATAAATCAAGCCAGTTTAATCGTGCGGTTCAGGCAAAAAGACAACCAGGTTCCACCTTCAAAGTTTTTACCTACACAACTGCTATTGAGCAAGGCATTTCACCTGGAAATTCATATTCCTGCTCCCCTTTTCGTTGGAAAGGCTTTACCTACAAACCATGTCGTACAAGCGCAGGTAGCTTGGATCTCGCCACAGGGCTAGCATTATCTGAAAACCCTGTTGCATTGAGGATTGCCAAAGAAGTAGGGCTAGATAAAATCGTGACAACGGCGAAACGATTAGGAGTGAAGTCAGATCTAGACCCAGTTCCTGGTTTAGTGTTAGGTCAAAGCGTCGTAAATGTCATGGAAATGACAGGTGCATTTGCCGCTATTGGTAATGGAGGTGTGTGGAATCGTCCACATGCAATTAGTCGGATTCTAGATAGCAGTGATTGTCGCGACCGAAACGACTTAAAAACTTGCCGTGTGATGTACTCCTACGACCAAGATCCCGAAGCCAACAAACGAGTACTGCCAATCAACATTGCTGATACAATGATTCGTCTTTTGCGCGGTGTTGTTACAAACGGTACTGGACGCAGTGCTGCTATCGGACTGGGGGAAGCAGGTAAAACTGGTACAACAGATAAAAACGTTGACTTGTGGTTTATTGGCTTTATTCCTAGTCGGCGGCTAGCAACTGGTATTTGGTTGGGCAACGACAATAATGCCCCCACATCTGGCAGTAGCGCTCAAGCTGCTGAGTTATGGGGAAATTACATGGGCAAAATTACAAAATAAATGGAGTCAGAACAGAGAATTTACCAATCTTTGGAGAGAAAATTATTTCCTCGTTCCTGACTCCTAATAACAATCTACCGATATCCTCGCCAAGGAAGAACCTCCAGGCTACCGTCAGGCTTAAACATCACCTGGTAATGTGCTAGAGGTTCTTTATTATTTGGAGGAGCCAAGTTTGAGCCGTAGACATCTTGAAACATCTTAGGAAGGGGTGTTGCCCGATAATAGTCAACGGCTGGTTGGTTGAGTGGTTCGTAGTCAGCAATAACGCCATCTTTAGTAACCGCTACTCGGTATCTCAAATCTCGTGCAAAGGCAGAAGAAGTACTCCAATTTTGACGGATAGTGTTATAAAGCTTTTGGTTCAAATCCTTAACTGCGTTGGGGTCTGTAATTTTTGTACCAACAACATCTGGTGTCTTGGTGTATCCCCGCCAAGGGCTAACCTGTAGCACGCCTGCTTTTGTAAAGACTACTCTATATTGGGCGATCGCTTCATTACCACTAGAAGTGCGGTTTGCCGGATTAGAAAGTAGGTTTGCTAAAGGAGTGTTCTCCACTGCATCATTTGCTTGCTTATTGACTGCTTTGTATCCAACAATTCCACCATCTGCACCCACTCCCACACGAAAGACTAAATCCTCATTCAGTCCTGAGCGCTTTGCCCAACGTGGATTAATTTGGTTATATAATTCACGGTTCAAGGCACGCAGTTGAGATGCTTCGGTAATTTCTCCAGATGTATTTAAAAGTACTTCTAAATCCTTGACAACAGGCGCTGCACCCGGTGTGGGAGTTGCTGCAGTAGAATTTAATACTACTGAGGAAGAAGCTGTTGTGGGTGTGAATCTAGGATTTGCGGCTATCTGTTCATTAGCAGTTGGAGTAGGAGTGATAGATGCTGTTGCAGGACTATTAACATTAGTAGTTCTATTGACATCTTGCTGTGTGTTCAGTTGCGGCGAACGAACTTGCGGAGTTGGAATCATGGTAAAAGCAACTGCTGCTGCTGCCAAACTCGTCACTCCCACACTCGCAGGCACTGCCTGCTTGATCACAGCTTGACTGACACCGCCATGACGTCTGGCAACTGGTTGTAATTGTAATGTTAATTCTGGTAAAGTTTGGCTGTCTGCGAAAAACTGGTCTATTGCTTCCACTAAATCGAAAAACTGCACCGTGTTCAAATCGACTTGTATTCGCCGGTTTCCATTGTTGGAGTAAGACTCCATTTCATCTGCTGCATCGGAATGCACAATTAATCTATGTTGGTTATTGCCAATTTTTTGGAACTGCACTAACTCAGACTCAGAGTTATGCGCTTCGGCATGTGGCACACTACTCAGAAATTCCTGGGCATATGCACTGACTCCCCTAACCAAACTTTCAAAAAATTCTCGCCCTCCACTCAGTGGTCTAGTGTAGCCAGATAGATAGCATTCTGCATTTACCAATATAGATAATTCTGGGCGCAGTTCCTGAAAATGTGCCGCTCTTGAGGCATCACTTAAACCCTCTAGCAGTAGTGTGCAATTAGGTAAACTATACTTACGTTGAATATTCATTCCACCTCACCATCAAAAAGACTAATCCAGAATCGCTGCATTCCAGCTGTACCAGTACAAAATAATAATTGTTCCAACAAACTTATAGCTAGCTCATCTAATTTTTCATCGGAATTTAAGGCTAAAACACCAGAACGTCGAGAATTCATTCGGCTCTTAAAGTGGCTTCTAAAGCGCTCTAGATAGTTAGATAGACGTAAATTCTGTTCCAGTGGAAGCTGTTTTTCAACCATTTGTTGATGTATCGCCAGCAACTGGCGAATGACAACAGTTAACCGTCGCGCAATGTAGCAACCAATGACCACCAAAGCTTTGGCTTCCATGATAGACAGAGGACGGCGGATGTGTGCTCGTCGCATGGGGTTGGTGCTACGCATTCGCCATAAATTGACTCGGTTTTTAACAATTCCTTTAAGATCCAACTCTTCAGCAAATGCCAAAATAGCTTCAGAGCCACCAAGCTCTAAAGCTTCAATTGCCAGTAGTATAAGATCTATTTGCAACCGAGCTCTACGGGGACATCCCTGTCCTTCAACCACAGGTTCGGGTAAAGAGTCCAGAATCATCGGCACAGACTGGGGAGTTGGACTGTTAATTGGTGTGATACTAGCAGAAATATTCATTATAGATACCATTAACGGTTGCAACAAACTGAGTAAAACTAATTTAAAATAGATGACCAATCAAAAAAATCAGACTGATCGCATTATTAGCAAGTTTGCCTGATACATACATTACTTACTCTTTTGACACAAAGGTTTCCGCATTGCTTTTGATTAAAGTTTATAAACTTTAAGTTTTCTTAGCTCACTCGTTAATATCGTTATATCCTTAGCTTGGTGTAGATTCCAATAATCGTCAATGGATAGACTTTTTCGAGGTCTCATACCAAGCGTATGACATTTTAGTGTACGATTTTTCCGGTACATACCTCCTGTTGAACCGAGAGCTTGCAATCGGGCGATAGTGGTTGTAGGTTGTACTGCTGGAACTAAAACTTTTTCTCTATTTTATGAATTTAAAGTCTCTGATTCGTGACATTCCTGATTTTCCTAAACCGGGAATTTTATTTCGCGATATCACTACGCTACTGCGCGATCCAGAGGGACTGCGCTACACGATTGACCTGTTTGCACACAAGGTAAAAGATGCTGGACTGAGACCAGAATACGTGGTGGGAATAGAGTCACGGGGCTTTATTGTTGGCGCACCGCTTGCTTATCAGTTAGGAACTGGCTTTATTCCTGTCCGTAAACCTGGTAAGTTACCAGCAGCAGTTCACTCAATTGAGTACGCACTGGAATACGGTACTGACGGTTTAGAAGTCCACCAAGACGCTTTGCATCCAGGAAGCCGAGTTTTGATTATAGACGACTTGCTCGCAACTGGTGGAACTGCAGGTGCAACAGCAAAATTAGTCGAAAAAATTGGCTGCAAACTTGAAGGTTTTGGGTTTATCATCGAGCTACAGGATTTACAAGGACGAAAACATCTGCCAGATGTGCCCATCCTCACCCTTGTAGAATACTAGTACAAGAAGGCAGGAGGCTCAATTGGGAGCTATGCTGAAGGCGCAAAACTTAACACATAAAGTTTTTGTGTCCTTCTAACAAAACAGATGACTTCCGCCTTAATGTACTACTAAGTTAATAGTCTAGATTCCAAAATATTTTTGACTATTAACTCTTGACCCTTGACTGTTGACCCTTGACCCTTGACTAATGACTACTACACGAATTTCCTTGGATGCAAGTCGTGACTGGCTTTTGAAGTTAGTCACCAGTGAGAGTTTTATTTATGTCATCAAGCGGGTATTGCAGGCGCTGTTGACTTTATTTTTAGCATCGGCGTTGTCGTTTATCATTATTCAACTTGCTCCAGGGGATTATGTAGATACGCTACGGCAAAACCCAAAGATTTCCCCAGAAAGAATTGAGGAACTCAGACGACAGTTTGGTCTGGATAAATCTTGGCCAGAGCAATTTGGACTTTGGGTGTGGCGAATCATAACACAGGGGGATTTTGGCACAAGTTTTGTTTATCAACGGTCGGTGGCGTCGTTGTTGTGGGAACGGATACCTGCCACTTTGTTGTTGGCAGTGTCTTCTTTGATTGTAACTTGGGCGATCGCCATCCCTTTGGGTATAGTCGCAGCTGTAAAACAAAATCAGTGGGTTGACCGGATTTTGCAGGTAATTAGC
Organism: Brasilonema bromeliae SPC951; assembly: GCF_012912135.1. Lineage (GTDB taxonomy): Bacteria > Cyanobacteriota > Cyanobacteriia > Cyanobacteriales > Nostocaceae > Brasilonema > Brasilonema bromeliae. The sequence goes on along the minus strand of NZ_QMEB01000003.1, from coordinate 52,191 downwards.
TATGCTGGACAAGGGTTTCCCAGTTTTATCACCGCCCTATTGTTGCTGATTTTTGCCCAAAACGCCTCACCAATCTTTCCAGTGGGTGACATGACTAGCATTAATCACACTGAACTCAACTGGTTTGGTCGAATTCTCGATATTGGCTGGCACATGATTTTACCCACTATTGCTTTAAGTGTCACCAGCTTTGCTGGCTTACAGCGTATTACTCGTGGTGAATTATTGGATGTCCTGCGTCAAGATTACATTCAAACAGCTCGTGCCAAAGGACTGCCAGAAAACCGTGTTATCTATGTTCATGCTCTGCGTAATGCAATCAACCCCTTGATTACTTTATTAGGTTTCGAGTTAGCAAGTTTATTGGGTGGTGCATTTATTGCGGAATTTTTCTTCAATTGGCCTGGTTTAGGAAGGTTGACTTTACAAGCGGTGCAGGCTCAAGATTTGTATTTGGTGATGGCAAGTTTGGTTATGAGCGCTGTGTTGCTCAGTGTTGGTAATTTGATTGCGGATTTGCTACTCAAGGCGAGTGATCCTCGCATTCGCTTAGAAAATCTCAATTAACTCATTTTAAATTCAAGCGACGGTACACTCGTATTCACTGTCCTTAGTCATTAGTCATAGCTATGACTAATGACTAGTGACTAATAACTGATAACTATGTTTTCTGAAGTCTATTATCTTGTACGGTCGAAAGCTAACGGTGATTATCTTACCGCTCGTCCCAACGCCGAAGCTAATGGTTATTTACTGTTGTTTCGCGAACATTTTGATGCCCTCAGCTACCTCAATACTCATGCTGGTGAGGTGGCAAACCGCTTTGCTGTAGAGTTTGTTCCTGGTTCTCAAGTAGGAGGTTTGCTCAAACGTTGGGGTTTTAGTGGCGTGGGTATTGTTTCTGACCCATTATTACCAAAAATTGAATTTTTGCAACAAAGCTAAACCGCAGATAAAATTTCTCTGCGGTTCAAAATCTAAAATGCCTAAACAGATACTTTCTCCAATATCAATTTAGAACGCTTCACTTGCTCAGGGACAGAAACTGGATAGTCTCCTGTGAAGCAAGCGGAACAGAAGCTTTCTGGATCTTCTCGTGTTGACTGTAGCATTCCTTCTCTGGTGAGATAGGCCAGACTATCTACTTCTAGTAACTTGGCAATATCTTCTACTGAACTGGTAGCAGCAATGAGTTGGTCTTGGGTATCAGTATCAATACCATAAAAGCAGGGGTGAGTCACTGGTGGAGAAGAAATTCGCATATGCACTTCCAGTGCACCTGCTTCACGCAAGGTTTTAACTAACTTACGGCTAGTAGTTCCCCGCACAATGGAATCATCTACAATAATGACTCGTTTACCAAATAACACATCTTTGAGGGGGTTGAGTTTCATGCGGATACCCGACTCTCGCATACTCTGTGTCGGCTGGATAAAAGTACGTCCAACGTAACGATTCTTAATCAATCCTTCAGCATAAGGAATGCCAGAAGCTTGAGAGTAGCCTATAGCAGCGGGAATTCCAGAATCAGGGACACCAATCACCAAATCAGCATCAGCTGGAGATTCTTTAGCCAGTCGCCGTCCTATACGCATCCGATAGCTGTACAAACTCTCGTCATGCATGACGCTATCAGGACGAGCAAAGTAAATCATCTCAAAAATGCACAGCTTTCTCTTGGACTTTTGACTCCATTGAAAGGAAGTTAAACCCTCTTCAGTAATCCAAACTAGCTCACCTGGTTCCACATCTCGCAGGTATTGCGCACCAATGATGTCTAAACCACAAGTTTCAGAGGAGAGAACATAGCGAACTGGATTATCACCCAAGGTACCAATCACAAGGGGACGAATGCCATTGGGGTCGCGAACCCCCATAATACCCTTTGATGTACCAATAACTAAACTAAAAGCTCCCTGACAACGGTGAAAAGCCCGCATGCAGCCCTCTTGCCAATCTGCACCAGCGTTGATTTCTTCAGCAATGGCAAAAGCAATCATTTCTGAGTCAGTGCTGCTAACTAAGTTGCAGTTGTTCTTCAACAACTCCTCGCGTAGCGCCACTGTATTGACTAAATTACCATTATGTGCCAGCGCGACAGAACCCAAGCGAGTTTCGACAACAGCAGGTTGAGCATTCACTTTGCGGCTAGAACCAGTGGTTGAATAACGAGTGTGACCAACAGCTAAAGTTCCAGGCAAATTTCGCAAGGTAGATTCATTAAAGACTTGGGACACCAACCCCATGTCTTTGTGTAAGTTGACTTGTTCACCCTCAAATGTGGCAATACCAGCCGATTCTTGACCCCGGTGCTGGAGGGCGTACAATCCAAAGTACGTTAGTTTGGCAACGTCTTCTCCTGGTGCATAAACACCAAAAACACCGCAAGCTTCTTCTGGCTTATCTGGACGATTTTCATGGTCGTTGGCTGAGTTCGGGGGCAATTGAGAGTCATCCAAAGAGTCGGGTTGGCAGGAAATCATGGCAGGTGTGCTCCTGATGAGGATGTCAAGTCGCAAAAAATATATCTAAGGATAGTTGCAGACAAATCTTAAAATTTCTTAACCATCCATTAACACAGTATCGCAATTATGCCTATGAACGCTAGTCTCTTGGGTGAGGAGATGCTATCTATGAATTCGGAGTGGTGTTATGGATGTTCAAACGCCTTTCAATCGCGTTTAGGTAGCGATCGCTCATTTCCTCAATTGTAACTTTTATTAAAGTATGATTACCAGTTGTTAAAACCCGCAAACCTATTTCGGAATTCCCAACCGTACCAAGTTTTTGCCAATGATCACCTAGTTGTTCTCTTAAAAGACTCTCCCAAGTTTCTTGTTGTTCTATTCCAACAGAGACTATAATCCGTGCGCCACCTTCACCAAAAAGAACTTCATCCCAACGTTGGTTGTTGTCTGCTGGTAATTCTAATTGGATATCAGCACCAAATTTGCCCGTTATACAACATTCTGCCAGAGCAACGGCGACTCCACCCTCAGCACAATCATGAGCCGAACGTACCCAACCTTTGCGAATTCCCTCGCGACAGACTTGTTGTACTTGGCGTTCCAATTCAAAATCAACTCGTGGCGGTATTCCAGCAACAGTGTTGTGGATAGTGGCTAAATATTCCGAACCTCCTAGCGTAGAGTGGGAAGAAAGTTCACCCAACAAATAAATTACATCACCATTCACTTGCCAAGCTTGACCACAAATCTTGGTCAAATCAGGGATTAAGCCTACCATACCCACAACAGGGGTAGGATAGATTGGTTGTGGCTTACCTTGAGAATCGAGAGTTTCGTTGTAAAGAGAGACATTTCCGCCAGTCACTGGAGTTGTCATTTCTCGACAACCTTCAGCCAAACCGCGACAAGCTTCTGCTAATTGCCAGTAACCAATAGGTTTTTCTGGACTACCAAAATTCAGGTTATCAGTAACTGCTAAAGGTTCTGCACCCACACAGCTAAGATTTCGTGCTGCTTCTGCGACAACTGCCTTCGCTCCTTCATAGGGATCAAGATAAACATAACGGGGATTGCAGTCTACCGTAGCCGCTACGCCGCTTTGGGTATTGGAAACTTTCCCCTGAACCTCTACTTCCTGTGGACGTAAGCGAATCACAGAAGCATCTGCACCACCTGGTAGCAGAACGGTATTATTCTGTACCTGGTGGTCATACTGTCGATATACCCAACGTTTTGATGCGATTGTAGGAGTATTCAGCAAAGTCAACAGGATGTCATTCCAACTTTGCAAGCGTCCTTGAATTTCAATGCCAGCAAATGTACTCTTAGGCAGAGAATCAGGAGTCCATTCCCAAGCTTTTCGCACATATTCCGGTGGTTGGGCCAACAATTCCCGGTGATATAGGGGCGTATTTTCTGCCAACGCCGTTGCAGGAATTTCTGCAGCAACTTCACCCTGGAATAAAATCCGGACAATGGGTTCAGCAATGACAGAACCTGCAACAACTGCATGGAGTCCCCAACGATGGAAAATGTCAATTAACTCTTGTTCGCGTCCCTTGTGCGCAACAAACAGCATCCGTTCTTGAGATTCCGAAAGCAGATATTCGTACGGAACCATTCCTGCTTCGCGTACAGGAATCTTATCTAAATCAAATTCAATCCCCACATCGCCTTTTGCAGCCATTTCTGAGGTAGAACAGGTAATACCAGCAGCCCCCATATCCTGTGCGGCGACGACTGCACCTGTTTTAAACGCCTCCAAGCAAGCTTCAATCAGCGACTTCTCCAAAAAAGGATCACCCACTTGTACCGCTGGACGATCATCCATAGACTCATCACTGAGTTCTGCACTGGCAAAACTTGCACCTCCCATACCATCACGTCCGGTCGTAGAACCAACATAAAGAACGGGGTTACCTATACCAGACGCGCCAGATTTCACAATTTCTGGTGTTTCCATCAATCCCAGCGCCATCACATTCACCAAAGGGTTGTCAGAATAAGCGGGATCAAAGTAAACTTCACCGCCGACAGTGGGGACACCTACGCAATTTCCGTAATGGGAGATACCAGCAACCACACCACTAAAAAGCCTTTGGGTTTTCGCATCGTCCAGAGAACCAAAGCGCAGAGAATTTAACACCGCAATGGGACGCGCACCCATTGTAAAAATATCTCTTAAGATACCTCCTACTCCTGTCGCAGCTCCTTGAAAAGGTTCGACCGCTGAGGGGTGGTTATGTGACTCAATCTTAAACGCAAGTCGCAGACCATCGCCCAAATCTACAACACCAGCATTTTCGCCAGGTCCAACAAGAATGCGGGGTCCTGTCGTGGGAAACTGTTTGAGTAACGGACGGGAATTCTTGTAACAGCAATGTTCTGACCACATCACCCCAAACATTCCCAGTTCCGCTTTGTTGGGATGACGCCCCAGACGCATCACGATTTCTTCATATTCTTCTAGCTTCAAACCAACAGCCGCGATTTCTTCAGGAGAAAAAGGAGCAGAGGAAATGGGGATCATGGCAATAATGCAGCAAGGGGACAGAGCATTATTTTAGCGATTTAAGTGCCCTGTAGGTATTCACGCAAATGGTTTTCTATTTTCTCAAGTCAGATGCTGCGTGCTTTGTTCTGCTGCGTTAAGCTAGCTGCGCCTCCGGCGATCGCTATTCTTACTGAAGTCTCTTGCAAGACGTGACAAATTGGTATTCCTACTACCTTAGCCGATTATTCTTCTATGGTAGAGATTGTCGAGCAACTGTATAAACACGTAAATTTTTATAGAGGCTTTAAGTTTCAGAAAAATCAAATAAGTGTTTTCACTATTTGAAGAAGAGAAATCCTTTCATACCATTAATATTAACTAAGTCAAGTATGGTAAACAAGTTTTCCCATATACAATACGCGTATCTAAAGTGATGATTTAACAAGTTCGAAATTGTTACAATCATCGGTTTTTTCATGGGCAATCATACTTGTATTAGTTTGTAAAATTTGATTTTTGTAGTGTGCTCACTACTACTCAACACAATTGTCCCACGTACCCAATTGATTGAATTTGTGGTTTAATCTGCTCTTTTCACAAAAGGAATTGTATAAAAATGTTAGGGGAATCTTTCTCTGTTGAAAGTTCCTCTAACATTTTTCACATACAACAGAAAACCCCATTTCTTGGTAGGACTGGCTCCCCAATGTACTAATGCGTTGGACGCGGAAAGAAAGCTACCACTTGAAACCAGTAAAAATATTACAATATAAGTGTTGTTTCTTTGTCACTTTTTCCTTGTTGTACTTATACAAAAAAGCACCTATGCTGTCGGGCAAAGCCATTCCTCCAGATAAGGCTGTAATCCTTATAGCATCTACTTTTTGTCATTTATAACTGTTTAGTTATTTCTACCGCGCTGCACTAGCTTGGCTTCCAGTCTGAAGTGCAAGTTACACATTTGGGATGCTCCCAAAATAACTATTATGTGTATAAAATGATTTATCGAAATTAATACAGTTTCTGATTATCCAGAAACTGCTCCTTCTTAGGTAAAAGGCTATGCTGGTTGTATCTTAATTTTTGAGTTATGAAAAAGATGAAATTATGCGTATTTATGTATCTATGCAGTTTATTAGAAATAGTTTTGTGATGAGAATCACTGGTGCTGATGATTAAGATCCTATGTTTTATATAAGCCAATAGACATAATACTAATAACTGAACTCTAGCCGAGTCATTAATAGGGAACACACTAAACGCCGACAGCTTTCACAAGAAAACTGTCGGCTTTTTGTATAAAAGAGGAAATAGAGAAATAAAAATAGTAACAAATGACTCTTGACTATCAAATGAAATTTCCCCACAACTTGTTAGTAACTTGACACAAATTGTGCCGTAGCCACTATCCAGTGTGGGGAGAGTATGATCAGTATGTGGGTATTATTGAGATTGAGAATGAGTTGACTGCATTCTCACTTTGTAGTCTGCAAGTCCACTCAAAGAAGTCTCACTAACTTTGTCTTACGACATCGCTTGGATGATGTAATCAAAGTAGGGGGCTGCTTCAGCCGCGTCTTCTGCATTCAGTAAGTTAAGGGAGGCTTTTTTCAGACAGTTGATTGCTTCTACCATTCCAGGTACGGGAACGCCAAGGGAATTGTACATTTCCCTGACGCCAATTAAACCAATATCTTCAATTGGTTGTTTGTCACCAGCTAGTATACCGTAAGTGATTAGGCGCAAATACCATCCGTAGTCACGAACACATAAAGCCCGTTGCTTGTCACCGTATGCATTGCCCCCAGGTGCGATAAAGTCAGGACGCTTCTGCCAAAGCTGTTTAGTAGCTTCTTGAACTATCTTTTTTTCATTTTCGGCTAGGGTTGAGACAATTCGTATCCGTTGCTCGCCGGTTTGCAAATAGTCTTTGATATTGTTGAGTTCGCCACTGCTAGGATAACGCAGTTCGTCGTCGGCTTTGAGAATAACTTGGCTTACTACAGTCATGATTATTGCAATGACATGAATTAATTATTATTTGCTAGTTTAACGAGTCTTGAGGACACAAGTGAAGAGAGGACAAGGAAACAATGTAATCGGGAACCAGCGGAAGACACTTCCGTACCAAGAGTTGTTGGGCGGCTGACGCCCGTGGTCTAAACTATGCCCCAAGGGAGGTTTCACCGCCTTGCACTGGCTGGTAATGAACGGTAAGTTGCACACTCAGGGGGGATCCCCCGTGCGCTACCTCCAGAACCTCCAAAGGCGCACTGCTTGCTAATAAGTAATGACTAATGACTAAAAAAAATTGGAAACAAGGTGAGTTAATTGACGTTGAGATAGTGGATTTGAATGATGCAGGTGATGGTGTAGGGCGTTGGGAAGAAAGGGTCGTATTTGTAAGCGACACTGTACCGGGCGATCGCGCTGTTGTCTTTTTGGTACACGTTAAACCTAACTACGCTCACGGTAAACTCAAACAACTTTTGAAATCATCACCCTACCGCGTCCGACCTAGCTGTATCGTGGCTGATAAATGTGGTGGTTGTCAATGGCAGCATATTGATTATCAATACCAGTTACTAGCAAAGCAAAATCAAGTTATCCAGGCTTTGGAACGTATTGGTGGTTTTGTCCAACCACCAGTAGATCCAGTGCTTTCGACTCCTGAATGTTTGGGCTACCGTAACAAAGCGACTTATCCTGTGGGATTATCTGCCACTTTTACGGTTCAAGCTGGTTACTACCAAAAAGGTAGCCACCAATTGATTAACTTGAACCAATGTCCCGTACAAGATCCAAGATTAAATCCTTTGCTGTTGGAAGTTAAACAGGATATCCAAAAGCGGGGTTGGGAAGTTTACAACGAACAGCACCACACAGGTGTTGTACGTCATCTTAGTTTACGCATTGGTCGCCGCACAGGGGAAATATTACTAACTTTGGTGGTTAAGGATTGGAATTTACCCGGAATTCAAGACCAAGCGCTGGAATGGTTAAAACGCTATCCCCAGTTAGTGGGGGTTTGTTTGAACCGCAACCCAAACCGTACGAATGCCATTTTTGGACGAGAAACTCATTGCATTGCTGGGCATTCTTACTTAAGAGAAAAATTTGCCGGACTAGAATTCCAAGTACGACCGGATACATTTTTTCAAGTACATACAGAGACGGCAGAAGCATTGTTGCAGGTCGTTCAATCAGAACTCAATTTACAAGGTTCTGAGGTATTACTGGATACTTATTGTGGTATTGGGACTTTGACATTGCCACTTGCCAAACAAGTTAGGAAAGCAATGGGGTTAGAATTGCAACCAGAGGCAGTAGAACAAGCGATTTTAAATGCAAAGCAGAATGATATTTCAAATGTCATTTTTCAGACTGGGGCTGTCGAGAAATTACTTCCCCAAATTGAAATTCTGCCAGACATCGTTTTGCTTGATCCACCGCGTAAGGGATGCGAACGTACTGTTATTGAAACTTTACTCAAATTTCAACCCCCACGTATTGTTTATATCAGTTGTAAAGTTGCTACCCTTGCTCGTGACCTGAAATTACTTTGTGAAAACGGGGTATATAATCTCACACGGATACAACCGGCTGATTTCTTTGGGCAAACCGCTCATGTGGAAGCTGCCGCATTTCTTGTGCTATCGCAATCGGACAAAGGTACTAACTCATTTGCAACTTAACTGAAATAAAAATTTGTCGTCCAACGTATCGTAACAATGCTATAATACTATTAAGAGAAATATATAATTCCTTTTGTCTAAAGAGATTGACGTTGCAAAAACTCTCCCAAAAATATGAAATGAGTTGTCTAAGATGCGAATCGGCGTAAAAGAGTATTAACCTACTCTTTTGACTAAAAAACATATCAGTTGCTTACTGTTTAAACAGTTGCAAACAAGCCGTTTTTTCTGTAAGTGACTCTATGTCGTAAAGGAGAGTTAATGCTCCCTAGCATTTTCAAAATTTAGTTGTGAAGACGAAAGTTTGAAGGCAACATAACCACCTCAAATTCTATCAGGGTGCCTGTGACAGCAAACTGATGTCTAGCTAACTCTGAAAGCTACGGGGTTTCTATTGTGATTACTATCTCGCTTCGTCCTACAGGGCGTAATTGGGGCACAATTAGTTTTGCCTCAACTTTGTACCTCTGTCCGATACTAGATTTGCTTTTGGCAGAAATTCCGGGCAAATTACAAGCAGAACTGCGGCTAGGACTTCAAGAAGCTCTGGTAAATGCAGCCAAACATGGTAACAATCTAGATCCTGGGAAAAGGGTTGTCGTTCGCTTTTCCTTAATTGATAATCAGTATTGGTGGGTCATATCAGACCAAGGTAGCGGTTTTACACCATGTTTTACCAGCGACGTTGATATCGATCCTACAGAATATTTACCAGCCGATGAGTCAGAAAATGGTCGTGGTATGTCTATTCTTCATCAAATTTTTGACCAAGTTCAGTGGAACAGTAAAGGTACAGAGTTGAGGCTTTGTAAACAGATAGAAAATCGAAACCGACTCGCTTTGCGACGGTGAAGACGGATAAGCCAGAGGAGGGAGGACAACACTTCCTCATCTGGCTCATCCTCGTCACCTTCGGCTATCTCTTTTGCTCGCCGTGAGTTGGACAAGGTGGAGCAGAAATAGAACGATCCAACCAAAGCGCTGCTTGCTGGAGTCTGAGTAAAGCTTCTTGTGGTTCATCTTTGAGGAGAAACACAAGAGCTGCTGCTACTTGTTCACTTGCGCGAACATTGCGGTTAGACTTGAGACGATGCCAATCGTTAGGAGATATGCTCAGCTTCTCCATCAGGGCTTGGGCTAGTTCCAAGCTGCTAAACTGACTCAGTTGATTAGCTTGAGGTAGCTGGCTTGATTTCGACATGATATCAGACATGAGTGCCGAGTACTGAAGTTGTGGGTGATAGTCTGGGGCTATTTCATTCTATGCACAACCACACAGTCTAATAGCCGAAGTCTGTTAAAACTCAATACGGTTCAGCTAGCGTTAAAACTGAGATCTTACCCGCCATAATTATTGCGATTTTGTAGCCTCAAAAGCTTATTATTCCCTAGCGCGGGCACTGTTCACCTTACTCTTTTTGAGAAAGTGAGCCAGCGCGGTCTTGGGGAGCCAGCGCGTTGGGGAGCCAGTACTGCAGGAGGGTTTCCCTCCGTAGGTATCTGGCGTTCGGGTTTCCCGACTTGTAGACGCCGGAGGCGGCTTCCCGCAGGGTAGCACCTGGCGTTGTGGGGGTGTGGGGTGTAGGGGAAATGCACAGTCCTTTCACCCGGAGCGGGTACAAGCCCAGACCGCCACGCACTCCATAGCGGTTTGCACTCTATTGTGGTATGGGGTTCCCCCTACACCCTTATACCCTTATACCCTTATACCCTTACACCCCTAACGTAGGGCGTTGACAATAAATATTTTTTTCGCTAAGCGCTACATTGATAGTTCTGTTTTTTTTATACAAATCTGCGTTCAGAAACAGCATTTAAAAATGGGGGGAGATGAAGCAACCCACCTACTATCTTTGAATGCAACGCGGGTATCAGTATTACTTGTCCGACAGTACGTAGTAGGGTGTGTTATGCCTGGTGGCTCACCATGATCATCAGGCTTTGGTGCGTTATGCTACGCAATAACACAATACGGTTCAGTTAAGGTAATGGTAGGTTGGGTTAAGCGTAGCGCAACCCAACAACAAACGTTTTGTGTTGGGTTTCCTGGCGTCAAACGCCAGACACCTACGGAGGAGCCAGTGCGGTCTTGGGGTCTCCCCAAGTGGAGCATCTGGCGTTGGAAACCCTTCTGCATGGCTAGCGCTCCCCAACCTACGCAATTTAAGGGTTTTGGCTCTAACTGAACCGTATTGCGCAATAACACACCCTACAGATACTTAAATTTTTTCACCAAATCAAATCGGATTCTTATATTACTTGTCCGACTGAAAACAAGGCATCTCGTGATGAAGGCGATTCGCCGAGTTTTTTGAAGTTTTGCACCAAGGGAAAACTACAGATGTTCGTTTTCTCGGCAAGTTTTACCGAATGAAGAATCATAAGCTTAAGCGTTTCCTTTTTCCCAGACAAAACGGGACAGCCGTTCCAGCATGGCAGATTTTTGGGTTGTTTATGTTGATATTCTTCTCAATAAGCAGCCAAACACAGCCAGGATTGGCTAGTCTTACGAGTAACTTATTTACAAAGTTGTCGAGTTTTGTCATGGTTTCCCCCAACTCAGAGCAGAACAACTTTGCTAATCAGAGAAGAACGCTATATGTCAGCCCTGACGGTAAGGGGAATGCCTGTACAAGCACAGCACCCTGCACCCTGACAAGTGCGCAGCAGTATGTGCGTTCCATCAATACCTCCATGAAAACCGATATTACCGTCATTCTGAAAAACGGCACCTATTACCTGTCAGATACTTTTACCCTAGGAACACAGGACAGTGGCTTCAACGGGCATTCTATCATTTTTCGAGCCCAAACACCCGGAAAAGTTGAACTTTCAGGCGGTAAGGTGATTACGGGATGGCAAACTCAGGACGGAAAGGTTTTTCAGGCTACGGTGGATAACCAGGATTTCCGTCGGCTGTTCATCAATGGCGTTCCAGCTATCCGCGCCCGACAACCAAACACTGGCACTTATTTTCGTGTTGTTAATTGGGACATACCCAATAAAAGGGTGGAAGTAAACCCAAGCGAGATCAATCGATGGAAGAAACTCAGCGAAGCAGAAATGATAGTTTTCAGACACTGGACTATCAACAGATTTAAAGTTGAAGACTTTACAATAAACGGTAACATTGCTTCTGTCGCGCTACAGAATCCAGGCAGAGATCTAGCTTTTATGGGCAATACCCAATTCCTGGAACCAGAACTCTCCTATTATTTTGAGAATGCTTATGAATTTCTTGACGACAAGGGAGAGTTTTATCTCGATAAGGAAGCACACACCTTATATTACATACCCCGCCCAGGCGAAGACATGTCCCGAACAACTGTTATCGCCCCGCGTCTTGAGCATATCCTAAAAATTGCCGGAACCGCTGAAAAACCAGCACATAATATTGTTTTTCAAGGCATCGTTTTTCAGGATACCAACTGGACAGCACCTTCGCAAAAAGGATTTATCGGTGGCCAGGCTGGTACGGAAGTTAGCACAAAGCACGTATGGGGCGATACGACGATGATCGCAGGGGTAGAACTGTCTTACGCGGGAAACGTCAGCTTTGAGAAATGCACCTTCCGTAATATGAGTGCTTCAGGCGTCAATGCTTCTACGGATGTTGAAAACCTCTCCATTAGGGACAGTCATTTCGAGAACCTGGGGGGACAAGGCATTGTTATGGATACCCTTTTGCACTCGGAACCTGCAACAGCGACGATTCGCAATGTGTTAATCAACAACAATACCCTTACCGCCCTCGGTCAGGACTATCCAAATTCAGTAGGAATTTTCGCTGGTTTTGTCGAAAACATGATTGTTGAAAACAATAAACTGTGGAATCTCCCTTACACAGGTATCAGCATTGGCTGGGGATGGACGAAGGATATCCACAGGGTAAAAAGCAACACTATCAGGAACAACGAAATTTACAACGTCATGCATACCCTTGATGACGGTGCGGGTATTTATACTTTGTCTAACCAGTATAATACCTTGATTTCAGATAATTATATTCACCATGTTGTTCGCTCTCCCTGGGCTGCAAGCTATCCGATCTCCGGTGTTTATCTGGATCAGGCAAGTGGAGGGATTACAGTCACAAGAAACAAAATCGATAATGTTCTTATGCCAATTTATACACATCAGATTCAAAATAATAACATTATCGAGGGTAATTGGCCGAACGCCGTGACCGATAACAAGTCCTAAGAAACGGTATAAAATCACAATCCAGTATTTGTCAGGACTTCCTCATAGCGTTTACCTGCGCTTTCCCAAGTGAATTGACTTTCTACGAATTGTCTGCCGTTACGAGACAATTCTGCTCGCAATTGCGAATTTTCAAATAATTGACGAATAGCTGTAACGTATTCTGTAGGCTGATTTGCTCGTAATGCCCTCAATGGTATATTTGAACCATCTACAGCCAGTCCTTCTAAACCACGCTCACTTGCTACAACTGGCACACCTGCAGCCATCGCCTCTAAAGTTTTATTTTTAATACCAAATCCCGTCCGCATAGGCACAACGCAGACTGTTGCTTTGTGTAAATATTCTACCATAGAAGGAACACGCCCGGTAACAGTAATTCCGGGCTTTTCTTTGAGTGCTAAAACTTCTGGTGCAGGACGAGAACCAACAATATCAAAAGTAGTATCAGGGTAAAGCTTTTGAATTTCTGGTAATATTTCGTTGCTAAAAAAACAAACAGCATCAATGTTTGCTAAATTATCCATAGCACCAATGAAAATGATACGATGTCCGTTTGGATCATAAGTGCGGTAGGGAAAAGAAACTAAATCTACCCCATTGGGAATAACTTGAATTTCGCTGTTTGGGTTAAATTCTTGCATCTGAACCCTATCTTCTTCTGTTGTCACCACAATTGCCGAGAATTTAGAGCAGTAGCGTTGTTCATAACGACGCAAAAGTGGTAAATAGAGTTTATCGCGAAATCTATTTTCCGAAATGCCCGTTTTTAGCTGGTTGCGACAAGTACCGTAGACTGAACTATGAACATTAACTATAGTTCTAAGATGTTTTTGAAAATGCGCTCGCACATAAATTTCATTCACGCTATGTTCACAGGTAATAACATCACATTTCCCCGCCTCCACAAAGTTATCAATCCAAGTTTGCATCTCGCTTGAGTAGCGGTTTAACACACTTGGTGGTGTTCCTTGTTGTATAAAAGAATAAAAGCGCTGGATTTTTTTTAGTATTCTTCCAGATTTACTCGTGTCTTGAGGGCGATTAAAAACAATTAAGTTATCAACACAATTCCGTAATTCTACTACTTCTGTATCTGTCACATCAGGCTCTCGTTGAGTCACCAGCGTAATAACATGATGTTGGCTGAGATACTTGAGTAAATGAAATGTCCTTACCTGGGTTCCGCCTCGTGTAGGAGGATAGGGAAATGTGGAAGATAGCATTAAGATATTCATAAACCTAATTATAGGGAACGCTTAACAGGGAATAGGGAACGCTTAACAGGAAACAGGGAACGCTTAACAGGGGAAAAACAATAAAAGTGTACCTAGCTTCGTAAAAATCAAATAGGAGTTCTATAAAAGTCCTATACTAACAAAAGCGGTGATATATAGCAGTCCTAAATCATTCGTAAGATTTTCTCCTCTGTTTCTTGGCGTCCTTGGCGTCTTGGCGGTTCGATAAATTCTCACAACTCATATAGGATTGCTATAGCAGTCCGAAATCATTTGTGAGCAAACTTGATACCCGACTTCTGGTAAAAAGTCGGGTATTTTAGTTTTTGAATTTTCACAACTCATTTCGGTTTACTATACATATAGGATGACTTTTAATCACAATTTATATCATCATTTGACGACTGATAAATTTAAAATTTTGATAAACTACGTGAAGAAACCAAGGATATTTCATGATGGAAGATTTTGGTGTTTACACACTTGCCAATGATATTGTTTATAATCAATTAGTGGCATTACTAAATAGCATTGAAGTGAATGTTAGCCCAAATATTCCGATTTGTATTATTCCCTATGATGAAAGACTAGAGCTAGTGAAGCTAGAGGTAAGTTCTCGACCTAATGTCACCTTGTTTGAGAACAAAAGCTCAATGCAACGCTGGGAAGATTTTTACAATCAAGTTTGGAATGCCCATCCCCAGGCTAGGCAGCTAAAGCAAGGTCACTCTCGAAAATGGTACAAACAAAGTAATTTATTGAGGAAAATGTGTGCCTTTGATGGCAACTTTAAACGATTTGTCTTTTATGATGCCGATAGTTTGGCAATGACTTCGCTGGATAGGGTTTTAGAAAAGCTAGACGACTACGACTTTGTTTTTGATGACTGGGAGCATGGCAAGTCAAGTCCTGTTGCAGCACTCAATTTTTCTCGGATTGAAAAGGCAATTTCCTTGCCAGAATCCCAGGTCAAACCACTATTACATTGCTCTAGTTTCTTCGGTTCAAAAGAGGGAATTTTTGGCAAGGATGAGCTAGAGATGCTAAGAGAGCGTTTGGTGGTAAACCAGGAGTTTACCTGGATTAATGAGCGGTCTTGGTGGTGTGATGCAGACTTATTTAGTTACATGACATTCCGATGCGATCATCGCCCACTATTTAACTTTACCCTCAGCCCCAATGGTCAAGACATAACTGGTAATTGTGCCGACGCCGACCCTTTTATCAATATTAATAATGTCCTCTACAATCAAGATGGATTAAAACCGATTCATCGCCTGCATTACATGAATTATCCTGCAATTGATTTTACTCGGTTGTGTCAAGGCGAAGACGTTGATATTCGTTACAAAAATGAATTTTTATACTATCGATTTCTGAAAGAACCAGAAAAACGACCTAAGCAACTCAAGCCACCGAGTATAGTGGTTAAAACCCATAGATTCATGCAAAAGGTTAAGAGTAGAATTGAAAGAACTATTTCTTAAGTTTAGTTTTTGTCAACCCTACTATTACAAAAATGCCTAAAGTCAGTGTTTGCATTCCGACTTTTAATCGTGTTAATCTGCTGCCTTTCGCAATTGAAAGTGTACTCCAGCAGACTTATCAAGATTTTGAATTAATTGTTTGTGATGACGGTTCTCAGGATGAGACAGCTAAACTCATGTCGCAGTATACAGATAGCCGCATCAAATACATCCGTCATCAGCAAAATATTGGTAAAAGCAATAATATGCGCTCTGGCTTTGATGCTGCAACAGGGGAATATTTTATAAAATTTGATGATGATGACAGGTTAACTTCAGATTTCCTATCACGTACCACAGCAATTCTGGATAAAAACCCCAATATTGATTTTGTTGGAACTGACCACTGGGTGATTGATATTAACAATATCCGAGATGATACGAAAACACAAGAAAATTCTCGTCGCTGGGGTAGGGCGAATTTGCCAGAAGGTGTTGTTGATAATTTACAGGAAGTTGTCTTTGTGAATCAAAGCTTTCAAATTGGTGCAACCTTATTTCGCCGTTCTACCTTGCAAGAATTAGGATTTATGCAGCCTAATTGGCAAAATTGCGAAGACAATGATTTATTTGTGCGGCTGGCTTTGGCAGGAAAGAAAGGCTATTATCTACCAGAGTTGTTAATGGAATATCGTTTCCATGCACAACAGCAAGGGATTGACAGGGCGATTCCTTATTTATCTGACAAGTTACGATATTTGGAAAGTTATCAATTTGAGTTTGAGAAGCTGGAGAAAATTAGACAACAGCGTCTTACAGAAACACAGTTATTGTTAGGGTTACGGTTAATTGAAAAGGGTGAAACGCAAAAAGGAAGAAAGTTAGTTTTAGCAGGGAAGTCTTTTTCTCCTGCTAAGGCGTGGACTGGGTTGGGGTTGTCGCTGTTACCTGTGAGGTTGCGTTCTTTGGTGTTTGATTTGGTGAGAAGAGTGAAGGGGTAGGGGAGATGGAGGGGTGAAAATTGAAAAACTCAGATCCCCGACTTGTAGTGAGAAGTCGGGGATCTTGTTTCTTACAAATGATTTAGGACTGCTATAGCAATCCTATTTGAGTTGTGGAAATTATCGAACCGCCAAGACGCCAAGAACGCCAAGAGAAGAAACAGAGATTTTCATGAATTATTTAGGACTGCTATATATATGTATTGATATTTAGATAACACTCACCCTGCCTAAATACCCTAAATCTAGTTAGGATAAGAAAAGGTGTGAATTATTGCCACTTGAGCTAGAGTGGTGCTGAATTAAATACAGGCAAGAATCCGCATGGATACAAATGAGTTAAAGTTTCTACTCAAGTTATTAGGATGTCCTAATTATCGGTCAAGCCTTAGTGCTAGTGGTTTCAAAGCTTTTAAGGGTAAAGATAAAATTTGTCAAAGTTTAGGCGATCGCGAACTAGTAGACTATTCCCGCGAGATTGCCTCAGTTAAAATTTTACCACCTGGTAACGCTTTATTGAAACTCGAATCAGCTCAGTTGCCAATCACAGATCAAGAATTCAAGGTACTAGAAAAGATAAGTAAAGCTGCTGGTAAAGTCTCCCCCAGCAAAATCAAAGTGTCGTCGTTGAAAGCGCCTGAGAAAGAGGCGATATTGAAAACTCTGAGTGAACGGGGATTGATTGACGCTGAATCCAAAATCAAAAAGACTAAAGCTGAAGTATGGCTGACTGAACGAGCACTAGAGTATTTACGGGAAGATTATAGTCCGAAGGGCGCTGCAACGATTAGATTGGATTTGCTGAATAATTACCTGCGCTTTTTACGGAAATCTCTACATAGTAAGCCTGAGGAAGTCTCTACTTCAGCACCTACCAGTAGAGAATCGGCTGCTGTAACAATTATCAATTTGACTGACGAAGAAATTTTAGAAACCATCCGGAGATTAGATCGGGAACTGGGTACTGACAATTATTTGCCAATCTTCCATCTGCGGCAAAAGTTACAACCTCCGCTGTCACGGGAAGAAGTAGATAAGGTGCTCTATCGTCTGGAAGAAGCTGACCAAATTGAATTGAGTACATTAGCAGAACCACGCGATTATACTCCTGAACAAATTGACGCTGGAATTTCTCAGATCAGCGGTGGCTCTTTGTTTTTCATCACAGCAATCTAGCGACATACACCTAAATTATGAGCAGGCTAACTTTAAGACAGCAGGGATATTGGCATGGCAACAATTGATCAAGTTATTAAAAAATCGCTGAATCCATTTGATAACCCAGCAGCACGTAACTTTTGGGAAGAGCAAGAGCCATTCCCTACTGTTGAATCTATTCATCAAAAGCAATTAATCGAAATTAAAAGTGTAATAGCACAAATTGCCCAAGACCATGAAACCCGTAGCCTAATTCTCTATGGTGACGTTGGAACGGGAAAGACTCATTTCTTGGGTCAGCTCAAAGAACAGCTAAATGACCAAGCTTTTTTCGTTTACATTGAGCCATTTTCTCAGAGCGACCGTATCTGGCGGCACATCTTACGCTACACCGTTGATAGTTTGGTTAATGCTCCAGCAGGACAAGCAGATTCCCAATTAATCCTCTGGATCAAAAGCTGCTTGTCTACGATTGAGAAGGGCTTAAAAAGCGAGCAGCAAAAATTTATTGATAGAATTAAAGGCTTTTTTGGAAAAACAGACACTGAACGCGATCGCCAACTCTTCATTGACATCCTTAAAAAGACCATCGGTACCACAGGAATTTACAATGCCAATGAATTTTTTGGTGTGCTTTATGACCTGACAAATCCAGACTTATACTCTCTAGCTTGTGAATGGTTGAAAGGGGATGATTTAGATGAAGAAAGTTTGAAAAAGTTAAAAGTTAAGCAATCTATTGATGATGAAGACAAGGCGCGGGGTATTTTAGCCAACTTTAGCAAAGTTTCTGCGAAAACCCAGCCCATTGTGTTGTGTTTCGATCAGTTAGATAGCATTGCTCGTTTACCAGATGGCTTTCTTGATCTACAAGCTTTATTCAACGTCAACTCTACAATTTATAACGGCAGGTGGAAAAATTTCCTGATTATCATCAGCATCAGAACAGAGAACTGGTATAACAATTCTAAGCGAGTTCAGCCCTCTGACATAGATAGAGTTAGTATCAGAATTCCACTAAAACGCATCACGCTGGAAGAAGGCGAAGCCCTCTTAGCTTCTCGACTCTATCCCCTGCACAATCAAGCTAACCCCAAACCTACTTCCCTAATTTACCCGTTAAATCGGCAGGTGTTAGAAAAAGTGTTTCTCAGCCGCAAAGCTACACCCCGCGATTTTCTGACGCTAGGGAAACAACTATTCCAGGATTATAAGGAATGGCTATTTAGAGATAAACAACCTCCTCAGCCAAAATGGTTTGATGGTGAGGTGACGGTAGAAACGGAAATTTCTTGGGAGGTAATTAAAGCAGAATTTGAATTGCTATGGCAGCAGGAATATCAAAAAGTTCAGGGAAAAAATACCAAAATTATCTTGTTAGCTGCACCCGATCTCATTTGGATGTTGCAACAAGCCTTGGAAGCATTACAAGTACAGGAAATTAAGCCGAAACTTATAAGTGGAAGGTACGCTAGTTATTCTTTGAGTTATCAACAACCTGGTAAGCGTGAACGGGTAGGAGTAGTCTGGACAGAAGATTCACACATGAACAGTTTTTTCAATATGATGACTGCTTGCCAGAAAGCTATTCAGCAAAATCTCTGTCAAACTATGTACTTGCTCCGGGCTGGAGGGGTAGGGAAACCAAACCTTGTTGGGAATCAGCTCTACCAACAGATTTTCACATCTACTAATCATCGTCATATCAAGCCTAATCTGTCTTCTGTTCACTATTTGGCGACATACCACAGCTTTGTGAAGTCAGTGGAAGCTAATGAATTGGTGCTTGCAAGTAAAACCATTACTTTACAGGAACTACAAACCTTAATCCGTGAGTCTAAAATTTTAGAAAAATGTACTTTATTACAGGATTTAGGAATTCTTTCTAAACAAGAGACTGTTCCAGAAGATAGAAATGGGAAAAAAGATTTCAGACCTGTCAAAGATTTCTTGTTGAATCTAATCAAAACTCAAGGTTACATGGGAGTTCCAACTTTAATGATACAGTCTGTTAATCAGTTTTCTTTTGTTAAAGAAGCTGATGTTCAACTCTTGATTGATCTATTGTGTCAAGAACAGAAGGTGACAATTATTAATCCAAAAGCTAAGTTACAAGACCAATTAATTTGTTTCATAGCTAAAACATGATTTTTGTTTGAAAGCCAATGCAATATCTCACACAACCAACTGAAATACGAGCGCAAATAGCCAAATTTGCCTCGGCTAAAACCCTATGGCTAGATACAGAAATCGCTGACTGGGATACTTACTATCCGAGACTGTCGCTCATTCAAGTGCTAGCTGAACCGACAAACTTGACGAGTGACTCTGCTTATATCCTTGATGTATTGAATAAACCTGATTTAGCAGCATATTTTATTAATCAAATTATAGTTAACCCCCAAATAGAAAAAGTATTTCACAACGCCAGCTTTGATTTAAAATATCTTGGAGGTAAGCAAGCACCAAATGTTACCTGTACGCTGAAGCTAGCCCGAAAAATTACCCGCGAAGTTTTGCAAGTCTCTAATCTACAACTGAAAACTTTAGCAACGGAACTTTGTCAATTCTCTAATGTAGATAAAGAAGAACAGGGAAGCGATTGGGGAAAACGACCTCTCACACAAAAACAACTACACTATGCTGCAATGGATACAGTCTATCTGGCTGCTGTCCATCGTCGCTTATTGGAAATTTCTAACCCTAATACTATAAATAATATTTTTGATATGGTAGCTAATGGTTCAAAATCAAGAAAAAAATCTGAACAATTATCTTTAAGCGCTACAAAAGTACGAGTTGCTTTTGAATGCCCACGCTTATTTTATCTCAATCAGCGCTTTGGAGGCAATACATTATTTTTGCCTCCAGAAAATCCTGTTGGAATTGGTAATACATTTCATCAATTAGCTAATGATTTTGTACGTTTTGTTTCTCATGAACCTCAATGTACAGATTTGTTTCAACCAACAGCAGCCCAATTAGAGATAGAGGAAATTGCTTCTAGTCTGCAACAGATTTTTTATGAAATCAAGTTTTATTCTTACCTACAAGAAGCTATTAAAAAAGATTCGAGTCAAGCACAAGCATTATTCAAAGTTTGGCAAGGATTACAAGGACTCATCAAACACTTTGCCCAATTGCTAATCATCAATCGCCGCTATTGCAGTGCAGAAACACTTATTCGTGACACTTTTATCACTGAAGAGCGCAAGCTTGAGTACTACTTTAATCTGCCGGATGACACGCAGCAACGAATAGCAGGGGAATTTGATTGCTTAGTCTACAATTTTGAAAAAAAGCGCCTTTGTGTGGTGGAATTTAAAACCTATCAACCAGCGGATCCATCAGCACAATTAGCTCAAGTTGCGCTTTATAGTTATATGCTGTGGCAAAAGAAAAAAGTAGCTGTTGACTCAGCGGTTTACTGTGTTTTACCAGAATTCAAAGAGTATCAGTATTCTTGGGAACAACTGGAAAATACGGTTCATCAGTTGATTCCTTATAAATTACAGCAAATGCGTCAATGGTTGACTTGGGAACCACCATTACCTAATTCTCCACCCTTAACAACCCAGCCTCACCTGTGCAAAATTTGTCCACAGCAGCAAAAGTGTCAAAGTTACTTTGTGGAACAATCTCAAGGTGAGGAATCATCTTATGAAGAGAATCAGCAAAAAACAGTTAGTCAGGATGAACAGACAGGAAACAATCATAAGCAACCATTTAATCCTGATGAAATGGGAGAAAATTTGGTTAAAACTCTGCAATCTTTTGGTATTAGTGTAGATTATCACGGAGCGGCTGTTGGTCCAGCTTTTGTTCGGGTAAAACTTAAGCCTCAACTTGGTGTTAAGGTGAACTCCTTGCTGAAATTGTCAGCAGATTTGCAAGTTCAATTGGGGTTAGCAAATCCGCCTCTGATTTCCCCTCAAGCTGGATATGTCAGTATTGATTTACCTCGTCCCGACAGACAAGTTGCTAAGTTTGAGAATTACATAAAATCGCAAGTTTTGCCAGCAACAGCACCAGTGAAAATTGCAATTGGAGTAAATTTGGAGGGACAACTGATAGAAGCTGATTTGTCTGATCCAAATACGTGTCACTTTTTGGTAGGGGGGACTACTGGAAGTGGGAAGAGTGAGTATTTGCGATCGCTCCTCCTCAGTCTCATTTTGCGTCATTCCCCTGCACATTTACAAATTGCTCTTGTTGATCCTAAACGAGTGACATTTCCTGAGTTTGAGCGGATGCAGTGGTTGTATTCACCTGTTGTGAAGGAGAGCGATCGCGCTATTGAACTGATGCAGGAACTGGTAACAGAAATGGAATCGCGCTATCAACGGTTTGAAAAAGCGAAATGCGCTGATTTA
The DNA here is from genome assembly GCF_012912135.1 of Brasilonema bromeliae SPC951. GTDB lineage: Bacteria > Cyanobacteriota > Cyanobacteriia > Cyanobacteriales > Nostocaceae > Brasilonema > Brasilonema bromeliae. The sequence continues at coordinate 30,095 of NZ_QMEB01000003.1, read as the reverse complement.
AGTACTTATAATCAACGTTCTCCTCAGCCTTTGCCTAGAATTGTCTGCATCTTTGATGAATACGCTGATTTCATGGCGGAGAAAGAATCCCGCACAGCACTAGAACAAAGTATAAAACGATTAGGTGCAATGGCAAGAGCAGCCGGAATTCATTTGATTATCGCCACTCAACGCCCAGAAGCCGGTATTGTCACCCCAATTATCCGCTCAAATTTACCAGGAAGGGTTGCACTGAGAACTGCTAGTGAAGCAGACTCAGCTATTATCTTGGGAGGTAAACAAACAACCGCTGCTCGTTTATTAGGGAAAGGCGATTTGCTTTATCAAATGGGCGCTCAATTGTACCGCTTACAAAGTTTATTCGCAACAGATATTCGGCTACCCCTCTCAACCTCCCATCGGTAACAGGGTTGATTCAGCGTAACTATTGCATTGACTTAGTTTGCGGAATTGTTGGAGAAGGTTGGTTAGTTAAGTTTGGTATAAATTGACTGATAAGGAAAAGTGTACTCAGAGTTAATGCAACTGATAAAATTGCAATCATAATAGGATTATTTTTTCGAGTGCTTAGTTTACCTTGTGTATATGCTGTATTGGCTATATCTATTTCACGCCTAGACTGTTCTAAAATTGATTGAAGAGCATTAATTTCTTCATCTTCGAGTTCTCGGAATTGCTCTTGCCTAAAAGCATTTTCTATAATTTTTACTTTTTCTTCTGGAGATGCTTGACCAAGTTCTGTTTTAATAACTTTGTAAGGATTATTTTGCTTTACAGGTTGTGATAATGGTGGAGTTTGAGCCGTTGAAGCTTGTTGAGGTTGACCATTTTGTTGGAAAGATTTTTCCGAAAATTTCTGTAGGTTTTCGTGCTTACTAGGTTGTGATGATGGAGTTTGAGAGGTTGGCTTGGCATGTTGTGATGATTTAGTTTGAGGAGTTGATCGAAGTGGACTATCTTGTTTAATCTCTTCTTTAGTAAAGCTATACAGGTTATTTTGCCTTACAGGTTGTGATGACTTAGTATGAGAAGTTGGCGCTTGAGTTGAGGGACGCTGAGTCTTGCTTATTTGATTTGTTTTCAATGACCATCTATAGTCACTATCTTGCACAACCATATGCTTTAATGAAGAGTATAGGTAGTGGTTTATCTCTCTTCTTTCAACTCCAAGCATATCAGCAATATGTACTGCTCTTAGAGGAGTACCACGCTTTAAAATTTCAACAATTTTCGATTCTAAATTATCCATCTTAGCCCCCGATTTGCATCTTTTCTAATGATGCTGAGATAGCTATTCCATTGCTCCAATGTGCTTTCCGGATATTTTTAATTGGCATGGAGTAATGCCTTCTGCACAGACAGAAAGACACGATCATAGTACTGTATGATATAAAGAAAATTACGTAACTCAATTAACTTGTACCTACCGTAAAGCTATCAATCATTTTTAGGATCGTTTTTTCTCTAAACCTTCTGAAAGCTTGAATTCAGAATTTATAAACAAAACTATTGAGCCGAACTTTGCTAAATTGCTTTGTATCTATTATAACCATAATAGATCTAAAATAAGAAAGATTACACCCTTATCTCCCCACCAAAGTACCGCTCACTGCTATAATCTTGACTGCTTCAATTAAAGAAGCGTCACTGAGGTCATGCTCTTGACTATTTAAAAATATTAAACTTCGCAAAAATTTTCTCTCTATAATAAAACATTTACGTTAAGTAGATGAGAATGCTTTATCAGAGGAATTAACCGATGGGATATGTCATTGCTACTGCAAATATGAAGGGCGGAGTTGGTAAAACCACCCTCACCGTCAATATGGCGACTTGTTTAGTTAAAAATCATAACAAGCGGGTGCTTGTCCTTGACTTAGATAGCCAAATTAGTGCCACACTTAGTCTGATGTCCCCTGTGGATTTTGCCAAGCTTCGCAAAAACAAACGGACATTGAGATATCTGATAGATGACATTATCAACCCCTCATCAAGGGCAAAACTGACGATTCGAGATATCATTCAGCCTCAAGTTTGTAATCTCCCCGGACTGGATTTATTGCCAGGAGATATCGACTTGTACGATGAATTTGTCGTCTCACAAATGCTGCATCAACAAGCAGTCAGTTTGGGTGAAAATGAATTTGAAACGATTTGGAATCGTTTTGAAAGAGTTTTGGTTGGAAAAATCTTAGAACCCATTCGGCAAGAATATGATTTTATCATCTTAGACTGCGCTCCTGGATATAATCTTTTGACTCGTAGTGCTTTAGCAACTAGTAATTACTATATACTTCCTGCTAAACCAGAACCACTATCTGTGGTAGGTATTCAATTGCTGGAAAGACGCATCGCCCAGTTGAAAGAAAGTCACGAACATGAAGCACATATAGATATACAAATGCTGGGAATCATCTTCACAATGTCTAACGCTAACTTTCTCAGCGGAAGATATTACAAACAAGTGATGCAGCGCGTTCATCAAGATTTTGGGGATGGAAAAATTTGTCAAACACAAATACCAGTGGATGTGAATGTTGCTAAGGCTGTTGACAGTTTTATGCCTGTTGTTTTAAACAATTCCAGCACAGCAGGGTCAAAAGCATTCTATCAATTAACTCAAGAGTTGTTGCAAAAGCTAGAGTCTGCTGAACTTCAAAAGCAGCAAAAAACAAATTTATAGCAGGGAACGCTTAACAGGGAACAGGGAACAGTTATCAAGTTTGGTGAGATGGATTTCACAGTGAACAGTTATCAAGGTTATGAGTAACAAGTACTGATAACTGATAACTGATCACCCTATGGCTGACGCCACGCCTTACGGCTATCGGGTTCGCCAGATGCCTACGGAGGGAAACCCTCCTGCAGCACTGGACTCACTGATAACTGTTAAAACTCTCCTGCTAAAGCAGAAACACAACGTTCACAAATCAGGGGATGTTCGGCTGACTCTCCGACATGAGTTGAGTAGTTCCAGCAGCGATCGCACTTTTGTCCCTCTGCGTTCACAATTCCAATTTCCCATGCATCGGACTGCAATTTGTACTCCAATCCTTGCACCGCTTCCGGAGAATCCAACAACTCTACTTGTGAGGTAATGAACAAATAACGCAGTTCGTCTATTCCATTCTGAGTTGCATTCAGTGATTTTACTGTAGAGCGTAACTGCTCATCTACTACAGACAGTAGCACCTTAGCTTCCAAGGAAGAACCAATCATTTTCTTGACTCTGGCTTCTTCCAGCACTTTATTCACCTCAGTGCGGACTTGTCGCAATTGCTGCCACACTACTGCTAATTCTGGATTTCGCCACTTCTCGTCCAACTGCACCCAACCAGCTTCAAACACTGACTTGTAAGGTGTTTTGTACGGGAGAAATTGCCAGATGTCTTCTGCCATATGGCATAACACAGGGGCGATCGCCCGTGCTAAATTCTCCAAAGCAATCTTCAGCACCGTTTGACAACTGCGACGCCGGAAAGCATTTGGCGCACTGATGTACAGTCTATCCTTAGCAGCATCCAGATAGAAGTTGGATAAATCAACCACGCAGAAATTTTGAATTGTTTGGAAAAAGCGGAAGAATTGGAAACTTTCAAACGCTTCTGTCACTTCCTTAAAGACTTCCGTCATGCGGTGCAGCATATAGCGATCAAGCTGCGGTAATTCCTCGAACGGTACTGCGTCTTTTTGAGGATCAAAATCGTGCAAGTTACCCAACAAGAACCGCGCCGTATTGCGAATCTTGTTTCTGATATCCGTCAGTTGCTTGAGGATATTTTTACCAAGCGGAACATCCGAGGTGTAATCTACTGACGACACCCATAAACGCAACACGTCTACACCATAGGCGGGTTCTTCTTTTTGATTTTTCCCACCTTCAATCACGACTTTCGGTTCAACCGTGTTTCCCAGTGACTTACTTTGCTTACGCCCTTGTTCATCTAAGATAAAGCCGTGAGTCAACACCTTTTTGTACGGCGCACAATCGTTAACCGCTACACTGGTGAGTAAACTTGACTGGAACCAACCGCGATGTTGGTCTGAACCTTCCAGATACAAATCAGCAGGATAGCGCAACTCTGGTCGTTGTTCTGCCACAGCTGCCCAAGATGAACCAGAATCAAACCACACATCCATCGTATCAGTCCCCTTACGGTAAGACCGACCGTTGTTCCGGTATTTTTCTGGTAATAACTCCTCAACCGAAAGTTCCCACCAAGCATCAGAACCCTTTTCGGCAAATATTGCTTGGACGTGGGAAATGGTTTCTTCATTCAGCAGTGGTTCGCTGGTTTCTTCATCGTAAAAAACAGGAATTGGGACACCCCAACTGCGCTGACGGGAGATACACCAGTCAGAACGTTCTGCAACCATTGGTGTGATGCGGTTTTCGCCTTGGGCGGGAATCCATTTTACAGTGGCGATCGCCTTGAGTGCCTCATCCCGAAATCCTTCGACTGAAGCAAACCACTGTTCCGTCGCCCGGAAAATCGTCGGTTTCTTTGTCCGCCAGTCATAAGGATACTTGTGAACATAAGCTTCCTCCTTCAACAGAGAACCCGACGCCGTTAAAGCATCAATCACCGCCTGGTTTCCATCACCCAGAACATTCAACCCAGCAAACTGTCCCGCTTCCTCGGTGAAATTTCCATTGTCATCTACTGGCGCAAGAATCGGTAAACCGTAGCGCTGACCAACTATGTAGTCTTCTTGACCATGTCCGGGAGCTGTGTGTACCAAACCAGTACCTGACTCAGTCGTTACATAATCACCGCCGATGACAATCGGACTTTCGCGGTCAAACAAAGGATGACGGTAAGTGGAATGTTCTAAATCTTTCCCTTTGACTGTGGTTTTTACTGTTAGCTGAGTTCCCAGAACCTCAGATAAACGTTCCACCAAATCAGCAGCAACAATCAGGTAGCGGAACCTCACCCCCTCAGTCCCCCTCTCCCCAAGGGGAGAGGGGGAAGCAACTTCTTCACTCTCTCTTCCTGCTTGCACGGAGTGGGAAGCATTTTCTTCACTCCCCCTCCCTGCTTGCGGGGAGGGGGTTGGGGGGTGGGGTTCCACTTCCACCACCGCGTACTTGAGATCTGGGTTTACCGCAACAGCCAAGTTAGCAGGAATTGTCCAAGGTGTCGTTGTCCAGATAGCCACACCCAACTGAGTTAAAAATTCCCCTAGTGCAGGTTTTACCGTCTCCGATAAACCCGTCATTGGGAAAGCCACATAAATACTACGCGAAGTGTGACCTTCAGGATACTCCAATTCAGCTTCTGCCAGTGCCGTATTAGAACTCGGACTCCAGTGTACTGGCTTCAGACCACGATAGATGTATCCTTTTAACACCATTTGACCGAAAACACCAACTTGAGCCGCCTCATATTCCGGCTTCAGAGTTAGATACGGGTGTTCCCAATCACCCCAAATCCCGTAGCGTTTGAAACTTTCACGCTGTTCATTGACTGTAGAGAGGGCAAAATCTTTTGCTTTATGACGCAGTTGCAAAGGCGTCAAATTTTGTCGTTCTGCCGACTTCATATTTTGCAACACTTTTAGTTCAATCGGCAAACCGTGACAGTCCCAACCAGGTACATAACGAACTTTACGCCCGCGCAGCAGTTGATAGCGGTTAATAATGTCTTTAAGAATTTTATTTAAAGCATGACCAAGATGGAGAGAACCATTTGCGTAGGGTGGTCCATCGTGCAATATAAATAACTCGCCTGGATTATTTTGGGACAGGCGTTCATAAATTTTATTTTCTTCCCAAAACTTTTGGATTTCTGGCTCCCGCTTCACAGCGTTCGCTCGCATATCAAAGTTTGTTTTGGGTAAATTTACGGTATCTTTGTATTTTCCAGTTTCTGTCACGATTTCATGCCAAGGAATAGTAATGTCTTTTTCTCACGAATAACGGTGAGAAGGTTTTTGACTTGGGTGCAAAACATTTCAACAGGCGACGCGAGCTATGCCTGCGAAGATAGTCGAATATTAAACATATGGTACTCTATCTTTGTTGTTAGGAGTTTTCTTTAAAGTAATCCGATTAATCCTGCTGACATTTCCCGGTTACTTATAAATATATGAAACCAGGCTACGGTTGAGTAGCGGATGCAGAGGAACCAAGTTTGTGACACTGCCGCTAGACAATTGCAGCGTCGATTCGTGGATACCAAACGCTTCGACTAAATGAGTCTGTAACTCCCATTGCAATTGATCCTGCTGTTGAGCATTTAACGGCTCGATACGTAAGTGGGCGCACAGGGCAGTCTGACCGCACCCAATCGCCCAAATTCTTAGCGTTTCAACCCGGCGCACCCCCGGAAACGATTGCAATGCTGCTTCAACCTCGGTAGGCTTGATGAAGCGCGGAGCATACTCTAGCAAAACCTCCAGACTACTCCAGATTAGGGGAATGGCGCTTAGACCAGCAAAACAGGCAATCAATAGACTCATGACCGGGTCAATCCACCACCATTTCAGCCAGTAAATCACCAGTGCTGCTACCAGAATCCCCACCGCGCTAAATGCATCAGCAACGATGTGCAGGAATGCTGCTCGGAGATTCAAATCGTCGAGACTGTGCTTGTGCAGCAGCGTTAAATTCAAACCGTTGACAATCAACCCCAGTCCTGCTCCTAACAACAAAGGCAGACTCAAGATAGGTTCTGGATTCTGGAACCGTGCGATCGCTTCCCAAGCAATAAACCCGGCGATCAACAGCAGCCCTAAACCATTTATTAACGCCGCCAGAATTTCAACTCGCCCATGTCCAAAGGTCGCCCGCCCCGCCGCTGGACGCCCGGCAAGCCAGCTTGCCAACAGTGTTAGCCCCAACGCACCGACATCCGATAACAGGTGTCCGGCATCAGCTTGGAGCGACAGACTATGGCTCCACAGTCCGATACCAATTTCTGCTGGCAGAACACTGATTAGCAACGCCAGCACCAGCCATAATCGCCAGATCTTTTTCTGAGGCTGATTTTGTGAACGACTAAAGTCACAACAAGTGCAGGAGCGATCAAAGGCAATTTCAGACCAATTCAAGTGCTGCTTAACCGAAAGCATATCGTAATATCTAATGTTTCTAGCTGTTTGTAATTGGGTAAGGTACACCAAAGAAATAATGAACCAGAGATGAACACAGATAAATGTATCTGTAACTCATTCAAAACTCCTTTCCCTCTCCGAACCTGCGGAGAGGGAAAGGAGTTTGGTAAGGTTTTTAGTTTTTTACAAGTGTTTATCCGGACATGATAGACAAGGGGGAAACTCTAATTTCAGACAAGCCCTTTTTATGAGGGATCTTGCGGTTCTTTACCAGTGATAGCCTCATACATTGCCTTGTAAATGTGAACCTGGTCTACTGCATTTGGAACGCCAGGAACATCAAATCCGTAGTTTTTGTAGCCCTTACCGATGTACTTGTCCAGCTTGAACGGTCTGCCCTGATAGTAAACTGGCACCGGACGACGAGTGTGGCTGCCCCAACCGTATTTGTCTTCAGGAATTGACCCAAAGCTGTGACCCACAGAAGCCGAGTCAGTTTCAGAACCATAGGTAAGTGCTTTAGCGCCCTTGGTTCTCAGCAATTCTGGGAAGTTGGGATACAGTGTTAAATAATGGTCATGGTCTGCCGTGACAATTAGAACGTTCTTTTGCCAACCACCGTTACGCTCGATCCATTTCATTGCAACGCCTACAGCCTTATCAAAGTCGAGTACCGTACCAATGATGTTATCGATGTTGTTGTCATGAATTCCCCAATCAACATCGCCGCCTTCGACCATCAACCAGAAACCGTCCTTATCCTTGCCTAACACATTGAGTGCCGCTTGTGTCAAGTCTCCTAAGGTAGGATTCTCATTCACCTCACGCGCAATGAAAGCCTCATTGGTTTCACCGGGCTGGAGTGGGCGATCGGTATCATTGACTGGTATATCACCCCGCTTATAAGCATCGTTGGTACGGTTGTACAAAGAAGACTGACGGGCAAAGTTGGCAAGACCGGTAATACTGTAATCCCCGTCAGCACCACTCACTGGAATGTTGCCCTCCTGTCCGCGAGCACCGTAGAGTCCCAGCAAGCGTTCACCCTTGTTGGGATCAATTTCTCTGGAAGTCTTTAGGAGAAGCTTCGCGGCATTCGGACTCCGTTCTAAGAAACGATAGCCGTAGCGGTTGTTGGGATTCGATGAAGCAGTCGCTTTGCAAGCCTCTGCATCACTGAGAGAAGTTTTACCTGTCAGTTCCTTATAGGTAGATGCTCTGATGTAGACGTAGTTGCAAGTACCTGGCTCTTTGTAACCCACTTGACCTGGTGTGTTGACCGTGTTGTCATGATCGAGGGGATGACCACCACCTAGCAGCACCGTGGGTAGGAAAATGTCCTCCAGGTCAGGTCGGTCTGGGTTTTCATTGAAATCCGGTCTAATAGACTGCTGGATAATGTTATCCAAGGTTGGATAGTCAGCATCATACTTGGTACGCCGGTTGACAGACGCTTCGGCTGCACCGGGCGTTGCGTGGCTGATGGGAACTGAGGTTAACAGACCTGTTGATTTGCCTTGCTTTCTCGCGGTTTGCAGAATCGTTTCGATAGGCTTTTCAAAGATGTCTACCATGGCGTTGTTGTAGCTCTTCACTCCTGTGTAGAGTGTGAAGGCAGTGTTGGCGGAATCTGGTAGGCTCAGCTTGATATATTCTGCCTGGCAGTTGAACCGATTAGGAACGTCGTTAATAGATTTTCCTACTGGTACTGTAATGTCGCAAGGTGGCGGTGTAGCAGGTGTCCAGGGATTAGGACCACCTTTTTCAACCTCCCAACCTGTAAGATTACCCAACGATGGGTCTGTTGCACCACCTGATCCACTTGCTAAGTCAGTACCGGGATTAAACGGTAAAGGCTTAAAGGAAAACCCAGGACGGATGTTGCTCTGACCGGTTACATTGTTAGTTCCATCCAATGCGGAGTTGCCGGTAGAAAACCTACCACTCTTCTGATCGAAAATGGTAGTACCGTAGGTCGTCGCATAGGTGTAGCCTTTCAGCTTCTGTAAATTCAGACCACGACCTTCTCCACGGGTGTAAAAAGAACCACCGTTGGTAATGGCAGCTGCACGCACAGGCTCCCAACCCATTCCATCGCCAATCATGATAATGACGTTAACACCATTCCCGCTTACCTCTTGAGCAAAGGCAGGCTGTTCAATCAAGAGCGTCGTGAAAAGGAGCAGACAACTTGTGAGCCATGCGATCGCTCGTACATGCTTTTCAAACCAGGAAATCATCGGGGTTGCCTTGATAATTTATTTAGAAATGTTTCGTCAAAAGTTGAAATTGTAATCTATCGGGATCACTAAGGAACTTCCAAAGTGCGATTCAGCCATCAACGAATCGCACCTTGGAAGTTCCTAAAACCTAGAAGCCACTAAAAATTTGGCAAGTGGTTTGAATCCCTGGTCACCCCAGCCGACCAATACGGAGTGCCAGGCGGGTTTTTTGGGGTATATGCATGAGCAGAACTCTGATGATTGGGGTTCTGAGCGGTTGAAGCTAACTGAGTAAGCGGCAATCCCAACGCTAACAGAAGCACACAGATCAAGCCAACTGCAAACCAGATCAATGTTCGTAGATGATCTCTGAGGAGTTGAATCATAAATACCACCATTCGTGCGGATTAAACAAAGTTTCGATGCTCTGCTGTGCTGAGGAAAATTTCAGGCAATTGAGGTTAGCTCAAACATTCCGTGCCCACCGGAGTGCCATTGCAAGGGAGTGCAGTAAGTCTGTGTATTTTTTTACGCTTGCTAAAGCTTACAGAAAGAATATCAACTGTTCAATTGATCAAACACTAACGTTTGATTAAACTTAGGTAAAATCTTTAGTTGTAACGCGAACCACCACTGACTTTACGTTTTGTTACCGCCAATCGCAACGAGCGCTCCGCCAAATTGTTATCAGGGGGAACTTCCGGATGATCAAGAAAAAACCACCACGCTGTCATACTTGTCCGCAATTTCGATAACAGGTTCAACACAAAAGCACTAGCTTTTGGTATCCAAGTATTCAAGGCATGGCTCAACTTTGATTTGAATTGTTTCGCCCAACTGGTATACTGTTGAAAGTCGTTTGAGTGTTGAAATTGACGATAGTTATCAAACACATCATCAATCAAATCAACGAACGCATTACCTGCTCGTTGCATTATCCCGACCAGGACGCGCTCATTAACCGCAGAAAATGTCGTCGTAAGTGTGCCAGACACTTTTGGTGACTTGCAACACAGTAGGCATTGTAAACACTAAAATCGTCACTGCTGTTGACCCCACGATACTCAGTTCCCAATAATTGTTCGAGTTCGACACGCGATCGCGCCTTGCGCGGCTCCCCTTGGGAGCAGGGCGCGCTTCGCGCTACTGCCAAAGAAAGTTCTTCCAGAATAGGGTTCCCCGAATCTCCGATTCGGGGCAACGAGGCGTAGCCTGGTTGGGCAGTATACGGGCGATCGCGTGTCGGCGGCATGAAACAAACAAAACGTTTTATTGGCGACGACCCACAACCATTCCTTTACTCCTTTGACTGACCAAGGTGTCTCATCAACGTGAATATTTGGTTGCTCGTTTTTCACCCATGTACCCAATGCTTCGACTGGCGGGTCAATCGCAACAGCGACACGTTCATTTGTCGCAACGAGCGTTCCCTCGCCGATATCAATTTGTCCCAACTCAAATAACAGTTCGCGGATTTTCGCATATGGTACGTGTCCGTAATTGCCCAACCAACCAATTAACGCTTGCAGTCGTACTCTAAATCTTGTCCTGGAATCATCTCCCGCTTCATTAAAACCGGAAAAACTGCGGTGCCCTTCGGGTTCGCCAGTCGCCAAGTGAGGGAAACCCTCCTGCAGCGCTGGACTCACCTCATTACTAAGCGCCTTGGTTTAGCGCCAACGTTCGCGCAGCGTGTCCGGAGGACACTCTGGGCGCTAAGATGCCCCAAACGTAGATTTTTCGGAAAAAATGAGTATTTATACACGGGGCATCTCAGGTCGGCACCGCAGTATTTCAATCGTTGTGACCCAACCCTGACCAGTCGGCAGGACAAGATGTTCCGCAGTGCGAACATTGATTGTGATAGCGATGATATTCGACGATTTCAATAGGAGAGTGCGACTAACTGCGCGACTTGCTGGATTTCGACATTAACCATATTAGGCGCGAAGTACTTTCCTCCGCAGTGCGGACACACTTGTGGACGTAGAATTTTGATATCGCCTTTAACTATTATGAACCTTCAGCCTGGTTTTTCGGTGGTACTTGTCCTGGAGGTGCTTCTGCTGGAGGAGCAAGTGCAGCTCGTGGTGCTACTTCCTCAATCGGAGGCGGTGTTTTTTCCTCAGTCTCATGTGCTTGAGCGGCTTCTAGCAATTCCGGAGATGAAGGATTCGGTGGAACTGCTTCTGGAGGAGTCTCAGTTTTTGCTTCCGTAGGAGCAGATGCTGTTGGGGTTTTTGCTTCGGTATCAGTGGTAGCAGGCGGGATAACTGCTGGTTGGTCTGTGACTGGAATGCGTTCATCGACAATCTCAACTACAGGTTTGGCTGTGGGTACAGGAGTCTGTGTCCTTTTAGACTTTTCGGGTGTCTTTTTACCCGCAGTTTGCGCTCGGTCTTTGACCCCCGAAAAACGACTACCAATAGCTTTTGGTAACTGAGCAAGTTTTTGTGGAAGCGACAACTGAGAAACCTGCTGCTGAATGTTTGTTTTTACTACCTCAGTGCTGGGTATCTGAGTTTGTTGTATCTTTGGTGTGAGTTGACGACGTAACGACAGTGTTTGCCAGCCAAACCAACCTAAAAGAGCCACACTAGCTACATGACCCAGCAAAAGACCCCCAGTAATGCCTCGGGCAAATATCCATAACACCAAGGCGTAGAACAGTCCTACACCACTCAAAATAAAATCATTCTTACGGTGGATTTCAGGAAAAAAGAAAGCTGCTATGTAAAGCGCTACACTTCCAAGACCGACAGTCAACGCTAGGATATATGCCAGCATTTTGTGGTTACTCCTTACTGTGTCATTTCACTAGGGATTTGGGATTGAGGATGAGGAATTGGGAGTAGAAGTACTCAGTCCAAAGTATCTAGTCCAACGCGGCGGAAATAAAGCTACCCTAGTGGGAACGGCCACGCCTTACGGCTATCGGGTATGCCTGCTTTCGCCTGACGGCTTTAGCCCTCTGGGCGTGCGCTTTGCGCATACACCAGTCGCCAAGTGAGGGAAACCCTCCTCATGCGCGCTGGATTCACCATTCCAAAGCAGCGAAAAGCCCACATAATCAACTTTTTGACTTTTGACTTTTTACTTCCGCGCAGCGGTACTAGTCCCCCATCGTTTAACTAGATATCTCAATTTTGCAAATTTTGCCAGAAAGTTGTTGAATCAGATACAAATTAAAATTTTTTATCTGTGTGGGTGGAATATTTCGGCTGAGTTTAGGAAGTCTTAATGTCTTCTTTAGGAGAGAAGCAGAAATCTCAGACTACCCTTAAAGAGAAAGAGAATCTGCAAGAGTTAGCCAAAATTTTATGACACAGCAAAGCTTTGGTGTGATTGGTCTAGCTGTTATGGGTGAAAATATCGCTCTAAACGTTGAACGTAACGGCTTTCCAATCGCAGTTTACAACCGCTCGCGCGACAAAACTGATAAATTCATGGCTGAGCGTGCCCAAGGAAGAAACGCTAAAGCTGCTTTTACTTTAGAAGAGTTCGTTGGCTCCTTGGAACGTCCCAGAAGAATTTTAATCATGGTGCAAGCAGGTAAACCTGTAGACGCAGTGATTAGTCAGCTCAAACCCTTGCTGGACGAAGGCGACATTATTATCGATGGTGGTAACTCTTGGTTTGAAGATACAGATAGACGCACCCAAGAACTAGAACCCGCTGGGTTTCGGTTTATTGGTATGGGCGTCAGCGGTGGTGAAGAAGGAGCACTCAATGGTCCTTCACTAATGCCAGGAGGTACTCAAAGCTCTTACCAGTATCTGGAGCCAATTTTTACAAAAATTGCTGCCCAAGTCGATGATGGTCCCTGTGTCACCTACATTGGTCCTGGTGGTTCTGGTCACTACGTCAAAATGGTACACAACGGTATTGAGTACGGCGATATGCAACTGATTGCAGAAGCCTACGATTTACTGAAAAATGCCGCTGGACTTGACCATAATCAACTTCATGAAGTTTTTAGCCAGTGGAACACCACAGACGAGCTCAACTCGTTTTTGATTGAAATTACGTCAAACATTTTCCCTTACATTGACCCAGACACAAATTTACCTTTGGTAGATTTGATTGTTGACTCCGCAGGTCAAAAGGGAACAGGACGTTGGACTGTACAAACTGCTTTGGAATTGGGTGTTTCCATACCAACGATTATCGCAGCAGTTAATGGTCGCATCATCTCTTCCTACAAACAAGAACGGGTCGCAGCATCCAAGGTACTCACAGGTCCTACTGGCAAGTATGACGGAGATACCAAAGAGTTTATCAACAAGGTGCGTGACGCGCTCTACTGCTCGAAAATCTGTTCTTATGCTCAAGGAATGGCGTTGCTGTCGAAAGCTTCCCAAACCTATAATTGGGATTTGAAACTGAGTGAATTGGCGCGGATTTGGAAAGGTGGTTGTATCATTCGCGCTGGATTTTTGAACAAAATTAAGAAAGCGTTTAACGAAAATCCAGCACTACCTAACCTCCTGTTAGCCCCAGAATTCAAGCAGACAATTCTTGATAGACAAACAGCTTGGCGTGAAGTTTTGGTAACAGCCGCCAAACTGGGAATTCCAGTGCCAGCATTTAGTGCATCTTTGGATTACTTCGATAGCTATCGTCGCGATCGCCTACCTCAAAACCTCACACAAGCTCAACGCGACTACTTCGGTGCGCACACCTACGAGCGTGTCGATAAGCCCGGTGCCTTCCATACAGAATGGGTACCCATCACTGAAACATCTGTATAACATGGCATGTCATAACAACTGCAAGCTAGACAACCAAAGACACCTTCAAATTCTACGGTAGTCTCAAGAACTTCAGTTGAGAATTTTGAGTGACTCTGAGTTTTTCAGAGTCACTTTTTTTAGCTTGTTTTCTCGTTCCTTGCCTCTGGCAAGGAATGCATTTGGTCAAGGCTCTGCCTCAAGCTGACAATACGGTTCAGTTAAGGATAATAGTAGGTTGGGGAGCCAGCGCTGGAGGAGGGTTTCCCTCACTTGGCGTCTGGCGTTTGAGCAACGTTAGCGCAGCGTGTCCGCAGGACATAAACCAAGATTTTCAGAATTTTGTTGGGTTTCACTACGTTCAAACGCCACTTGCTAACTCCTGCGGAGACGCTCTTGCAACAAGTCGGGCATTGCCCGCCCAACGCAGTGGCTCCCCAACCTACAAAATTTAAGGTTTTTGGCTCTAACTGAACCGTATTGCTCAAGCTGATTAATAAGGAGGCAGAGCCTCCCATACTTCATTCCCATGCAGAGCATAGGAACGATAAAAATTGATTTATACCGCAATGACACAGAGGCTAACAGTATCCTAAAGCTTCACACAAACAGATTTGACCTCAGTGTAAAGCTCTAGCGCATTGTGTCCCATGTCTCGACCCCATCCTGACTGCTTGTAGCCGCCAAAGGGCAGAGCAGCATCAAAGATGTGATAGCAGTTAATCCAAACCGTACCAGCACGCAATTTAGACGCTAAACGATGAGCTTTCGATATATCGTTAGTCCAGATTCCTGCCGCTAAGCCATAAGTGCTATCGTTAGCCAGTGGGACAACCTCATCCACTTCTCTAAAAGGCATCGCCGTTACAACCGGACCAAATATCTCCTCTTGTACCACCTTCATTGTCTGCTTAGTATCAACCAGCACTGTAGGCTCCACAAAATAGCCTTGCTCACCAATTAGCTGTCCACCAGTTACGGCTTTTGCACCTTCAGCAAAACCTGACTGCATATAACCATAAACTCGGTCGAGTTGCTCATCAGAGATCAGTGGTCCCATTTCTGTACTGGGGTCAAGTCCTGGTCCAATTTTAATTTTCTTAGCTTCAGCAGCAACACCTTCCACCACTTGGTCAAAAATATCTTGTTGAATGTAAAGTCTTGAACCAGCATTACAACATTGACCATGATTGAAGAAGATAGAATTGGCTGCGCCCTTAATCGCTATCTCTAGATCAGCATCTTTGAACACGACGTTGGGTGATTTACCGCCTAGTTCTAAAGAAACCTTTTTGAGGTTACCAGCAGCAGCTTGGACAATCAATCTACCCACTTCAGTTGAGCCAGTAAAAGCAACTTTATCAACATCCGGATGTGCGGCTAGGGGAGCACCTGCAGTTTCACCATAACCAGTCACAATGTTGACCACACCATCAGGAAATCCAGCTTCACAGATTAATTCGCCTAAGCGAATAGCTGACAGGGGGGTTTGTTCGGCTGGTTTCAAAACGATTGTGCAGCCAGCAGCTAAAGCCGGACCTAATTTCCACGCAGCCATTAGCAAAGGGAAATTCCAAGGAATAATTTGTCCGACAACTCCAACAGGTTCGCGCACTGTGTAGGCAAAATATTGAGTCCCAGCAGAGATGGGAATCGTATTTCCTTCAATTTTTGTCGCCCATCCTGCCATGTAGCGAAACAAGTCAACCGCACCTGGCACATCGGCAACACGAGCAACACTGATTGGTTTACCATTATCCAGGGATTCTAATTCGGCAAATTCTTCCAGGTTTGCTTCTATTAAGTCCGCTAGTTTCCAAATGAGTCGTCCGCGTTCTGAAACAGTGAGTTTTGACCAAGGACCATTTTCAAAGGCTTCACGTGCAGCTTGTACTGCTCGATTAATATCTTCGCTCTCACCAGAAGCAGCATGGGCGATGACTTGACCTGTTGCTGGGTTATATACAGGAAAGGTTTGACCACTGGCAGACTCAACCCATTTTCCCCCAATCAGTAGTTTCAATGGCTGAGTTAAAAACCTCGACACTTGGTCGCTCAGAGGAATTCCAACTGCTTGTTGAACTAAAGTTGACATATTAATCTCCTTTTTATGAAGCTGTCATGCACTTACAGCAGTTTTCTGTAAGGTGGGCATTGCTTACCAATATCTCAAATGTCTATCACATAACCTTTTATGGGCAATGCCCAACGCCAGATGCTTCAAGCCGGGAAACCCGTCCAACGCACTGGCTCCCCTACGATTTTGTTTTTAAGGTTAAGTAAAATTTGTCAATTTTTCCCCACTTTATTTGTAATACAAAAGTTCGGCTTAGAAAGCCTTCCTTCGATAATTCTTATTGAGTTATGTAAAACCAATGTTAAAATACTATATAAATTTTGACAATGTACTATCTATCATTCACCTTTTTTATACTTAGCCTTTAATTCTTCCAATTCTTCATCTATTTCGCTTTTACTAAAAGACAGCGGATTAGCCTTTAACTGTTCCAATTCTTCATCTATTTTGCTTTTACTAGAAGATGGCTGGGGTGTTTGTGGCTGAGGCTGAATATTTTTGCTTTTACTAGAAGACGACTGGGGTGTTTGTGGCTGAGGCTGAACATTACGACCTTTATTGCTTTTGGATTTTCCACCTTGAAGAAATAGAGTTTTCATTTCCTCTAATTCTGTATCTATTTGAGTGGTCGCTTGATTGGTAGAAACAGGTGTGGAAATAGGTTTTGATGGAGTAACAGGTTTGATCGGAGTTACGGGTGTTGGGGCTAATTGCGGCTTTTGATTTAACTCTTTGAGGACTTCCTCTACAGTTTGGTAACGTCGAACGGGAATGCTTTGTAGCATTTTGTCCAAAATACGGCTCAACTCATTGCTAACTGGGCTTGTAAGATATTGTTGCCAAATCCAAGCGTCGTTGTTGATATCGTACAAGTCAAAAGGAGAGCGTTGAGTTAACAGGTGAACACAGGTAACACCTAAGCTGTATATATCACTGGCAAAAATAGCTCTTCCTCTAATTTGTTCAGGAGCAACATATTCTGGACTCCCAATACTGGTTCCTGTTCGATTTAAAGCTGTGTAAGTCGCTTCTTTTGCAGCACCAAAATCTACTAAAACCAGATTTCCGTTGCTTGATTTTGTGGTTGTACGACGAATAATATTTTCTGGCTTGATATCTCGGTGAATGACTTGTCTTGCATGACAAAATTGCAGCACTGGTAATAAATCATTCAGCAGTTGCCGAATTTGAGCTTCATTGAAAGCACCTTTTTGTTCTAATTCCTGGGCTAAGTTCAGTCCGTCGATAAATTCTTGTACAAGATACTGCCTATCATCTTGAGTAAAATAAGCTAATAGTTCTGGAATTTGGGGATGCTTGCCCAATTCATCCAAGCGCATTGCCTCTTGGGTAAACAACTCTACTGCTTTCTGGACTGTGCTGGTACCTTGAGCTTGGGGGTAGAATTGTTTAATGACGCAGCGTGGTTTGGATGGCTTATCCTCATCTACAGCCAAGAAAGTTCTGCCAAAACCACCCTGTCCTATTGGTTTGATGGCATGGTAGCGCTCTTTGAGCACTAACTTGGAACCACACGTGTGGCAGAATTTTTCATTATTGATGTTAACAGGGTTGGGGCAATTGGGATTTAAGCAATAGCTCATGTGACGAATATGGCTTTCGCGTAGCCTTGATACGTTGGCTAGGCTTTCATATGTTTTTATTTTGGCACGTTCAAAGATGATGGCGAATATTAGTAAAAAATATCTTAAGAAGAACTCAGTTGTTAGAACTCCGCAGCTAGGAATGCATCCCCCCCAAACAAATGCGCGGGGCTTTAAATAATGACGCCGTAATTCTACGCGCCTACTTGATGAAATACATTTTTTCTTTTTTAAAGAAATTCATGAATGGCTTTGTATCTTTTTTACTATTCATCCTTTTGAC
The DNA here is from genome assembly GCF_012912135.1 of Brasilonema bromeliae SPC951. Classification (GTDB taxonomy): domain Bacteria; phylum Cyanobacteriota; class Cyanobacteriia; order Cyanobacteriales; family Nostocaceae; genus Brasilonema; species Brasilonema bromeliae. The sequence continues at coordinate 12,120 of NZ_QMEB01000003.1, read as the reverse complement.
TACTGACTTCTAAGTTCTGAATTCTTTCTTGGTCAATTTTGAAGTGTGGAACGCTGACTTTTTAGTTGGAGGAGTGTTTTCCAATCTTGTAAAGTTTTGTCCGTCCAAAGCCAATTTTTCGTCAATTCTTTAATCTCAAAATTGACTGGGTCGTCTTTAATGATCATTTGACGCAGCTTGATGGCTTCATTGAGATATTGCTCGCGTTTTCCATTTGGTTGGTTGTTTGCAGTTTTATACAAGCCAATAGCTAACCCAGCATAAGCTGTTAAAGCATCCCGAGGGACTGGCTTTGAGGGTAAAAATGTTGTTGCAGAAGCAGCCGATTTACTCTGCTGTTCTCTGACTGCGAAACTCAACGCCTTAAACCAATAGTCATTTGCTCGGTTAAGGTTACCTTGTGCATAGTAGGCAAAGCCTAAAGCATTATTATACAAAATTGAGTCTGGTTCAGTTTTGAGCGCACTTTCCCAATAACGACGGGCATCATCGACGCTATATCTATTGTCTCCTGTCTTGATCAATTGCCATGCTAATCGTCCTTTGAAAAAGTAGACTGATGGATTGTCTGCAAACTGTTCGGGAATGGCGTCAAGGGCGGCTTGAGCGTTAGGAAGTAGATTACGATTAAGCAATTCTTCGACAGCTTCAAGTCCTATTTGTAATTCCCCCTTACTCAATTTGTCGGTGGCGATCGCACTAACAACTTTAGTTTCAGTCGTTTTAAAATTGGCTTGTGGAGTGCTGCGGCTTTCTTGTTGAGACTCAGGAGAAAAGACCGGTATTTGTTGATTATGTGACCACCAGTTGAAACCGACTACGGCTACGATGGCGCAAAGGGCTGCTCCCGCAAGAGCGATAGCACTGACTCCTATACTACCCCGCGATACTTTACGTCTTTTGCCTTGTTTTGGTTTGGCTGTTGGTGTTCTAATAGCGGTCGTCTGAGTTAATGGCCCGACATTCGAGTTTTCCCAGTCTACTTGCAAGTCCAACTCTTGTTGGCGACTCAGTTGACTATTAGAGGCGAGTTCGTGAGGATCTGCGTCCTGCTGTCTACCATAAGATGCTGCTTCACGGACTTCTTCCCACATCCCGAGATCATTTTCCAGCGAAGCTATTTCACCTGAAACTTCTTTTTCGTCGAGACTATCTTCCCCAAATTGAACAAGTTCTGCCTTCATGGAAGATTGTTCAGATGTCTTTTGTTGATCTAGCTGGCGGAACAAATCTGAAACAATCGCTGAATCTTCTTCATAAGTTGGGTCATCGTACTCGATTTCATCAATCAGGTCGCCCCAGGTCTCTTCCCCTAGCAAGTCTAGATCATCGAATGAGTCTCTTGCCAAAGATGAGGGTAACATATCCTCAAGGGGTAAAGGCATACTGGCGTCGTTTGCCTGATCTGAGTAAATTATTGCTGACGTCTTTAGAGAAGGATTGTACTCGTTAAATAACTCCTCACCTTGAGGTAACGATATCTGTGGACTAAGATAGCCGTCAAATCCTGGCTGGATATAAAGAGTTGGTAGTGCCCAGTATAGTTGGTGAGAACCATAGGCAGCAATCAATCCTTGACGCATCCGACTCACGCACAAATCCACAGGATATCCGTGAGAAAGGTTGCGGTAAAATAACTGTGTTAACAGTAGTGCCACTTCATCAGGAATACGTTCTGACATCGCCAAAACACTCCTGATGCCGCGCCTCACCAAGCTTTCTGTCAAATTACGTTCCCCTGTGTCTCTGACGCCACCAGAGGAGGTCGCTGCATATGTTCCCAGGCAGGAGTTAAATACTGCCATTTGGATGTTATTGTTGACCAACAAGCCCGCTAAGTCGTCACCACTGAGGGTTTCCCTTAAACCAGTTCTGCTACTGACAAGATAAATTTCTCCGCCGTTAGGACCTATGTTACTGTGACCGGAGTAGTGCAGAACATGGTATCGTCCTTGTTCTAACGCTTGTGTCAACTCTTCTCGCCCTGGTTGTTCTAACAGGGTCAGTTCTATATTGTGCGGGAGATAATTGCCGCTTTCGCCTGGGTGAAGTTCGGCTTGGAGTTTAATGGCTTCTTGTTTGAGGAGATCTAGACGCACCAGATCTGTGGGAGAAGCAATTGCCATCAATACCTTTAGCCCACCTTCCTCTGCAGGTGCTGGCATACCTGTTGACGGTAGACGAGACGTTCTACCAATTCCATTTTGGTAGCGAGAAAAGGCGATATAGGGTCCTGTGGCAATCGGGCGATCGCCTGCATGCATGACTTCCCAAGGAAGACGTGCTAATTTAGTATCCTTCAGCCCTAACCGCAAACGCAACACTTGTTGGTGGTTTTGGGCTATTCCTTGTGCCGTAATCCAACTATCTCTGAGAGTGCCTTGAAACAGTGCATTATAAAGTTGCTGACCCAACGCCACCAAGTTGACGGAGTTTCTTGCGATCGCATCTCCCTGCAGCACCGACTTCAACGGGTCATTCATCAAATGTCCCGCAGCCGTCAACCAATCAGCCACAGGCCAAGTCACCAGTTCTTCTGCTAATGGCACCCCAGGCGCGACTTGTTCCGTGCGCACCAAGTAGTCATTTTGCCCTACTGGGGTTACGGAAATGTGAAATTCCTGGGTCACAACTGCTCCTGTTTGCCTCCTAAATCTGGTTTGAAACCCGAAAGTTTCAAGTCGATGTTTTGCTTCTTCTTATACCTTAGATGCATCCTGGCACTGATTGTTTCTGATTCGTGTTGTTTTGCTCATCAGCGTGTGAGCTGTAAGCATTCATCACCCACGAGTCATCATTCATGCTGTCTTCTCTCCGACTAGGTTAAAAGTCTCGGTGAATTGCTGAAACCTCTGGGGTATCGCAGAGAAAAAATTATTTGTTCATAAAAGTACATCCCATAGATTGAGTTCTTGTACTACAATTTTAAATTCGGAACCAATCTTCTTTCATAACTTTATCCGGATCTTGTCAGTTTAGCCCAGAACTTTCTTACTGGTAGATGCACCTTGATCTTGACTCCCATGTAGGTTAACACCTTTTGGGAGTTTTTCTGTCTTTGGTGATTTCATTTTCATGCTAGGAGTAGGGGGTTACGGGTCTCTTGGGAAAATAATTTCCCAGCACCTCTACATCCAAATTAATTTTCTCGTGATAATTAGCTCATTTGTTCACACCCTCTGAGTTTTTGTGATAATTTACAAAAAATCTCAATTATTTCTGATATACAAAATCATCCGGAGAAAGTCGTTATCTCTAGAACATAGTATTGGTAGATGCACCCTGATAACTGACACCCCTAGTGGACTTTCGGCTACTTGGGGTTTTTTTTATTTTTAGTGGGTCTTGAACTTTCACTACAGAATCACGCGATGAAAATCCTTATTTCTTTTGCCCTCTGCTTTCTTTTCATGGTAGATAAAAGCAAAATATTTTTTACCTCTATTTTGCAGAATTTATCCGGTTCAAGCCGTTCTTTATAGAACATAGGATTGGTAGATGCACCCTGATAACTGACCCCCTAGTGGACTTTCGGCTGCTAGGGGATTTTTTCTGACTGACACAACTATCACTCTCATTTTCGCGCTTTTTGTGACAAACACTTAGTTATTCATAAAACATACAACTGGTCAATCCACCCTGATAACTCACTTTTTTAGTCGGCTTCCACTTACTGGATTTTATTTATTTTTTACAAATCAGACAAGTATAATATTGAGTATTTTATAAAACATCATACATATAGATGCACCCTGATAACTCACTTCCCTAGTTGGCTACTCGCTGCTGGGGATTTATTTTTTTTGACACAAAAGTAGCGATCATTTGGTAGTTTTTGTCCGGAACACCCTAGTTATTCATAGAACATAGTATTGGTAGATGCACCCTGATAA
>NZ_QMEB01000003.1:0-8217 GCF_012912135.1 Brasilonema bromeliae SPC951 | reverse complement strand
TCCGGAACACCCTAGTTATTCATAGAACATAGTATTGGTAGATGCACCCTGATAACTCACTTCCCTAGTTGGCTACTCGCTGCTGGGGATTTATTTTTTTTGACACGAAATCAGCGATATTTCGCGGTTTGCACCTAACTAGGATCTCGCTGACTGGTAATATTTGGTATTCTTCTATAATATGTTATTCCACAAGCCAGTGTTAATAGATCGAGAATTTTGATATCCTGCCACAGCTAACCCTTGGGGCAAGTAGGGGGGATTCTAAAAATCACTATTCGAGTCGAGCACCGTTAAACGGAGTACCGTTATAGTGGGAAGCTTCTTATGGAGTTAAGTAAATCTATGAATTTAGCTGTCATCAAGTTTTCTTCCGAAGACTGCGGTATCTGCCACAAGATGTCTTTCTATGACAAAAAGGTGACAGAGGAATTGGGTTTGCAATTTATTGACGTCAAGATGCAGGATACGGCGACTTATCGGAAGTATCGTCAGATTCTGTTGACTCAATACCCTGATAAGTCACAGATGGGATGGCCCACCTACATTATTTGTGATTCGCCAGAAGGAGAATTTCAGATTTTGGGCGAGGTCAAAGGTGGTCATCCCAAAGGCGAATTTAGAAGTCGCTTGCAAGAAGTTCTCAATTCACCAGCATCTAAGGAGAGTTAATCACTTCAAAAGATTTTACTTCTAGCACTGGACCAATCATTGCAGCAGTGAGAACATCTTCACGCACAAGTCCCGTGACTTTTGCTTTTTGTCCTTGTTTGAGTAAATTTTTATCTACTCCTCTAAGGATTTCGTATGTATCACCCTTATCAGTAACTAGCGCCCAAGCGCCAGTACCAATGTCACGGCGTTCAATGGTACCTGTAACTGTGATGCTCATATCGTAACACTGCTCCTAATTACTGAGGGGATGAGGGAGGGAGGGAGGAAAACTTCCTCACTTCCCCATCTGGTGTTTAAGCTGGTTGTTCTTCGTTTTTGACTGCTAAGCGAGCTAAACCGAAACATAACACGGCATTAACAATGAGGAACATACGGGCTAAGATACTACTGCCCAATCCCCAAACTGCAGGGTCTAATACTGCACTTACCGCTAAACACGCTGCTACACCTAGTGATGAACCAATGGCAAACCACTTCCATTTAGGATGACTTAGCAAGAGTCCCATTAAGCCTAAGGGAATTAATACGCTGGCAAACAGTGGGTTAAAAGCATCTGTTCCTTGAAGGGTATTGCCTAATTCCGGAATAGAACTGCCCAACACACGGAAAGGCCATTGCGGAACGTCAAAAATATAGATTCCCTTGAGAAAAAATAATCCGGAACTACCAGTGATCAATCCCCAGGATAAATTCCAGCCCCAGCGGAACGGGAAGTAAACTCGTAAAAACCAAGCGAGGAGATAGGAACCGACGACCATCAAAATCTTGGGTAACAGCGCTATAGCACCGCCATCAATCCAAAAACCGGGGTTGAGATAGCCGCTATCCCGTAGCCAACGGAAGAAGTCTTGGAAAGTGATTTGCCCTTGAGTGGCTAATTGCACTGCTGCTTCTGCGTTGAGTTGTCCAGCGCCGTAGTAGTTCAAACTGTCATCTTGAACACTTCGTGCCGACTGCTTGAGGACTTCGAGGATTTGGTCTGGTTCTTTCACACCAGAAGCTTTTACTAATGCAGCAACACCAGCAACGTGGGGCGAAGCCATGCTTGTCCCCTGGAAGCCCATAAACACTGCTGTGCCTTTGTTATCAGGGTCGATGGTTTCTTGCAAAATCTTGCCTGCATCGCTACCACCAGGGGCGGAGATATCTACTCCAGCACCAAAGTTAGAATAGGGTGCTTTATCGCCATCTGGACCAAATGCCGAAACGCCAACAACATGGGGATAACGCGCTGGGTAAGCAGCAGAGTTCTGATTTTCATTACCAGCAGCAGCAATGATGATCACTCCTTTTCTATGGGCATAGTCAATTGCATCTTTCATCAGGTGACTTTCACCGCCACCGCCTAAGCTCATATTAATCACATCTGCACCGTTATCAGCAGCAAACTTAATCGCTGCTGCGATATCAGCAACAGTACCACCCCCATACTCACTCAGAACCTTGAGAGGCATCAGCTTGGCTTCGTAGGCAATTCCAGCTACGCCATAGCTGTTGTTAGTTGATTGGGCAATCGTACCAGCAACGTGAGTACCATGTCCATTGTCGTCCTTGGCTTCTACTCTATCGTTAACAAAGTCGTAGCCAGGGACAAATTCTGTCTCTATGAGATCACGCACGCGAGTGACACCAGTATCAATCACTGCAACCGTAATGTCTTTGCCTTTGGTTTGAGTCCACGCGCCTTCAACATGAATATTGTGGAGATTCCACTGCTTGCTGTAATAGGGGTCGTTGGGACCTTTGAATGTTGGTTTCGCTTCGTCAGCCTCTTGCGAGGGATCTAATAATTCTCCCAGCCAAGTTGCTTTACCTGGTTTTGGAATTTTGTAGATATAATTTGGTTCAATAAAATCCATGACTTGGGCAAATGGCGACTTTTTCAATTCTTTCAGTCGCTGCTTATCGCCCTTGATGATGTAAACATTCTCCTTGGCCCAATATTGATTATCTAGTTCGGGAGTGACATTGTACTGTTGAGCAATAGCTTGCAGGTCTTGCTGCAATACCTCTTTGGGAATATCTTCCCGAAAATTTAGCACTATTGTCTCAAACTCCCCTTTGGCTGCTAGTCCTTGAAAATTAATAAAATTAAACAAGGCAACGCTCAGCCCGATGACAAATAAGCAAAATAATATCAGCTTTCTCATTTCAAACCATTAGCTTTTTGCCAGTTTGCTCACTACCATAACTCATACAAGCCCTTTAGTGGTGCATCTGGTAGTAAACTTAGGATTTTTATACAAACTGGAGGACAATTTTTCAAACATGGAACGTGGTCTTTTATGGTTACCCCTGTTAGTCGCATTTTTTTGGTTGGCTTGGCAAGGTTCCCAGGAGTATCAAAAGATAGAAGCATACCGCACTTGGGCAGAACAATTTGAACAAGCTAAGTATGATATTTACGCGGTTTTGGGTCACAAAGGCAACAATATAACTTGGGGCAAACCAACCCCAAAAGGACCAATCAAGTTAGAAACATTTTCTTTGCTTGATGTGCAAAGTATCACCCTTTTGGTAGACTTCTTACAAGTAGAAGTAGAAAAACCACCCGAAAAAGGTCGTACTATTGAGTTGGAATTTTTATTTTCTGAACCAGACAAAACAGTACGTGTTCCTTTTACAGAGATTCCCTTAGCCGCAGAATGGGGCAAATATTTGCAAAGTCAATTGCAAAGCCTTGAAAGTTAAAAGTCTAAAGGAGCCAGCGCCGTGCGGTGAGACCAGCACTGCAGGCGGGTTTCCCGCCGTAGGTGACTGGCGAACCCGAAGGGGGGTTCCCCCCGTTGAGGCGACTGGCGTTCAAAAACGAAAAACAACTGCCATTAACACCAGATGGGGAAGTAGGGAAGTTTCCCTCTTTCCCTCTCTCCCTCCCTCTCTCCCTCTCTCCCTCCCCTAACCTATGAACTCCGAAACAACATCCAAGGTGCCCGTTGCTTTAACTATCGCCGGATCTGATAGCGGTGGTGGTGCTGGTATTCAAGCAGATTTACGCACTTTTGCCTTTCACTGTGTTCACGGTACAAGCGCTATTACCTGCGTGACAGCACAAAATACTTTGGGCGTGATGCGGGTTGATCCTATACTACCAGAGGCTGTTGTGGCACAAATCCGCACCGTGTATGAAGATATAGAAGTTCAAGCGGTGAAAACGGGAATGCTACTTAATAAGGAAATTATCACCGCTGTTGCTGAACAGGTGGAGGCTTTACAAATTCATAACCTAGTCGTCGATCCTGTGATGGTCTCTCGCACAGGAGCGCAATTACTAGATAATGATGCTGTGAACACTCTTCGACATTTGCTCATTCCTAAGGCTGCTATTGTGACACCAAATCGCTATGAAGCTCAGATTTTAAGCAGTTTACCAATTAATTCACTAGATGACATGAGAGCAGCAGCTCAAATGATTCACAGGAATGTACGGGCAAAGGTTGTTTTAGTCAAGGGTGGAGGTATGCAAGGAAATTTACGTGGTGTTGATATCTGGTTCGACGGACACAAGATGGAAACTTTGACAACAAAACACGTAGAAACAAAAAATTCTCACGGTACTGGTTGTACTCTCTCTGCGGCGATCGCCGCCCATCTTGCACGAGGATGCGACTTGATAACAGCAGTACGGCAGGCAAAGGAGTATGTCACTTCAGCGCTTTCTTACGCCTTAGACATTGGCAAAGGACAAGGTCCTGTGGGACACTTCTTTCCACTGTTGAATAAGTAAGGGAGTTACAAAATAAGGAATGACGCAAGTTGCTTAATCGCTTAAACTTCTTTTCTACCAACATTCCTTTTTCATCTCATACTTTAGAAATTTATATCCTATTACTGATAAACTTGTATCTTTCTCCTTCTAAATTGTAAATTAATCATTTTTAACCTCAAGAATATCTTTCTATGATTCTTGGGCATACTTTCACCAGACTGATTATCTCTGGTAGGAAATTCGTTTTAGCTGACTGACGTTAAATTTTGATTGAAATTTACCAATGCGAACAATCTCAAGTTCTGTTCACAGCAGTACACCAGCAGCAAATACACAAGCCTATTCTCCTTCTGTACCGCTTTCTGTCTATCGGGATTTGGCAACAGAGTTGCAAACTGTCCAAGCAAAGTTAGATACTCTCAATGCTCAAAATCAACAAGTCGTGCAAGAAAATCAATTACTTCGGCAAGAAATTGCCAAAGCTGTTGAGTCTGTTTTGCGCTTGCAAAAGGTGGTTGATTCACAAGCCAAGATTAATTTTCATCAAGTTTCCCAAGCTTCTTCTGATTCTAGAACTCAAACAAAACCACCTATTACTGAACCAGCTTCTAGAGAGCAAATTTCTCGTCCCCGTGCTTTTTATGTAGGAAATTCCCAGACACCTGTTTTTTCCCAAAACATGGAAATTCCAAGTTCCATTCCAGAACCAGTCTTTATAGAAGAACAGGAAGTCAGCTATGATCCTTACAAGGAATCAGAGCCTTTACGAATTAGGGGCTGGTGGTTAATAATAGGTATCTTGTTAATTATTGCTCTTGGTTTTAGCGCTGGGTATTTGATTGTACGTCCTTTATTTCAAAGTCATAGTCGTTAAGTCAAATCATTCTTCAACTTAACCTGTTACAGATCAAAATTCATCTTTGTTTGCAAGTTAAATAAGCTACGAAAAAATGATAAATTGAACGTATAAACCTCAGAAAATAACTTAAGAAATGATTAAGGTAGATAATGCTAATACCAAATCCGCTTTTTAAGTCTGCTTTTTACTCTGGCACAGGTGTGGCTAAACGATATTTATGCTTCTTGTGCTGACTAATGGAAAAGGAAGACCATCCGGATTTGGTTTACTAGTTTTACTTTTCTTTGATAACTAGGTCATCTACCGTTAAGTCGTGTGACAAGAAGTGATTAAATATTTATTTGAGGTTACGCTCTCTAGCTGATGAGCATCTTATATTGCAGTTTTCTTTGTTAAGACTGTCCAAGGTTAAGAATAACTCTTGAATCTTAACAAATCTCATAAGTGAAATCTGCAATGTGTAACAGCAAGCGTGAAAGTGTTAAACACTGGATCTGCTTTGATAGATAAACGTAGAAGTCGGGAGAAAATAAATGAGAAAAGTAGAGGCTATTATCCGTCCCTTTAAGCTTGATGAGGTGAAAATTGCCCTCGTTAATGCTGGTATCGTTGGTATGACTGTTTCAGAGGTGCGGGGTTTTGGACGCCAAAAAGGTCAAACCGAACGCTATCGCGGTTCTGAGTACACTGTGGAATTTTTGCAAAAACTGAAAGTGGAAATAGTTGTTGAAGACAACCAAGTTGATATGGTTGTTGATAAAATTATCGCAGCTGCTCGCACTGGTGAAATCGGTGATGGCAAAATTTTCATCTCGCCAGTTGAACAAGTTGTGCGAATTCGTACTGGGGAAAAGAATACAGAAGCTGTTTAACAGTTATCAGTTATCAGTACTTGTTGTCCAAAACCAACAGATAACTGTTCACTGTTCACTCATTTCATAGTTAGAAGTTAGTGGTTAGTCGTTAGTCGTTCGTATTTAGGTAGAAATTTAACTAACAACTAACAACTAACAACTAACAATGAGTGTTGTTTAAATGAGGCAACTCTTGAAGCAAAGATGCAAAAGCTTTGCCTCTATGGCTAACTGAACGCTTCAACTCTGGTGTCATCTCAGCAAATGTCAATTGCTTTTCTTGAACGTAAAAAATTGGATCATAGCCGAAACCGCCACTTCCACGAGGCGCGTAGAGGATTTCACCAGGACAAATCCCTTCTGATTGTAGAGCAATTGTACCATCTGGATGAGCGATCGCCACCACACAAACAAATTGGGCTTGCCGATTTGGTGTATCGCCTAATTCTCTCAACACTCTGGCAATTCGCTCTTCATCAGTTTTGCCATAACGTGCAGAATACACTCCTGGTGCACCATCAAGGGCATCTACTTGCAAGCCAGAATCATCGGCGAGCGCCCAGTTTCCCGTTGCAAGTGCCACTTGGGATGCTTTTAGGCAGGCGTTGGCACTAAAGGTGTCTCCTGTTTCCTCGATTTCCAATTCCTCAGGTTTGAGAGTTAATTCCCAACCAGAATCAGTGAGGTAAGCTTGCATTTCTTTTAACTTACCTGGATTTCCTGTCGCTACTACGAGTAATGTCATAAGTCAGTTAGCAGTTAACAGTTAACAGTTAACAGTTAACAGTGATAACTGACAACTGATAACCCTTCGGGTTCGCCCTTCGGGTATCTCCTTCGGAGACGCTTCGCGAACGCAGTCGCCTACGGAGGGAGAGCCGTCATTCGCGCTGTCTCACCAGTCGCCTACGGAGGGAGAGCCGTCATTCGCGCTGGCTCACTGATCACTGATATTACTCTGCCCACTCTTTTGCCCAAGCTAGAGTTTGATGTACCTGTTGGAGTGTGGGGGCTTCGCAGTACAGGCGTAAAACGGGTTCGGTACCGCTAAAACGAATCATTAACCAACTGTTGTCGGCTAAGCGGAACTTGTAGCCATCAATTGTCTGACAGTCAATGACTGGTTTTCCAGCTATTTCTGTTAAAGGTTGGGTTTGCAGTTGTTGTAAAAGACGCGATCGCACTTCCATGCTGGCGAGGGGTAAATCGATGCGATCATATGTGGAAGTGAAATCTGTTTGTTCTTGCAATTGACGATAATAATCACCTAAATCCAGCCCAGATTCCACGATAGCTTCTAGTACGTACAATGCTGATAAAAGTGCATCCCGTTCAGGTATATGGCTTCCGTAGCCAATTCCTCCCGACTCTTCGCCACCCAACAACACTTGTGCTTCTAACATTCTGTCAGCAATGTATTTATAACCAACGGGTGTTTCAAAAACTGACAAGTTGTGCACTGCTGCTAGGCGAGGAATCAAGTCAGAACCACTCACAGTTTTGACTATTTCGCCTTTGAAATCGCGGCGTAGGGTTAAGTGGTCGATTAATATTGGGATTAAGATTTGTGAACTCAGGAAATTGCTGTCTCCATCAACAGCAGCAATGCGATCGCTGTCCCCGTCAAACACCAACCCTACCGCTAAACCTCCTTGATTCGTTTTTTGGTGATTTTGCATCACCTCAAACAGATGCGAAAGGTATTTGGGTAATGGTTCTGGTGCGCCGCCACCAAACAGCGGATCACGGTTGCTGTTAATTTCTTTGATCTCATTGCCAAGTAGCATTGCCAATCCACCAGCAGCCGCGCCATGCATCACATCAGCAAATACTGTGAGTTTGCCTGCGGCGATCGCATCGCGGATTTTCTCAATCTTGACTTTACCTTCGAGTGCTTCACAATAACTGCCCCAGGGGTTGAACTTCTCTATCTTGCCTGGAGTTGATGCAGGTGGTAATGCTTGTAATAAAAGTGCTTCTATCTGCTTGGTGACTTCTGGCGGCGCAGAACCACCAAAAGCACTTTTGACTTTCAATCCCAAATATTTGCCTGGATTATGACTCGCGGTAATCACGAGTGCACCCAAGGCATTTTGTTGCTTCGCCGCCCAACTAAAAGC
>NZ_QMEB01000229.1 GCF_012912135.1 Brasilonema bromeliae SPC951 | reverse complement strand
CAATACAGCGTAACCATCAGCAGTTTGTTCTAATAACCCTTGGTGCAAGAGAGAACGCCCCAGCATTCGCCATTCATCTACAGTTTTATCTTTACCAATACCGTGAGTGGAAAGTTTGTCATGTTCGTATTGAGTAATTTTTTGGGTTTTTCCTCCCCGCAACACATCTATAATATGACCCATACCAAATCTTTCTTTACATCGAGCCACACAAGATAAAAACTTCATGGCTTCAATTGTCCAATCTTCTATTGGTTTGGGATAACGACAGTTGTCACAGTTACCACAATCACCAGAAAAACGTTCCCCAAAATATCCTAACTGAATTGTCCGTCGGCAATCTGTTCCTTCAGTGTAGTCTATGATCTGCCGCAGTTGATGTTTAGCAATCAACTGTTCTTGAGGATCTGGTTTTTGGTTGATGAGAAATTCAATTGTTTTGACATCACCGTAACTGTAGAAAAGAGTACAGCGAGATGGTTCTCCATCTCTTCCTGCTCTCCCTGATTCCTGATAGTAACTTTCCAGATTGCGGGAGATATCAAAGTGAATGACTAGCCGCACATCTGGTTTGTTAATTCCCATACCAAAGGCAATTGTTGCCACCATAACACGCACATCATCACGAATAAATCGAGTTTGATTTTTGGTGCGTTCTTCATCAGATAATCCGGCATGATAAGGTAAGACTGAAATTTTATCGTGTTGCAGTTTCAGAGTCAGTTCATCAACTTTTTTGCGCGTCAAGCAATAGACAATTGCTGAACCTTCTGTTTCCCTGACGAGTTCCAACAATTCAGCGTAAGCATACTTCGTTTTAGAACGGACTTCGTAGTAAAGATTTGTGCGGTTGAAGCTGGCGATATGGATGCTTGGTTGCTTTAACCCAAGTTGTTGGATAATATCAGCACGGACACGCTCAGTTGCTGTCGCAGTCAACGCAAGGACGGGAATATCTGGGTAGCGTTTGCGCAGTGACTTCAGTTGGCGATATTCTGGACGAAAGTCGTGTCCCCACTCAGAGACGCAGTGTGCTTCGTCAATAGCAAAGGCAGAAATACCAATTTGATGATGGACTAAGTCGAGAAAGGGGAGAAATCTTTCACTCAGCAGGCGTTCTGGGGCGACGTATAGGAGTTTGACTTTACCACTGAGGATGTTTTCTTCGCGCGATCGCACTTTATAAGCATTCAGACTACTATTAAGAAATGTTGCCGCAATTCCATTATCACGCAGTGCTTCCACTTGGTCTTGCATCAAGGCTATCAGCGGCGACACCACCACAGTGAGACCTTTTTTCAGCAGCGCTGGTAGTTGAAAACACAGCGACTTTCCGCCGCCAGTCGGCATGACAATCATTAAATCCCGATTTTGTAGCGCTTGTTCTATGATTTGTCGCTGTCCGAGGCGAAAATTATCGTAGCCGAAGTAGTATTTTAGCGCTTGTTCTAAATTGGGATTCTGTGACATAAGTGACTGTGTTGCAAACGAGGCATTGTGCCTGTTTTACATCATAATCAATATTGACACTCCCACCCCTAGGCTTCGCGGGCATGGGTGGGATTCTGGCATCTAGTCCAAAGCCTGTGCCAAACGCTATGGTCTGCACATCAATGTAACCTGGTACAAGCTAACCTGGTACAAGATATGAGGTTCGCCACATGCAGATCGTCCTCCGATCCATCTCCTACTTCCGCAAGGACTTATGGCTGATCGCCACGCTCTTGGTTCTGATCGGGGCATCGGTGGTTTTGAACCTTCTCAACGCTTGGCCCATAGCGATTCTAGTTGATACGGTTCTCTCACCAACCCCGAAACCCAACTGGATTCATACGCTGTTTCTTGCCCCGTTCGGCGAAGGCAGGCTGAACCGAATTTTCGGAATGGCGATCGTCGGGATGATCATCAAGATCCTGAGCGATACCGTCATAATGCTGCGTAAGATGTTGAACTACCGCATTCAGTACAACGGAACCATGCGGGTTCGGACCGAACTGTACGACAAACTGCAGGCGCTCAGTCTTGGCTGGCACAACTCCCAGTCGCAGGGCGACGCGATCTATCGGTTGAGCTACGACAGCCTCGGACCGTGGGGGGTAATCGATGTACTCATCGGCTCCACTGCCGCATCGGTCACCCTTACGGCGATGATCGGAATCATGCTGTCGCGCCACGTCCTTCTCACCGTGTTCGCACTTTCGTTCACGCCGCTTCTGATACTTGCGAATTGGTACTTCGAGGGAGAGATTAAGCGTCGAGCTACGAACTCGAAGCGTACCGACGCGCTCATGACCTCCACCATGCAGCAAGCTATAGAGTTGATCGGGCTGATCCAGTCTTTCGGTCGAGAAGCGACCGAGTCGCGGCGCTTCGCGCAGGTGGTCGAGCAAAGCGTCGCTGCCTCGATGCGGCTCAATTGGCTCGAAACCCTCTATCCGCTCGCCGTTCAGGTAATCTTCGCCCTGGGAGGCGGGGTAATCTTCGGCTACGGCGGGTACCTGGTCTATCGCGACCAGTTCTTGCGTCCGGTGCCGAACGGCTTGACCATCGGCGATCTGATCGTATTCATGGCTTACCTCGCGCAGTTCTGGGACCCGTTAGGTTGGGTGTTGGGGTTCACTACTAAGATCCAGACATTCGTAGCCTCATGCGATCGCGTCTTTGCAGTAATTGACCTTGCGCCTGCGATCGCGGACGAGCCTGACGCGCAGCCGCTTCCCGTCCGTCCCCGCACACTAGCCCTTTGCGACGTGAGCTTCGAGTACAGCCCTGGGCGGCCCGTCTTACGGAAGATCAGTGCTACTATCGAGCCGGGTCAGATGGTGGCGTTTTTGGGTCCAAGCGGGACGGGAAAGAGCACGCTGCTCAATCTCCTGCCGCGCTTCTACGACCCGATGGAGGGTCACGTCCTCCTCGACGGTGTTGACCTCCGCACTTTTAAGGTCTGTGACGTCCGCAAACACATGGCGATCGTCACGCAAAGCAGCCCACTCTTCCCCGGAACAATCGCGGAGAATATCGCCTACGGTCGCGCAGATGCTGAGTTCCACGAGATTCAAGAAGCGGCGATCGAATCCGGGGCAGCCGAGTTCATCGAAACCTTGCCCGAGCAGTATGATACCATAGTTACTGAGGGCGGTCAGAACTTCTCAGGCGGGCAGCGGCAGCGCCTAGCTATTGCGCGCGCGCTCCTCACTAACGCTCCTATACTCATCCTCGACGAACCCACGAGTTCGCTGGACTTAAAGCACGAGCAGTGGGTGATACAGACCCTCCAGCGTCTACGCCGCTTGAAAACCATCATCTTAGTCACGCATCGGCTCGAAACCGCCGTAGACTGCGACCAGATTTTTGTGATGCAGGGGGGTGAGATTGTCGAGTCCGGTACCCATGCCGAACTCCTTGGCCTCCGGGGGCTATACGAACGTATGTTGGGCTACCGTTTTTGATAGTAGTCCATGCCAAGGTCGGCAGAAAGTCCTGCGATCGTCCATATTTGGTAGAACAAGCGTGCCAGTTTGTGTGCAGTAGCGGGAAAAAGCTTTTGGTGCCCCCAAGCGCGATCGCACTTTATAAGCGTTCAGACTGCTATTAAGAAATGTTGCGGCAATCCCATTATCTCGCAGTGATTCCACCTGGTCTTGCATCAAAGCTATCAGCGGCGACACCACCACAGTTAAACCTTTTTTGAGTAGTGCTGGTAGTTGAAAACACAGCGACTTTCCGCCACCAGTCGGCATTACAATCATTAAATCCCGATTTTGTAGCGCTTGCTCAATGATTTGTCGCTGTCCGAGGCGAAAGTTATCGTAGCCAAAGTAATATTTTAGCGCTTGTTCTAAATTGGGATTCTGTGACATAAGAGACTGTGTTGCAAAGGAGGCAGATTGCTTGTTTTACATGATAGTCAATGTCTGTAGAACAGGTTGTGATTGATGCTTAACTTACAGTACTCAATTAGCTTGAGTGTCATATAAGCTAGCATATCCAGCTTTTTCCAGCAGTTGTTGACCCTCAGCAGTCAGTAGCAAATTTGCATAAGCTTCTCCTGCTTGTTGATCGGGATGATCCTCTTTAAGGATGACATACAACTTACGAATAAGGGGATACTGCTTGTTGCGAAATACTTCAATATTTACTCGGTTGCGCCCTTCTTGGATGCAATCTTTATAAGATAGAAACCGTTTTTGATAGGGAGAAACTAGTTGGTTAAATCGATACCCTAGTGGTAGTGCTTTGATATTGCACTGTTTAACCACCTCCGGAGCCGAAGCATAGTAGATACTGCCCATATCACTTTGTACTAGTTTAAGAGCTGAGGTTGTGTCTTCCTTAAACTCTACTGTGGTGCCAAAATCTGAATTTTCTAAAACATCTTCCACAAAGATTTTAACCGTGCCGCCAACCTCTTTTTTACGTGAGTAGGGCTTAATTGGTAGATTTAGATTATTTGAACCTTTGACTTGGTTCCAGTTGGTAATTTTACTTTGATAAATAGCCTTGAGTTCGGAAATAGTCAAACCAGAGATGTTTAATTTAGGATTGACTGCAACTACAATGCCATCAATTGCCACTGGGATCTGTTTCAAAAGAAATCCCTGTGTATGAGCTTTCTTATATTCATCTCCTGTAAACGGTCGAGAAGACTGAGCAAAGGTTAGCCTCTCCTCCCCGTCTAACAACCCTAACAATTGCTTAATACCAGTTTCCGAACCGGGATTGACGCTTTTTGGATTAACAAGCTTCAACTTAAAGTTAGGAAAAAATTTTTGAATCTGTGGGTCAACGTCACGCCGGATGGGTGCCCAAGTCGTGCTACCACCGTAATAAAATGTTTCTGGGGCCCAACCTAACGGTTCCACTTCTTGTGCCTTCCAATGTCGTAAAGCAAAAATATAAAGTAAAATTACCAGTGGGGGACTTAGGGTACTAATCACTAAACCAATTTGCTGTTTAATTGTGCATCTTTTAGTAATAAAAAAATCAACATAAATGAAACAAATTGTTAGTAACAGCCACAACCCAGCGCTAATAAAACTGGTTCCTAATGAACTGAAAATTGCCAGCGCTACCATAAAGCTAGCAGGACTCGTGAATGCAGCCGGCAGACTCAATAATTTCCGTGGATTCGGTTGGTTGGGTTGAGTATCGTTTGGTGGTTGTGTTCGTTTGGAAACATCTCTTTCTTCTTTGTTTGTGTTTGTCGTACGGTTATATTGGTATGTAGCTTCCTCAATTTTGCTTTCATCAGGTGGTAGTTTTTCTAGCCATTCTTGTATTGTTTCAGGGCGCTCTTGTGGAAATATTTGCAATCCTAAGAGAATGGCATCATTTACCTGCTCGCTGATATACTGCTTACCCTTAATCTGCTGCGGGGTTTTCAGTGGCTCTCCATTTAACCTCCTCCAAGAGGCAATTGGTGCGTTTCCTGTCAACAAAAAATACAGTGTTGCTGCTAAGGCATATACATCAGTGTAAGCTCCCCTTTTATACTTTTCTCTATACTGCTCAATTGGTGCGAAGTCCTGTGTCAAAATTGGAGTATGCTGCTCTGTCTGATTATGAGAAAACTTTCGAGCAATTCCCAGATCAATTAAAACTGCTTCTAACCCATTTGCTCTCCTAATAATATTTTTGGGGTTAACATCTCGATGTAAAAGATTATGTTCATGAAGTACTTTTAGAGCTTCACCAATTTGGCGAATATAACGTAAAGCATCAGCTTCGGAAAGAGGACCATTTTTTCTAACCCATTTGTTCAGGTCTTCACCCTCAATATATTCCATTACAATGCACCATTTACCCGATGTCTTAATCAGATCCTTAAATGGTACAATATACAAATTTTTACAGATTGCGAGATTAATTGCTTCTTTGACAAAGTTTTCTTCAAAACTGTCAGATTCTTGTTCGTTATATAAGTCGCTTTTGAGAACTTTGATAACAAGAACCTGATTTTTTCGGCTATCTTTGGCGCGATAGATAACACCAAAGCCTCCTGTACTCAATTCTTCTTGAATAATGTACCTACCACCTTTTAACTCATAACCAGGCAACCAATTACTCACAATGCCTCGCTGATTTTGAAGTGACTGTTCTAACGCCTGCTCTATTTTCTCGTTTGAAATTGAGTTCGTTGGCTTGCTTGATTTGCCATTGTTATATTTGCTAGGTTGCTCTTGAACCATAATCCCTATCCCAAGTCTTGTTGAAGAATTTGGCTAGCAGTTTGAGTCTGCGATCGCTCATAGCCCATGTGTCGCAGAACAGTTCCAATCTGCTTCTAAGCTAAAGTACGAGTATTAAGATATGTTTAAGGCTAAAAAATGAGCGCTATGCCAAATATTGGGTACAGTATTTAGGTTTCTGGGAACAGTCTCTTAACAAAGACCACTGTTCCTTAAAGACATGGCAGTTGTTGTTATTGACTCACGCAATCAGTTTAACTTTCAGGCTGTAACCTCTTGCCTTCTCCGTTATGAGAAACTCAGGTTCACCAGGATCTGACTCTACTTTTTTGCGGATAACCCAGACAAGGCGTGTAACATCATTATTTGTGTGACCACACGAATCTCCCCAAATTGCTGTTATCATCTGTTGATACTCACACACAACAGGCTTATTGTTATTTGCCTGATTGCGTTCTGCCATATAGTGAATGAGATTCCGTTCTCTTCGACTTAAGTGAATCTCTTGTTGCTCACTACTTTTGACTAAAAAAAGCTTTTGTTGACTTAAGCTGTACTCTAAGAATGCTGGAGGTTGGACAGTTTGTTCAGAATCTCGAAAGGTTAGCCTCCAAAAGACAGGTTCATTTTCCTCCAAGAACTTGCCAAGAATGAGGATGGTGTCCCCATTGTTAAGTTGGTATTTCCCATGCTGGCGCACATCGATTCGAGTATCACGATTGCATCGCTGCACGAAAGTTCCATTCGCACTTGACTCATCTACCACCCACCAGCAGTTTGCCTTACATTCTAAGACACAATGGTTCCGTGAGATTGTTTTATCTGAGTTAGGAAGGATTATATCATTGCTATTACTTCGTCCTAAGGTAAAGCGGTCTTGTTCTAGCTTAATGGTGTACTTATTGCCATCTGGCTCTTGAACATCAAGAAAATGACACTCTGAATGCATAAAGAAAATACCTCCTCCTAATTATCAGTGACCTCAGCTGCTAATATGCAGTGAGGCTGGTTTTACTGATAATTATTTTTGCTCCCAGTACCTACAGCAATTGACAAGTGATCTGAAAATCTTCCAATGTCAATCCAAAATGCCTTGAATTTTCCTTGATAAAAATTTGCTCAGTGTAGCCATTTTATGCGTGGGCAAGATGCTCACCAGAAGAATCATAATGTAATGTGTAGCGTTATTAGCACTTGTCATCTATGGCAAAAGCAATCTGGAATGGTGCTGTGTTAGCCGAAAGCGATAACACCGTAGTTGTGGAAAGCAACCATTACTTTCCCCCTGACTCAATTAACAAGCAGTACTTCAAGGAAAGCAACACCCACACAACTTGTCCTTGGAAAGGTCTCGCCAGTTACTACAATGTTGAAGTTGATGGACAACTCAACAAGGACGCTGCTTGGTATTATCCTGATGCAAAGGAGAAAGCAAAGCAAATTGAAGGTTATGTCGCCTTCTGGAGAGGTGTGAAAGTCGAAGCTTAGTAAAAATTTAATACTTCTAAAAGTACCCTCACCCCTAAGTCCTTTTCCAACTTGGAAGAGGAATCAGGAGTGAGGGCTTTTGTATAATTTTGTCACTGACGAACTATAAGGTTAGTGGGGGAAGATGTCAATCCCTAGCAATAACAATATCGTTGGACTTGATCACTGCGTAAGCTTCTGTACCCTCAGACAAATCTAGCTCGTCTGCCGACACTCTTGTGATAATTGAGGTTAGCTCAACTTTGTGAACAATCTCTAGCGTGACTTCAGTGTTAACAGCCCCAGTCACAACTCGTTTAATGATTCCTTTAAGAATATTCCGGGAGCTGACTTTGAGTGGTTTCTTGCGACCAAAAACTTCTATCCTAGAAGTCCAAGCCTCCTCTGTTTCATACTGTTGAGTTGGTAGTGATGGGGCCTGTTGAGACTCCTTGTTGAGACTACGCACCAGTTCCCGCAAAATTTCTGTTTTAGTGCGCTGAGAGTGCTTTGAAAACTCTTCTAGAATTTTTCGCTCCTCCTCTGAGGTTTGAAAAGTAATCCATCCTTGTTCTTTTCTTGGCATATTTTTACCAATTTAGTTGGTAATTATGAGTTTTTCTTGGTATGATCCTACCAAGTGTCAATCCTTGTAAAAATAAATCTCTATGCCGCTGTTTTCCTATGAGAAGACAACTTGTTTTTCTTGGCACAGCATTTACCAGTTTGCTTGTGAATATTTAGCTCAGGATTGTTTGACTTATTCCCAGTTCTAGCACAATCTAACACTAACTTACTTGTATTTGCTACTACCAGCTGAAAATAGAAATTATATATGTATCAATTTATAGGAATCCGGTTTGGTTTTGAACTTACTAGTTGAGTTAGGGAACTCTTAACAGGGAACTCTTAACAGGGAACAGAGAACATAAACTGTACCTAGCTGAGCACAAATCAAATAAGATTGCTATATATTTATCAGTTTATAAATCATTTTATCTACGGAAGCAATACTAATTTTTAGATAATGATCGCCCAATTGCCAATCAGGGGGGTGAGCTTTGCACAATCGCTCAGCGTGTTTTGCCCAACCAAACTCTGTATGATAATAACTCTGCTCCCAAGAAGAAGGGAAGGCGTTTTTGAAAGAAACGCCTTGATTTTTACGGGTATGTCCTATGCCTATGGCTGACGCCACGGCCCCGTGCCGAACGGCAGGAGTGAGCGCATAGCGCTGACGCCAGAACCAGCACGAGGGTTTCCCTCGTGCGGCGCTGGACTCACAATCTACAAAAGAGTGCCACCTGATGATATTCTTAACCATGTGTTAAGACACATCCTTTTCATCCGATATTTCATCTACCGCAATTTCCCAAGGTATGCCTTCTTTAGATGGAGGACAGAAACGGATTTTGGCAGTATTGGAAAATAGCTTTAATTTGTTAACTATCTGAGGAATAGCATTTGCTATATGCCAATAACTTTCCATGTCATAGCTAACAATGACCAGTATTAAACTGCCACCGTTTATTTGGAAATACCAGTGACAATTAGACAATAAAGCCCGAGTCATTGAACTACAAGCTTTGAAAAAGCGTTTGCAGATAGCTTCTTCTAGTTGTCTCAGTAATAACTCATCAAGTTGTGTCACCCGAGTTGGAGGCAAATCATCTGGAGAAAGAGGAGGAAGAAAACGTCTGCTCATGGCACAAAATGTTTACTATCAACGGAATCGCTTATACATAAATTCGCATTCAATTATGAGGAGACGTCTAAATCTCAAGATTTTTTTCAAAATTAGAATAAAAAAATTCATAAAACTGGAATATTTTTTAACACATTTAAAACCTCTTTTCTTCATTTATTTGTTATTAAATACACGCCCTGACTTATTCGATTGTACTTGTATAAGTGAGGCTATAGGCATAAAAAAAGAACAATGACAGTTGTCAGCTTTCAGCAACCAGGCTGAAAGCCAACAACTCATTACTCGCTCATAACAGAGGCTCTGTGTTGAGCTTCTTGCCAAAGTTTGTGGAGAAAAAACTCAGTAGGTGAAGCAGAGTGTTCACCGTAAAATGAATCGCTCATTGCGGTGATAAAAACGCCCTCAGCATCCTGAGAACCATTTGATAGCCAATAACCTCGCAGAGTCACTTCCACACACTCGTGATCACAATTGCACAGAGCGATAATTTCACTGTTCTCTCTATTGACAAGAGCTTTAAGTATTTCTACTCCTGGCAAATTAACAGGAAGTAAAAAGGAAGCAGTGCTGGGTTCAACACACAGAGATCTCCCTACTCGCAGTGCCAAAATCACTCGCGCTTGCACCCATTCTTCTAACGATTGAACTAAACACTCTAAACAAAAACTCGTTTCAGTGTATGTTAATTTCAGCATTGCTTATGCTCTCCTGTTATTCCAGGTTTGCTTGCAGGTGGGTGAGTGAACTTCCGATCCGCTTTGGCGATAAAAATATAGTGGATCAGCTTTATCTGTTACTAACAATACAATCGCTTGCTCGATATTAACCCGACACAGTGGCAAATCATTTTGATAAAACACCACCACGGATTGTTCTAAAACTTGCATCGCGCTTGTCACAGCTTGACTCCTTATAAACAAACCCCCGCTTCTTATTGAGTGGAAGCGGGGGTTGGAATTTGACCTTGTTGAAGTCTTGGTGCTTCTATATCGGTACAGCATTTTGTTGCTTGTACCTCCCGCTTTGTCGTTCTAGTTTTGCTACTGCATTCAGTGCACGAATGCTGGCATATTGAGAATCATAATTGCCCTGTGTGATTTGCCATTTATTCCAGTCACCGTCTCCCATAAATAAATACTCCACTCCCACAGCGGCTGATTCCCAACTTAATCGACAGTTGACAACACGCAAGGAAGTAGAGATGGGGTAAACGGATTTCACAGAAAATTTCACCTATTGAACATTCCTTTAAACATACTACACTTGTATTACTATCCTGTCCATACTTTAAGGAGAAAAACTGATGCATACAATAGCTCGCACACCAACCACCGATATGGAAGTCACCAGCATCCGTCTAGAACGGGAATTGAAAGATAAACTCAAAGAATTAGCTGGTAATCAGGGATATCAAGCTTTGATTCGAGACATCCTCTGGAATTATGTGCAGCAAAAATCAGGTGAGTGGAAGCCCCGATTTTCGCGAGCTGATATTCGGGCTAGCATAGCCGCAACAGCACAACAAGAAGAACGCTGTGTACTAACAGGTCAACTCATTCAACCAAAACAACCAATGTTACTAGGACTGACAAGAAATGGCGATATGGTTCCTCTAAGTGTCGAGAGTTTAGCTGGTTAAACTTTTTTCAACTGAATGCAGCTCAGTTGTTCTATATGATACTGCAACGGGCTGCATTCAGAATTTTGCTTTATCTTTATTTATCAGTAAATTTAATAGTTTAAGATATCAAATTATTAGACTGTTAGCCCCAATAGATTTGGATGCCTTGCAACTGAGTGAGGCTGTTTGAACACCAGGAGTTTCAACAACGACTTGACACATAAAAACCCATTAGCTGAGTAAAAATAAAATATTGTAAAGAATTATGAGTTAAATTA
>NZ_QMEB01000228.1 GCF_012912135.1 Brasilonema bromeliae SPC951 | reverse complement strand
ATGAAATTGCGTCATAAAAATTAATTTAGCTGCTTCTATTTTATATGCTAAGCAACTTGGACACAAGGTGGTTTTACTGTAGAAATGAGTTTCGTCGCCAGTAATTGGGAGATTAGGTTTTGCAATGTTTCTTTATTAAATTTTACAAAAATACTATATGAATCTCAAAAAAAATTATACCTACACAAGATTTTTTAAAGTTAAACTTAGATATTAAGGAAAAATTTAACTTTTCCAGAATATTGTAAAATAAGTTAACAATGCACCAGGTGAGAAGCAATGAGCATAACTAGCTCTGGTGAAGTAAGAAGTCCTCGGCGAAAAAATCTGAAGCTTAACGGAGAAACTACAGTGGAAAATAATCAGGGTGAAAGTTGGGATAAAGTAGAGCACAGTAGTGACCAGCAAACGCGGGTAGAATTACCAGGTAAACTGGAGGTACATGACACACTAGCTATCTCTGGAATACGTCCCGTGAGCTCCAGTGATTTGCAAGTTGTAGAAACAAAAAACATAATGGGTATACGCCCGACTACAGCAAACACATTCCACGTTGTTGACACTCTTAACATGTCTGGAGCACGTCCAATTGGTTCAAGTGATCTCGTCATTTCTGAAACATACTCTGTCATGGGAAATCGCCCAATAGCATCAAATACTATTGACGATTCTGAAAGTCTAATGGGTTTTCTTGATTAAATAAAATTTGTACAGATTACTTTATTCACCCGGTTTTCGTAAGAAAGCCGGCTTTTTCATTAATTAAATAAGCGACATTAAAATTTATTCATAAAACCTTATTCTTAAATGGTTTAGTGTCTAGTAGTATCAAAAGTTTTTGAATAACTAACTAGTGTTAAAGGAGTAGCTAATAGTCACTTCTCCTCTCTCTTTTAGTATAGGGAACTAATATATCTAGAGGTGGAAGGCTGCTGTCAGAAGATTAAGCTAGTTTGTAAGAGTAATAAAAAACAAGTTCAAGGTTACTTATCAACTTTGAAACGTAATTAAAAGAAGGTCTGGAGGTCAAAATGAGTTTAGAAGATCGTGCAAAAGCTACAGCTAAAAACATTGAAGGTAAAGTTCAAGAAGCAGTAGGAAATGTTACTGGCGATCCAGAAGATAAAGCAGAAGGTCAAGCAAAGCAAGCTGAAAGCCAAGTACGTCATGGCGTTGAAAATGTCAAAGATGACGTAAAGGATGCACTGAAATAGGACTAATGCTTTTTCTGCTAAGTTTGAGCGTTTCATGAGAGTGTATTTATCTTAGTACCTACGCTGTTAAACTTAACAACTGAGTAAACGCGCGTTATCAAAGCGCGGGAACGAAGTCCGCGTCAGTGGGCTTCGTTTTTTAATCTAGTACTTGATATGTCAAAATAACTTTACTCAGTGAGTGTAGAAAATTCAAGAAAAATAGACTCAATTAACACCGAAGAAATCTTCCGCTTCATTTGACTGAAAACTTATTTTAAGGAGGTAATAAACATGAGTGTGCTGAAGCAGAGCCGTCAAATCATTATAGCTTGTGTCTTGATTTTAGTCTTAACTTTGACAACTGCCTGTGGCGCTAGTAATGCGACAATAGCTGATCGCACAACCAACTTACCAGTTGCTGGTCGAAATATTACCTATGGGGAATTAGAACAAGGAAATACCCCAGCCGGACAAACTTTTGGTAACTGGGTTGTACAGACATCAAAAGGATTAATTACAGACGCTTATGTGCGTGAGAACAACAAATTAGGCATTGTCATTTCCTCTAAAGTACCTCCCAGCGATGTACGTCCCTTAGCAAAATCCTTGCTAGAAGGTTTCCACCGGAACTTCCCCAATGAAGACTTGAAAGTTTTGGTGTATGCGCCTGATAAGAAACTCATTTTGACAGCTCAGTATGACGTACAAACAAATCAAGTTCAGTACACTTAGTTGCGGAATTTGATCAAAAACTTGAGCGAAGTCAGTTGATTTAAAAACGAGAAATTGAAAAAGTTTGATAAGAGAAAGGAGATAAGTAAAATGAGCACCAGCGATCAATACAGACGTCACATCATGAGTGATTTGGCTCAGGGAAATGTTGAGTCTCTAGGTGATGCTCCCACCGGCTCAACAACAGAGTACGATAATTTTGATGATTTTGCTCAGCGCTCAACACACGAAGAACGCCGTCAGTTATTTGGTCAATCTTTACATCATGACAACATTCCAGCCAACCAAATGGAGCCAGAATTGCAAAAGGCAATTGCTCAAATTAAACCTAATGAACGGGATGATGTCGCCCGCGCCTTCTTCAAACACTTCAAGCAAAGAGGATTAGATGATCGTCATTTGGAGCAACAACTCGGGCTTTCCACCCACGCTCCTAATCGTATGACTGCTGACGATGTTAGTAAACTTGCGTCCTTCGCCTATCACAACCATCCCGATATCTTCCGCGAAGTGTTGGCAGAGCAGCTAAATGGTTAGGGAATCATCACCGATAACAGTTGAGTGTTGGGTTCTTAAGTTTTAATGGTGGGCAAGAATGCCCATCTTTTTTATTTAATAGTCGTAAATTTACCAAATTTTTATATCGTAATTTAGGTGATGAATCATCTGGAAGCTTGATCTAGGCTAACTTTTCATGATATGTAATGTTTACTTAATAACAATATTCACTTTAAATTTTGCGTTAAGACAAGTAGATGCAGCTTACCAAGTTTTAGAAAACGCTTGGTTTTCTTGGTATCGGTGGTGGGAACCACGCTTTCCCAAGTCCTAAATTATCGTCAATTATTTTAGTTTTACTCGGTTAGCAAAATGACAAAATCAAATAGCGATAAATTTCTTCCCATAGTCCAAGAACTACAAGACTTTGCCTTCAGTCAGCAAGGCTCGATGACAATCGTTAGAGTGCTGGGCTATGGTTTATTATTATTGGCATTGTTCGACATCATTGAGATGTTTATCCCGCCCAACTTTATGAATCCTGTTTGGGAATTTCAAACAATGGGGATGCTAGTTGAAAAAGTACCAGTGCCTTTAATTGGGCTAGTGTTAGTGTTTTTTGGAGAGCTACATTCTCGAACAAAATGGGAAATTCCTATTTTAAAGTTTTTATCTTGGTTAACTTTATTATTTGGAATATTATTTTTTCTACTGATACCTTTAGGACTTGCTAGTACCATTCGGTTAAACACTCAAAATGCTGCTCAAGTTAAAGCTGTATCCACTCAACAAGTTTCTCGTGCTGAAGAGTTGGAAAAGCAACTGAGTCAAGTTACACCTGATCAAATAGATAAGTTTTTCAAGATTCAAGGTCGTTCATTAGATGGCAAAAATCCTCAAGAAATAAAAAATCAACTTTTGACAGAAGTCTCAAAAGCTAAGAAAAATATAAAAACTCAAGCAGAAGCAACTCAGTCTCTTCGAGGACTAAACTTGATTAAGACTTCTGCAAAATGGAATCTTGGTGCTGTGGTTGCAGGAACTTTGTTTATCAGTATTTGGAAGGGAACGCGTTGGGCAAGAAATTGATATGACGCGGGGATATTTAGAGATTTATTTCTCTCGTTCCTATGCTCTGCATGGGAACGCCTAAAGGGAGGCTCTGCCTCCCAATGATTATAATGATTATATTGAGGCAGAGCCTCAAGTTATGCATTCCCTGGCTGAGCCAGGGAACGAGAAAAAACATTTCTTTTCTTATTCAATTATTCACGCTGTTGCGAGTTGTGGAGTAGGACGCTTGCTGTTGCGAATACCATTTATTGCTTCAGCATAATCCTTAGCTTTAAATACGGCTGAACCAGCCACGATCGCATTAGCCCCAGCTTCCAAAACTTGCCAGGTATTATTTGCTTTCAATCCTCCATCCACTTCAATCCAAGGATCAAGACCACGTTCGTCGCACATTTGACGCAGCTTGCGGATTTTTGGCACAACTTCAGGAATAAAGCTTTGACCGCCAAAACCAGGGTTGACGCTCATAATCAACACCAAGTCACACAGTTCTAGGACATACTCAATCAGTTCCAAAGGGCTACCGGGGTTAAGAACCACTCCCGCTTTTGCACCAACCTCTTTGATTTGTCCCAACGTGCGGTGTAAGTGAGGAGAAGCATTATGTTCAGCATGAACATAGATGTGATCTGCCCCTGCTTTAGCAAAATCTTCTACGTACTTTTCTGGTTCCACAATCATCAAGTGGACGTCCAGAGGCTTTTGTGTCACTGGGCGAATCGCCTCCACAATCAGAGGACCTATCGTAATATTAGGTACAAAGCGACCGTCCATTACATCGACATGAATCCAATCTGCGCCAGCTTGATCTACAGCACGTATTTCGTCTCCTAAACGACTAAAATCTGCTGATAGGATGGATGGAGCTATTACAATGGGCTTTTTAGATTGTGTTTGGGTCATGGCTAGTGGGTTTTAAAGCGTCCTCGTCTGTGAGCATTGTAACAAAACTTGAGCAAACGCTCATCTATCTGATCCCCACTTTTTCATTCGTGAGGATTAATTAGTCGTTAGTAGTGCTTTCTGATAACAAACAAATAACAACTCATGATTTCTAACTGACTATGGCGAACAAACAAAGTTGGATAATTTGGGGATTAGGTGCTTGCTGCTTGAGTGCGCCGGTACTTGCTGCTGTGGAATCTCCTTTTGGCACTAATGGTATTGATGCTCTAAGACTACACCAACTCCCATATAATTTAATCGGTCGCAAGATTGCTATTGGTCAGGTAGAGATTGGGCGTCCCGGTAGGTTTGGGTTAGATAAAGCCGTCTCTAAAAATCGCTCAGTATCCATAGCAGGAGCGTTCCTACGCAATGAACTTGCTAAATCAAATAGCGGTGTTGACCCCCACGCCTACAATGTCGCTAGTATGATGGTTAGTACAGATAAAGGTTTTCCTGGAGTTGCCCCAGGAGCGCGATTGTACTCATCTGCTGTGGGTTATGGAAAAAGCTTAGGTCAACCACAAGAGTGCTTGTCTGCACAGCACATAGCACTACAAAATGGGGGAGATGTCCGCGCAATTAACTTTAGCTTTGGCGAACCTTTAAACCGTGACCCACGACCAGAGGCTGTTTTAGATGGCAATGCTTTACTAACTTTATGTATTGACTGGTCTAGTCGCGTCCACAATTCTTTGTACATCATTGCAGGCAATCAGGGAAAAGGCGGCATTCCCATACCTACCGATAATTATAACGGAGTGAACGTAGCTTTTTCATCCCGTCGAGGAGGGATTTATAATAAAGTTGATGTTTCTAATTTGGCGGCTGTCAGTGAAGGATTAGCGATGCGGCTTGCTGGAAAAGAGATTAATCTTGGTCCACGTCGTGCTATTGGTATAGTTGCTCCCGGGAATAACATTCCCTTGCGAAATCCAGATGGGAAGAAGAATAAAGTCACAGGGACAAGCTTTGCAGCGCCTCAAGTAACTGCTACAGTCGCTCTGTTACAGGAGTTTGGTGATAAACAACTGCGAACAAAACAACCTAACTGGAGCATAGATTCTCGCAGACATGAAGTGATGAAAGCAGTACTGCTCAACTCAGCTGAGAAAATTCAAGATAATGGCGACGGTTTGCGCTTAGGAATGACGCGGACGCTCATTGATAAACAAAATAAAGACTGGTTGGCTTCTGATGCATATAATGACCCAAAAATTCCTTTAGATTCGCAAATGGGAACTGGTCATTTGAATGTTTTTCGCGCTTACCAACAATTTAGCGCCGGTGAATGGAATCCAACGCAAACTGTACCAGCTCTTGGTTGGGACTATCGCACAGTCAATACAGAAGCATCTGTAGAATATGAGTTAGCAAAACCCTTAAAACAGGGGAGTTTTGTTTCTATCACCTTAACTTGGGATAGGTTAGTAGAGCTAAACGACAGGAATAAAAACGGTCAGTTTGACGCAGGAGAAAATTTTCGCGATCGCGGCTTAAACAACCTCGACCTTTATCTAGTCAAAGCCGATGACAAAAATGCAAATGCTGAGGCTGTCTGTTCCTCAATAAGTGAGGTTGATAGTGTCGAACATATTTTCTGCCCTGTTCCTACAACAGGTAACTACAAAATCCGTGTTCAATTTCGCAAGAAAGTTAATGAAGCAACTCAAGCTTACGCTTTGGCTTGGTGGAGTGTACCCGTGAGGTAGGAAATTCCCTAGCTAGGTACAGCACAGAAAGCGGCGAATCAACTGATTTGGTATGTGGATGAGAAAGCTATATCGCATCAGGGGCTAGGAACGGTAATTCATCCACCGCCACAAACAGTGATGAAATCTAAAAACTAGTAACTAATACTTATTGACTCAGAAATCAAACTACCCATAGCTAAAAAAAATTCAAACTGTACAATCACTGTTGCCAAAACTGTAACGGATCAGATATCACCTCACACCAGATGCGATAGTCAAAATAAAGACTCTAGCTATTATGGGTGGTAAAATGAAGCAAAAATTTAGCAATGCTGGGGAAAATTTCCTACAAAGACGTTATGGAGTTCGTTTAGGCAGACGTTACGTTTTGGCAGCTGCGAGTGTTGTCTTAATGGGTGTTATAGGATGCTCTCAAGTCAATAGTAGCACGAGTGCCTTTGCCGAATCGGGTTTACCTCGCTCAGAATCTCCGATACCGAAATCAATGTCATATCCTGATATTAAACTGATTACTGCCAACACAAAATTTGGCTTTAAACTGTTTTCCGAAGTTTTGAAAAACGATAGTGGCAAGAACATTTTTGTTTCACCTTCTAGCGTAGCGATCGCCCTTGCCATGACCTACAATGGCGCTAGTGGCAGTACAAAACAAGTAATGGCTAAAGCACTGGAGTTCAAGGACTTGAATCTAGAACAAATTAATTCCTCTAACGCGGTGCTGAAAAAGTTATTAGAAAACCCAGATCCTAAGGTGCAACTGACAATTGCTAATTCGCTTTGGGCAAATAAAGAGGTTAGTTTCAATCCCGATTTTCTGCAACGAAATAGAGATTTTTACACAGCTAGGGTTGCTAATCTAGACTTCACAGATATAAGTTCTCCTGCAATTATTAATGATTGGGTTAGTGAGAAGACACGCGGGAAGATAAATAAGATAGTTGAAAAAATAGAACCATCACAAGTGCTATTTCTCATCAACGCTATCTATTTTAAAGGTAGCTGGACAAATGAATTTGATAAACAGCAAACCGCAGAATATCCTTTCTATCTCTCCTCCGGTCAGCAGAAACAACACCTAATGATGTCACAATCAGGTGACTATAAATACTATGAAAATCAACAATTTCAGGCAGTCAGTTTACCTTATGGTAAAGATGGTAAGATTAGCTTTTATATTTTCTTGCCTAAACAAAACTCTAGTCTAGAAAGCTTTTATCAAAACTTGAATGCAGAGAATTGGGAAAATTGGATGACTCAGTTCAGCAAACAACAGGGATTTATTCGCTTGCCCCGTTTTAAGATGGACTATGACATAACGCTCAACAATGCTCTGACAGCCATAGGTATGGGTGAGGCTTTTAGCAATCAGGCAAATTTTTCAGCTATGGGTAAGGATTTAAAAATAAGCGAAGTCAAGCATAAAACTTTTGTTGAAGTCAATGAGGAAGGTACAGAAGCTGCTGCTGCTACTTCTGTGAGAATTATGCCATTATCAGCGGTAGAGCCGAGCTTAGAGCCATTCCGAATGATTGTTGAGCGTCCCTTCTTCTGTGCGATTCGGGATAATCAGACAGGAAGCATATTATTTATGGGTTCCATTGTGGAGCCACAGTCTTAGAAGGATTTGCCCCAGGATGATTTGTTTGAGCAGTTGGAGGCGAGGCTTCGACAGAAACGGGTGCAGCTACCTCAGCAGAATAAGCCTTTGAATCTGGAGTTATACTACCCCCTCCAGTGTCATGATTTTCCGTATTGCAAGATTGTGAACTTCCTTGAGGAAGTACTTCTACATTATTGCCACTGGATGAAGAGTAAGGACGTATAGCGCTTAAAACTGTTTTGATAACAACAGCGCTGGGTACCGCTACGATCACACCCAAAAGTCCACCAATTCTTGCGCCTGTCAAAACTGAAATCAGCACCCAAACAGGGTTTAAACCCGTAAAACTCCCTAAAATTCTCGGAGCAATAAAGTTTTCCAGAATTTGCTGGACAATAAGTGCAGCAATCAATACCCTTGCCCCCATCCAAAAGTCTTGTAGTGTCACGAGCAAAGTCGTTAGAGCAATACCTACAGAACCACCAAATGGGACAAGTGCCATGATACCAATGGTCAAGCCAAATAGTAAGCCAAATGGGACCTTCAACCACAAAAAGATGGGAATCAAGGCCGAGGCCATACAAGTGGCTGAAATTAACTGGCTAATGAAAAAATTTTGAAAGCTGAGGCGTACTGTATTTGAAAAAGCCTCGCGGAATCTAACAGGTAGCCAATATACTAAACTTTCCCACAGTTCATCCCCATGCTGTAGGAGATAAAAAGTTAATACCATTGTCAAGATAAAGTCAAGGAGGCTTGTGACTGTAATAACAGCCAAATTTAAAACTTGTCCAGCGATCGCCTGCAATTGTCCCTTGACACGGTCGTTAATTTGTGAGACTAAAGCATCAAGGTTTATGGGTAAACCAAAACTTTCTGCTTTCTCGTTCAGGATCATCAACTGCGATCGCCCAGAATCTATTAACTCTGGTATACGCGCCACCAGTTGCTGAGCCTGAGTCAGAGCAAGCGGGACAAGGGTGACACCCAACGCCAGTAAAACTGACAAAGCGAGTAGAAAGACTAAAATAGCAACTTGCTCTCGCTTAGCACCTTGACGCTGCATCCAGCTCACAGGGTAGTTTAGCAAAAATGCTAGCACTGACGCTCCGACTAAAATAACAATTAGCGAGTGAAAGTAATGAAAAATTGCTGAAATCGCCCAACCATTGAGCACTAGCAGTGGAGCGAACAGAGTGATTGTCAAGAATCGTGCTAGGGGTGTAAGTGTTTCCCACCAGTTTAAGAGCTTACGTGTCTGCATCTGCCAATTGTTGGATACAACTAAATAAAATTCTCTTTACAGCCTATTATCTCTGACTACACCACTATGATTCATCCCTCTTATTTCGGATTGCACTCAGGCAAATGAAAATTCTTAAATTATCTGACAATTCTTACCATCCTCAAGACTCCTCCACCTCTGGTGGACTGGTGCTTATCTACCATTATCCGGTCAGAGATTTTTTCTCCTCACTATGGACACTCTACCACCATCCGGAAAGTTGGGAACAAGTTCGAGTTAGTTATCTGTCAATAACTTTGGTATTTACCTGGTTTTTGGGTTACCTAATACTCGCAACTGGGGCGACAACTTCAATTTTTTTAACATTGCATCTACTTATCGTTCATAACTTTCTCACCTGTCGCTACTTTTTGATTAATATCTGGTTAATTGTTCTTCTAGTTAAGAGCAGATTAAGGCGATTGCCACGCCCGTGAGTCGTTTTGTGGAAAGAACGCTTGGCAAATACCTGTCATAATTCTTTAGTCATCAAAGCAGTTGACAGGGTTTTTACTTAATTTGCCAAAAAAATATGTATTTTATTCTTAACAGGTCTAGTCAAATCTCTTTTGATATTGTCATACTTCTAAGAAAACCTCTCCGGATTTATCAAAAAATAGGAGAATTACTCCAATAAGTGTTGTGGTTCATACTGAAGTGTAAAATTTATCATTGTTAATCTAAGAGTTAGCTATCATGGGTTAATTTGTCTGTTTCCATAGCAGCAGATTATCCAGATTTTATTCAGATAAGTGTGAGGAGTCGCGTGACTATTCAAAGAACTTCGGCGCAAGACGACTATTCTACAGATACTAGCAACTTAAGTGATAAAAAAGCCAACACTGACAAATCTGGACGTTGGCTGTGGTTTTGGGTGGGTATGAGCGGGATTGCAATGGTATCAGCAACAGCAGGAGCATTGTTGGCGGTTTCTTTAACAGGTAAGCCTTTAATGCAAGCTTCTTTAAGCCCAGATGAAGCAGCGGTGTTTGATAGCGATCGCATTGCTGGAGATGGACTGAAATTTTCACAGTTAACTCGCCCCGTGAATATTTTAATCATGGGGATGAGCGTACTTCCTCCTGATGTGCGAAATCCTCCCACTCAAAGCAAAAATCTGAGATATCTGCCCCAAGTCAACTCTTTTGATGGTCTTGCTGACGTTATGCTCTTGGTCAAATTTGAGCCATCGCACAAAAAAGTGATGATGCTTTCTATTCCCAGAGATACTCGGACACAAATAGATGGACATGGTACAAGAAAAATTAATTCCACAAATGTGATTGGTGGACCAGCTTTAACCGCCAAAACTGTGAGTAATTTGTTAGGTGATGTAGGAATTGACCGCTATATCCGCATTAACGTGTTGGGAGTTGGTAAGCTCATTGATGCCTTGGGTGGAGTTACAGTGTACGTACCCAAAGATATGAAATATCAAGATGACTCTCAGCACTTATATATTAATTTAAAGAAAGGAAAACAGCATCTCAATGGCGATCAGGCACTGCAACTTCTGCGCTTCCGACATGATGAAAATGGCGATATTGGCCGGATTCAGCGGCAGCAAATGGTCATGCGATCACTGATGGAGCAATCTGTCAACCCAGCAACCGTAGCTCAATTGCCCAAAGTTCTTAACGTCGTAAAAGAACACATTGATACTAACTTGACACTTGAGGAGCTACTAGCACTAATCGGTTTTGGGGTAAGAACAAATCGCTCCAATATGCAAATGTTAATGCTACCTGGCCAATTCGGTCAAAAAGGAGGCTACTGGATTCCAGATAGCCAGCGCATTCATAGCATGATGGCTCAGTACTTTGATGTGCAAACAGATTCTACATCTGGTGTGGTCAATCCAGGATCTTTGCGAGTCGCAATTCAAAACAGCACAGGTAACGATAAAGCTAATCTCCGACCATTGATTAGAACTTTGCAAAAACTTGGCTATACCAACGTTTATGTAGCCAAAAGCTGGGGTGAACCTCTAGAAGAAACTCATATTGTCGCCCAACAAGGAGACGGTAACAGCGCCGAATCAATTCGCAACACTTTAGGATTTGGAGAAGTGCGCGTAGAAAGCACTGGTAATCTTGGTTCTGATATTAGTATCCAACTGGGTAAGGACTGGTTGCGGCAAACACAAATCAATCAGAACCCTGTTCAACCATAGGTCGAACAAGTTGACACTCCCCTGCCTAAAGGCGAGGGGATTCTACATTCATCGTCAGAACTTG
>NZ_QMEB01000227.1 GCF_012912135.1 Brasilonema bromeliae SPC951 | reverse complement strand
GTAATATCATGTTCGCTTAATTACTTAACAATTCCCAAATATACCCCACCCGCCTAACGGCACCCTCCCCTTACCAAGGGGAGGGTTGGGGAGGGGTTTTGTTAATACAAATGTTCGATCAAACATGATATGAGAGATTGAAGAGGTATTATGGCTACCAGTATAGATGGAAACGTTGTATTTTACGGAAATTTAAGCGAGCTGTATCGTTTAGCAAAAGAGGGTAAGATTAAGACTAGCTTACAAGGTAGTCATACCCGTCCCTGCAAATTTTGGACTGCAACGAAGATTTTAAGTGGGATTAAAGATGCGATCGTAATTTCTCACGGTCCAAGTGGCTGTGCTTATGGAGTCAAGCGAGCATACAAGCTAACCAATAGCCGCAATAGTGGTTCCCCTTATGAACCTGTAGTCACTACCAACATGAGTGAAAAATCGGTGATTTTTGGAGGGGAAAAAGAATTACGAGGCGCGATTTTAGAAGTAGATCAAAAATATAATCCAGATGCGATCGTTGTGGCAACGAGTTGTGCATCTGGAATTATCGGCGATTGTGTTGATGACGTGGTGAATAAAGCACGCACTGAAATACAGTCTGAGATCATGACGATACATTGTGAAGGATTCGCAGGGGAGTATCGTAGTGGATTTGATATCGTATTTCGGCAAATCGTAGACTTTATGGAGCCGCCCACTCCAGAACGGAAAGCACAACTAGCCGATGCTGTCAATATTGTGGGTGCAAAGATGGGTCCTGAAAGGACAGAAGTAGAAACCGATGTCAAGGAACTGGTGCGACTGATAGAAGGAATGGGAGCACGAGTTCACAGTGTGATTGCTGGTGACTGCACATTAGATGAACTTAAGCGAGCACCAAGTGCGGCAGTCAACTGTACCTTATGTTTGGATCTTGGCTATACTATCGGCAAAGCCATGTCAGACAAGTTCGGTACTCCGCTGAACTCTACTATCCTTCCTTATGGTATTAGCGCTACAGAAAAATGGCTCCAAGGAGCTGCAAAATATTTAGGGATGGAAGAACAGGCGGATGCCTTGATGAAGCAGGAATATGCCGCAATCAAGACCGAATTTGAAGAAGCTAAAAAATATATAGAAGGGAAGTTAGCGATTATCGAAGGGCATGATGCTATCAAGTGCTTGTCCATTGCCCATATGTTAGAGCGTGATTTTGGGATGCGTGCGGTGATCTATAACTTCCATCCCTGGAGCACGGAAGCACGGGAAACCAGTGTAGACTACTTATTGGAAACTGGGTTAGACCCGGAAATCTTAATTACCAAGGGGACGCTGGCTTTTGGTAAGTATGAGTCGATGAAACAAACGGAAGATGAATTACTGAATTTTATTGGTGGTCTTGATGCAGAATCGGTGGTATATTTTGGTTCTTCCTTGAGTTTCCCACACATTCCCGTTGTCGATTTAAATGCTATCTTAAATCGTCCCAGATTCGGTTATCGCGGAGCCTTAAAGGTAGCTAAGTGTATTAAAACTGCACTTCAATACGGCTTTAGACCTCGCAGTTCATTAACCAAGCAAATGGTATTTCCTAAAAACTCAGGGTTAGCATCTGCTCAATCACTCACAGGAAAATTAGCCCAAGACCTGCCCGATTGTACCGTATATGCAGAGAAGAGGCGGGGAAAATGTTGTCAGGATTGACACTCTCCTACCATCATGAGAGGAGATTCTTGGTTCAACGAGTCCACTTAGACTAAGCTCCTTGCGTTACCTAACCCAGAGGTGGTTCTCTCCTCAAGCTTTAACTTTCCGTGTGCCCCACGGTAGTTGGATTATTCCAAAATTTGTTTGAGTTAAACGCTGAGCGTCTAGTTCCCATGAAAATTTTACCTATTCCTGGGAGGAAACTAGAACTATGGAATAGAACCCCATATTTTCAATTGTCAAGGTGCAGTGTCTGCTTTTTACGCAGCAATTGGGTTTTTAAAGTGGTTAATTACCCTTCCACTAAAGTCATATTACCATAATTGACGGCAATTTTAATTAACTTTGCTGCTATATCTGTGGTCTAAAGACATGGAGTTTTGCACCTATCGCATTCATTGATAATAAGTAAGAACTCTACCATAGTCAATGCAATATCTTTCAATAAAGAGGTGAAAATGTCTGCGGGACTAACTTTTGACAATTGTGACCATAGCAAAGACCCAATTGTTGGCTGTGCTTTAGAAGGTATTGCAAACATGGTTGCTGGAATGAAAGATGTCAGTATTGTGATTCATTCTCCCCAAGGTTGCGCGTCAACTGTTGCAGCTGGCTATGATAACCATGAGGTTGATTTTACAAAGCGCAAAGTAGGTTGTACTCGTCTTTTTGAGTCAGACATTGTCATGGGAGCGTCTGATAAACTCAAAGGTATGATTAAAGAGGCGGATCAATCTTTTCATGCTAAGGTCATGTTTGTCGTTGGCACTTGCGCGGCGGACATTATTGGTGAGGATATTGAGGGATTATGCAAAAATATTCAGCCACAGGTCAATGCTAAACTTGTTCCTATACTTGCTGGTGGGTTTCGGGGCAATGCTTATGATGGCTTAGAAATGGGATTAGAGGCTTTACTTCCTTTCATCAAAAAAAGGCAGACTAAGAGGAGGGGCAGAAAGCCGAGGATTGTAAACATTATTGCACCACAGGCAAATGTGAATCCCACTTGGTGGGCTGATTTGCACTGGATAACCCAGACGTTAAAATCTTTAAGAATTAAGGTGCAAACGGTATTCTCCCACAATAGTTCCTTTGCAGAACTGGAACAAGCTGGTGACGCAACCGCCAATATTCTTCTCAGTCATGATGTCGGGTATAAGTTTGCTCGGAAAATGCAACAGACCCATGACATTCCCCTCATTCTAGATGATATACCTTTACCAATAGGTGTAAAAAACACTACGCGGTGGTTGCAGGCATTGGCGGCACATTTCAAGATAGAAGAAAGAGTGGAACCGCTGATCAAACAAGGCGAAGAAATGGTTGTAGATACGCTTCGCCGACGAGCATTAATGATTATTCCCCGATATCGTAACTGTAGAGTTGCCGTATCTACAGATGGGACGCTTGGTATCGGACTGGTGAGAATGCTCTTTGAAGAGTTGGAGATGATTCCAGAAGTTTTGTTGTTTCGCTCAGCGATGCGTGAATCTCGCCCAATTCTAGAGCAAGAATTGCAAAGCCTTGGTCTTTCTCCTAGCGTGGTATTTTCTGCCGATGGATATCAAATAAAACAAGCCTTAACAGAGATTGATACTGATGCTGTTTTTGGCTCGGCATGGGAAAAATACATAGCAGAAGAACTGGGAATCCAAATCTCTTTTGATGTATTCAGCCCTACTAACAGAGAGACTTATCTTGACAAGCCATATTTTGGCTATGAAGGAATGATCAATATGATGGAAGTGGTTGCCAACGATTGGGATAGAGCTTTTCGTTCAAAACATATCCATTGGACATAAAGAAGTCTTCGCTAAGGCATTACAAAGTCGTACAATCTATTTATGTATGACGATACTTGTCGATTCCTTGCCGAAAACTTTTCAGCCGACTTTGCCAGTTGGCTGCTGGGAGAGTCCATGACGCTGACGGAGCTAAAACCCTCCGAACTCTCCCTTGAACCCATTCGCGCAGATGCCTTAATTCTACTTGAGTCTGATGATTCCGTCTTGCACCTAGAATTTCAAACCCGTCCCAAACGGGATATTCCATTCCGTATGTTGGATTATCGCGTGCGAGTTTACAGACGTTATCCTGACAAAACAATGCGACAAGTTGTGGTGTATCTTCAGCCCACTGGATCTGATCGCGTTCGGCAAACCAGTTTTTCCCTAGAGCGCACTCGTCATGAATTTGATGCAGTTTGTCTGTGGGAGCAACCCGTAACCTTATTCCTACAATACCCTGGACTACTTCCCTTTGCTACCCTCAGTCAAACAAC
Organism: Brasilonema bromeliae SPC951; assembly: GCF_012912135.1. Lineage (GTDB taxonomy): Bacteria > Cyanobacteriota > Cyanobacteriia > Cyanobacteriales > Nostocaceae > Brasilonema > Brasilonema bromeliae. The sequence goes on along the minus strand of NZ_QMEB01000227.1, from coordinate 7,401 downwards.
TGATCCAGAGGCAACATTGCGTTCTGTTGCACAAACCATCGACCAAATTTCAGACCCAATAACCCAAGCCAATTTGACCGCTGCCTCAGCAATTTTAGCTGGGATAAAATTAGAAGAAGATGTTATTTATCGCTTATTGCGGAGGGACATCATGCAGGAATCTGTGATTTATCGTTCTATTCAAGAAGAGGCAGAAGCAAGGGCAGAAGCAAGAAAGCAACGAGAGATTGCTGTTAATCTTTTGCGCCAAGGAGTAACAATCAACATTATTGCTTCTGCAACAGGCTTGTCGATTGAGGAGGTGCAACAACTACAACAGCAGATTACCGAATCTCCATAGACTTAAACTTGCGATCAATTGAAACGTTTGCAAATCCTCAACGGGTTACTGTTAGTTGATCTCAATTAGACTGTACAAAATTTGTCAGCACAGTTTCTTGCGCGCAGTAATCTTCCTCCCAAAGCTTCCGACGATGCGGTTCACATCGCGGCAGCAACTGTTCACGGGTTAGATTACCTGCTAACGTGGAACTGTAAGCATATTGCAAACGCTCAAATTCAAAGGAAGCTTGCAGCAATCAGCCTTGATTTTGGATACAATTTACCAATAATTTGCACCCCCTACGAATTATTAGGAGATTAAGCTATGTGGCAAGATGAAATTTTAGATGAAATTCATAAAATTCGAGAAGAACACGCTAAATCTTTTAACTACGACTTAGATGCAATGTTTGCAGATTGGCAGAAAAAGCAAGCAGAAAGTGGAAGAGAAATCGTAAGCTTACCACCAAAGCACGCTCTAACAATGCGTTGGAGCCGACCGTCCAAAGGTGATGATTTTTCCGTACAAGAATGAATGATGGGTTTAAATCCGTAGGCGATTTATATATTTGCCTAGTTGATAGGAGCATTATTGAACAAGCGATTGCGAGGAGCGCAGACGCCAAGGGCGTATCGCTCTTAATTTCCGAAATTTTGAAGATACGGTTCAATATACTTGTGCAGTAACGCAAGGATTAGATGTAATTGTTACCCGTGATATTTCTGGGTTCGTGAGTGGGAAAATTTCCGTAGTGTCACCTGGGGAGTTAGGAAATATTTCAAGTTAACTTCTTACTTCATGCGATCGCCTTCTTTATTAGCCGATGATTTTAGGCGATCGCTCTTCGCTTATTATGATGAAGGGCGATCGCTTTACTATGGTAGTATCATTGGTTATTCAACAGTAGTATTAGGTGGTAACTCTACATTCTCTGTGATCAGGGTTTGATTTAGATGATTTAGTTGTTAAAGGATGTAATTATATTGATGATTATTTGAGGACTAATCATAATATGAGTGAGAGCGATCGCCATTAATAATGATATAAACTCTTTGAAGTCTTGGTTCAGCAGTATATTAGCCTGCGCGCTTAACACACGAGACTTCTGCTCATTTCACAATGATATGCTACACAAAAAGTGAGGTGGACAATTGCCCACCCGTCGATCTCAATCAGGATAGCTTTAATTTCTCACTACAGTTCGGACATGAAAAATAAGTACTCCGAAGAAATAAGAACCGCTCTTGTGTTATATGTTTTTGTATACAGTTCAAACACATTCTCGAACTGCAACAGCGCGTATCACCCACATTAAACATTTCCCAACACTGAGAACACTTGCTATCCAGCGCTTTTTTCCCAGCCTTTACAGCGTTTTTGACAACCAACTTAAGCAATAGTGAGTTTAGATCCCCACCTTCCCCACCGACTCCACCTTCAAAATCATCGCTCATAAAGAGTTCTCCTCAAGACGCATGGATTTCAAAACCTAGCCGCCGACAGATCAAATGGCTAACAACTTAAAGCGCAGTCGCATTCGTGTCTATTATAAACCAATACAGTTCAGTTAGAGCCAAAAACCTTAAACTGTGTAGGTAGGGTCGCCAGCGCGAATGACGGTGAGACTAATGCTGCGGGAGGGTTACCCTCCGCAGGCATCTGGCGTTAGCCGTCAGGCGTGCCGTAGGCATACCCGAAGGGCTTTCCCGACAGAGGGTAAGAGCGTTTGAGGAACGAAACCCAACATTTATAGGAGTTTGTTGGGTTTCACTACGTTCAACCCAACCTACAGTTATCCTTAACTGAACCGTATTGTATTATAAACCTGTTGTTCACTGTTAAGTTAAGAAGTGATCGCTCGTTGAACTGTAGTAAAACATCACTTGGGGAGCGAGCATAAGCGCCCTCAAAGGTTCCGTCCTTTGTCGCAACTGGCGTAGACTCTAACTCATTCCGAAGCGATCGCTCCCTCCTCTGATTCTTCGATTTCTGAAAAACCTACTAGGGTGACGGGCGGACGGTTTGGAAATTCAACAACAAGCCGTAACTCTCCTCCCATTGCTACAATGTACTTCCGCAAAGTTGAGAGCATTAAATCAGTGCGTTGTTCCAACCTAGAAACATTCCCTTGGTCAATTTGCAGAAGTTCTGCCATCTGTTCTTGAGTGAGTTTGAGTGCAAGTCTCAGTTGCTGTCGAGTCATTTCCTCCGCAATAAGCAAGCTAGATTCTTCTTCAATCTTTTTCCGTCGTTCCGGTGACAACTGTTCTAGTTTTTCCTTCAAAATTCTCCCCATAGATTATCCTCACTTTTCCTCTTGTCCAGTCTTTAATTGAGCTAAGTGCGCGTCGAATCTAGCATCAGCCGTTTTGATAAGTTGCTTGTAAAAACGACTTTCACTACTACCTGATTTGTCACCTGCGACTAGTAATATTGCATGTCGTCTGGGGTCGAATGCAAACGCGACACGCCAAACACCATCTGCTGCTTTAAACCTTAGTTCCTTCATGTTGCTATGCCGCGAACCATTAAGCGTATCAACATTAGGTCGTCCCAATTCAGAACCGAAAGCTTCCAATAGATTGGCACGGGCAAGTAACTTATTTTGCACCTCTTCTGGTAGAGCATCAAATTCTGGCTCAAAATCTTGATGAAATTCAACAACCCAGCTCATTAATTATGCACTCAAAAACATATGTTTTCAAGGGTATATTAAAGCTTTGTAATTGCTTTGAAAAGCTAAGTCGCTTTACGACAGACTACGCGCAGCTTGCTTTCCATTAGCGTATTGGGTTATAATAACTTGAAACCTAAGTTATTCAGAGCTTCACGCAAGTACTTGCATCCTTTGAGATAGTCTAAAGTTGCGATGCGCTCGGCTGAGTGTTGTGACCAATCACCAGCGACATTCATCTTTTGTTCAGTATAAAAATTTTTGATGATGTCGTTGTAGTGAGCGATCGCCTCATCTTGCTCTCCCAATTTATAAGTTTCTCGATGCAGTACAGCTGACTGAGGTAACCGTGGCTTAATGGCTGTTTGTACTTCAGGATTTGGATAACCCACACACAACCCAAACACAGGGAACACCAAAGGTGGCAAATTCAGTAGCGTTGCTACCTCTTGAGTACTTTTGCGGATTGCGCCAATATATCCTGTTCCCAAACCAAGGGACTCAGCAGCGAGAGTGGCATTCTGCGCTGCTATCGAAGCATCGACGATCGCCTTAATCAACAGTTCTAAGTATTCTAGAGCATCATGAGATAGTCCGCGACTTTCAGCAACGCGAGCCACACGAGCCAAATCTGCTAACCAAACCAAGAATAAAGGAGCCTCTTTAATATGGGCTTGTCCTCCTGCTAGTCTGGATAATTCTTCTTTGCGCTCTTGATCTTCAATCGCTACCACACTCCAGGATTGGAGATTGGCAGAAGTCGCAGCAGATTGAGCAGCTGCAACTAACAACTCTAGGGTTAAGGGTGGTAGAGGGTCAGATAGATAAGACCGAACTGAACGGTGAGATATTATTGTACTAAGGAAGTCGTTCCAGGCAATTTCGCCATTGAAGGGAATTTCACCGTAGCGCGATAGCAAAGCACTGCGCATTGGCGCAGATCGCATTAGTTCTATAGGATTAGTCATAGTTAACTTTTAAACTCCAAAGCTTTTTTACGATTTCAAAGAAAAAAAGGATGTGATTTAAATGACTAAACCGAGAGCAATCCGTAAGTCTGTCCATGATCGCATCCTGAATACGGCATCAGACTTGTTTTATCGAGAGGGAATCCGGAACGTTGGCATTGACAGAATCATTGCCGAATCTGGCGTTGCTAAAATGTCGCTCTACAATCATTTCAAGTCAAAAGATGCATTGATTGAAGCTTGGCTGCGACAACAGGATGAACAATGGTGTCAATGGCTAAAAACCACGATTGAACAACGAACTTCTGATCCAGCCAAACAACTGCTAGCAATATTTGATGCGTTACGGGAATGGTTTGAGGGACCAGATTTCCGAGGTTGTGCATTCATTAATGCCTCAGTGGAATTAGCCAATCCTGACCATCCTGGACATCGAGTGGCATTAGAGCATCAACAATCGATCTACCACTACATTAAGAGCCTTGCTCAATCAGCAGAAGTTTCATCACCGGAACAGTTAGCCCGACAACTGCTTCTGCTTGTGCAAGGTGCAATTGTGGTTGCGATGATGGAAGGAAGTTGCTCAACCGCATCACAAGCGAAAAAGGCAGCAACAATGCTAATTCAGACTGCATCAAAATTGTGAGAATCAGGGATTGCATAAGGTTTATCATGGAGGATTGATAAACAATGGGGGAAAGCAATGAGAATTCATTACTTACAACACGTGTCATTTGAAGGACTTGCTAGCATTGAACAGTGGGCGATACAGCAGGGTAAGATTATTTCCGCAACTAAGTTTTACAACGGTGACACGTTACCATCTGTTGATGACCTAGATTGGGTGATAGTAATGGGTAGTCCGATGAATATTTATGAGGATGATAAGTATCCTTGGTTGACTTCGGAAAAAAAATTTGTTGCAGAAGCAATCAAGAAAAATAAAGTAGTGATTGGCATTTGTCTTGGCTCGCAGCTAATTGCTGATGTTTTAGGTTCTAAGGTGTACAAAGGTCAGGAAAAAGAAATAGGTTGGTATCCGATTAAACTAACAACAGAAGCACAAAATTATCCTGTTTTCGCGTCACTTACTGAGCCTTTCACTGTGTTTCATTGGCATGGTGATACTTTTGACTTACCTCCAGGTGCTGTACGACTAGCCTATAGTGAAGTCTGTTCAAATCAAGCTTTTCTTTATGGTGAGAAAGTCCTAGGTTTACAATTTCACCTAGAGTCAACTAAAGACAGCGTTCGCCAAATTATTGAAAATTGTGCTTCAGAATTAGTTGCTGGCAAATATATTCATAAACCGGAATAAATGCTCGCACGAGATGATGATTTTAGGAATATAAACACTGCCATGTGTAAAATTTTAGAGTATTTTGCTGCTTTTAATGACTAATTATTTATAACTCCTCTTCCTTGTATAAAATCGCCTATTTTTTCTAAATAAAATGTGCATCTCTAGGATGAAATGCCAGTTTAATAATTTCATGTTGATAGACATTCCCAGATATATGACTTTGAGGCACTCTGGCGATTAAAGTTTGTTCTCCCACCTTAACCCAAATAGTATAAATCCCTATGCCACGTACAATTCGTTCCACTCGCCCTTTGATAGTAACCATTCCTGGCTGGTATGGAACTGAAGAAGTTGTATCATCAATATAAAAAGCATCACCAGACAGGCAACAGGCAGTAATTGGCGTTCTCACTTCACCAGGATATAAAAACTCTATACTGTTTGCGAGCTTGATAAAATAACCACGGCTGCCCCGTTCTACCCGGCACGGAATAATATTATCCATTCCTACTAGTCTTGCAAGTTGCTCGTTCGCTGGTCGGCGTATGAGCATTTCCAATTTATCATCCTGTACAATACAGCCGTCAAACAATGCGATCGCCCTTTCTGCAAAATGCAGTATGTCGGTAAAGTTATGACTGACTAATATGACTGCTGATCCCCTCGCTTGAGCCGATTGTCTAATTTTCTCGATAATCTCAGCACGTATTCCCACATCTAAAGAGGCAGAAGGCTCATCTAAAAGCAACAATTCTGAATCAGCGACTAACCCGCAGGCAATACAAACTCGCTTTGCCTCACCACCGGACAGGGAACGAGCTGACCGATTTGCCAGGTGTTCGCAGCCAAAAGTGGCGAGTGCTGTATGTACTTTTTGTTTAATCTTGTTTGCTGGTATGCCTCGAAATTCTAAGACTTTGGCAACATTATTAAACACGGTATCATTCAGCAGTAATGTCTCCTGAAAGACTAGGGCAGAACGACGACGCAATAATGTTTTATTGGTATGACAAACATCCTGTCCAAATAATTGCATTTGACCACGGTAAGGCTGCAACAGATTGATCGTTCTTAACAGGGTGCTTTTACCAGCGCCATTAGGACCAAGTACAGCGACAAGTTCTCCTGGACGGACTGCAAAATTTTCAATTGATAGGATATTTTTACGTTTTTTGCTATCGACGTTAACTTGCTGCATATTCAGAACATACTCGTTCATCCTCGTAAGATTTTCCTGTCGTGCTACAGGATAGGATTGCAGATTAACAAACGATTTAAACTCAGTCATCATGTTCATAGGATTTTCTTATCGTATTGCAAGAGAGTCAGCGATACTATAATGCTGTATGCGATGATGAGTAGAATGAAGGCGATCGCCAAAGCCACATCGTAATTCCCTTTCTCCACTTCCGTAACAATCGCCGTGGTCAGAACTCTTGTCTGCCCTTTGATATTGCCCCCTACCATCATGGATGCGCCAACTTCAGAGATGACGCGACCAAAACCAGCGATTATAGCAGCCATTAATCCTAACCGTGCTTCCTTGATCAGCAACCAATTGGCTTGCCACTCTGTCGCCCCCATTGATAGCAGTCGCAAGCGCAGTTTCGGATTAATAGTGAGAATTGCTGCAAAACTGAAACCAGCTACAATTGGGAAAGCAATGATTGCTTGGGCTAGGATCATAGCCGTGGGCGTATACATCAAGTCAAAGTTTCCCAACGGTCCAGACCGCCACAAAAACAGACTGACCACTAAGCCGACTACGACTGGCGGTAATCCCATACCAAAGTTAACCAAGCTAGTCAAAACCTGCTTGCCGACGAAATCTACTAAAGCTAGCCATAGTCCTAACGGTAAGCCAAGGCACACGCTAATAGCTGTAGCTGTTCCAGATACCAATAATGTCATCGTCATCACTTGGAAAACGTCGCTATTGCCAGTGGTTAATAGCTCAAAGGCTTTTATAGCTCCTTCAATGATCGTATTCATCTGTTCAAAAACTGTAAAAGAATACCGAAATATGGAGTTGGGCAATCCTTAATGCTCTTATAGCAGGGAACAGGGAATGGGGAATAGGGGAATAGGCTTGATGGTCTGGTGGTGTCCGTATTTTCTCATTAGTTCATGTCCT
>NZ_QMEB01000226.1 GCF_012912135.1 Brasilonema bromeliae SPC951 | reverse complement strand
TCGATTTGCAAGGCTTTACGGTAAGAGGCGATCGCTTCATCGAATTTGCCTTGATTGTACAGCGCAATCCCCAGGTTATAGTGAACACTTGGATAATTTTGGTCGATTTGCAAGCTTTTACGGTAAGAGGCGATCGCTTCATCGAGTTTGCCTTGATTTTTCAGCGCAATCCCCAGGTTATAGTGAGCGAGTACAGAGTTTGGATCAAGACGGAGGGCTGCTTTGTATTTGAGGACTGCTTCCTCGAAGTTTTTATCTTCGTACAAACGATGTGCTTCGTTTATCAGACTTGTAACTTGATATTGGCGCTTGTCCAGTTCTTGTGTAGCGTGTTTGGGTGGTGAGTAATTCGAGCTAGCAACTAATCGCTTAACCTCTTCGCGAATTCCTTTGACAACCTCCAAAAATGCTTCATCTCGGTCATTCCAGCTTTTTATCGGTTTGCGATTTTTAGGCAGTGGGGACAGTTCATCAATGGGAGGAGTTTCCCAATCTGCATAACGCAGTAACACCGGGATAACACTAGCCTTTCCTGCTGCATTTTGCTCTAATGCTCGTGTAACTTCAACTGTCCAGTGATAATCTGAAGCAATGAAATCTGGACTTACCAACAGCAGGATAAGCCCAGCTTGGTTGAGAGACTTATCAATTTCACCTTTAAATTCTTGCCCCGCGACGATTTTGCGATCGCTCCAACTGGTAATAACTTTTTCCCGCTGCAAAGACGCTAGATGCTTTTCTAACTCTTCGCGTAAGTCCTCATCCTTTTGGTGGTAGGAAATAAAAACTTCAATAGATTCCATAGGGGGCATTATTTATATATATTAAGATAACTACACAAGCTTTTGCTCGATTTCCTCAAGCTGCCGATCTAACCGATGTAGTTCTGTTTCGCTTTCCTGAATTTGTTTCTCTAGCTTAAACTTTGTCGCTGTATCTGTTTCAATCGAGTATGCTTGGCGCAACCGACTTAATTTTTCGCTCTCTCGGTCATACTGTTGTTGGAGTGAATCTTCTTCTTGCTTCAATCTGCGACGTTGCCTATCTGTTAATTCACCGCTCGTCATCGCTGGTGTAGTAGTTTCAGAAGCGGTTGAAGAGGTTTTTGATTTCGCCATTTCTTCAACGACTCTGCGAATTCCTTGAGCAATATTCAAAAAAGCTTCATCTCTGTCTTGCCAAGTTGTCACAGCTTTGACATTTTTAGGAAGTCCTTGCAGTTTGGCAAAAGGTGCATCACTCCAGTCTACTGGCTTGAGAATAATCGGAATCACGCGAGCTTCTCTTGCCTCATGTCGTTCCATTGCTCGCTGCATCTCAATATCGTAGCAGTAATCTGAATCCACAAAGTTAGCGCTCACCAGCAATAAAATTATATCTGCAGCGTTAAGATTGTCATCGATCGCATTTGCCCATTCCCCACCAGCACTGATTTCCCGATCATGCCAAGCTTCAATCACTCCCTGACGTTTCATCATGCTCAGATGAGTTGCCAATTCGTCTCGCAATACTTCATCTTTATGGGAGTAGGAAAAAAATAGTTTAACTGGATTGGACATATTTTTGAAATCTACTTTATTGAGTTCATGTATATGAATATATAGGCTGAGTTCCCGAGATGAAAGCTTCAGGACTTAGGCACTGAAAACTCGAAACCTCGATACCCCCTAGCTTCCCTTCAAAAGGAGGGAATCTTAAAAGCCCCCTCTTTAACTCTGTTGAGGGATCTCTTTTGCGTAAGTCTTAAGCTTGACAGAAAATTCTTATGGGTTCAGTGTTGTGTAAAATTGTAGCGTTTTTATTAAATACACAAGCAATGCACCGGAACGCATACAGCAGTTTTCAGTTGAGTAGAGCGTAATAATTTCAAATATGGAGAACAAACAGATTTCCAACAATACCTTCTATGATGGTTCTGCATCCGCTTTCAGATTTCATTGACTCTAATTTCCCAGTCAGCGACTCCTCTGCCAACTATTACTATCAAGGGCGTTGTCCTCAAAGTGGGGAACTACTGCGACTACCGCGCACTCCTTTGGTAGAGGCGATCGCCTACAGTTTGATGCAACACCTTGCCATTGATAACCGTTATTCCTCTGAAGGGAAAATGTGCGGGGTATTACTGGTTTCACTGCCTACTGGGGAACAAAGGATACTCAAAGCTTTCTCTGGTCTTCTGAATGGCGACAGCGTAGTTGAGGGCTGGGTACCGCCCATTCCAGGACGAGATCAAGTTGCTTTACAGGAAGCGAGCACATTAGCTCAATTAGATGCTATCAAGCAGGAACTGATAACCCTCAAGCAACTGCCAGAACGGCTGCAGTATGAAACGCTATCTCGTGAGTTTGAGGTGCGCCTGCAACAAATGAGCGATCGCCATCGCGATCGCAAAAACCAACGACACGAAAAACGCCAGATACTCTGCAAAACCTTGGCGGGAGAAACACTTCACTTTGCCCTTGAACAACTCAATGAAGAAAGTCGTCGAGAAGGAATTGAACGAAAGCAACTAAAACGCCAACGAAACGAAGAGTTAAAGCCGCTTCAGCAGTTGATTTCAGCAGCAGATACACGAATTCGGGAATTGAAACAACAGCGTCAAGAACTATCCCGCCAACTCCAGGCGCAGATGCACGCTGCTTACACCCTGATAAATTTTCTCGGACAATCTCTATCACTGCAGCAATTAATACCAGGAGGTATGCCCACTGGCACAGGAGATTGTTGTGCACCAAAGCTACTTCACTATGCAGCAAAGCATAATTTTAAACCATTGGCAATGGCAGAATTTTGGTGGGGTTCCTCTTCTACTCATCAAGATAAAGTGCAAGGAGAATTCTACGGCGCTTGTACAGAGCGCTGTCAGCCATTGATGGGGTTTCTGCTGTCAGGATTGACTCAAAGCAAACCAACTACAGATACTAGCATAACTGAGCGAACCTCACCCTCGCTTTTAGCTACGCTAAAATCTTTCCCTCTCCTTAATAAGGAGAGGGATGCCCGACAGGGCAGGGTGAGGTTCCGAGGGAGTGTGGAGTGTCTTTATACTGGGCAATTACTCGGATTTGACACTGTTTATGAAGACGAATGGTTAATTGTTGTAAACAAACCCCCAGGACTCCTGTCAGTTCCAGGTCGTTATTTTGACACTCAAGACAGTGTTATCACTCATTTGCGTCATCTGTTACCTGATGGGACAGGGCTTGTGGCTGTGCATCGCCTGGATCAGGAAACATCTGGCATACTTATGTTAGCTCGCGATTTGCAAACTTATCGTCAACTGAGTCAGCAGTTTGAGCAGCGGTTGGTTCGCAAAATTTACGAAGCCGTACTTTCCGATTCTATCACTACTGAGCGGGGTGTGATTTCACTGCCACTATGGGGAAATCCTCAAAATCGTCCTTATCAGCAAGTTGATTGGCAGTATGGAAAACCCAGCGTGACTCACTTTCAGATGATAGCAGTTGAGGGAAACTACACTCGCGTCGAGTTTACGCCACTAACAGGACGTACCCATCAGTTGAGAGTTCACGCTGCTGATGTCAGAGGACTTGGGGTACCGATTTTGGGCGATCGCCTTTATGGATGTCGTACAGCAGCAAGTCGGTTACATTTGCATGCGAGGAACCTTTATTTTGAGCATCCGCAGTCGGGAGAAACCATTCATCTACAAGCACAAACGCCATTTTAGCTCACACAAACCTACAAAAGTTCCCAACCCTTTTGTTTATATCCATATTGAAAGATTTCTGGATGCAGGATTTCTGCCAAAATCTCTAGAGAATCTACAAGCCGTGGTCCTGGACGATTGAAGTAGGAATTACCATCAGTGATGTAAACTCTGCCACTTTGGACAGCATGTAACTTTTGCCATTCTGGACGTTGAGTTAGTAGTTGGGCTTCTTGACGGGTACGATTTAAATCAAAGCCACAGGGCATAAAGATGATGATATCCGGGTTGCTAGAAATGAGTGTTTCCCATTTGAAAGTAGTGGAAGGCGAACCTGTGATGCTAAATAATGGTTGTCCTCCGGCTTCGGTTACTAATTCAGGAATCCAATTAGCAGCAACCATCAGAGGATCAGTCCACTCAATGCAAACAACAGTTGGGAGGTGTTCTGTTTGGGAAAGACCTTGTGTTTTTTGGTCTACTATTTTCACCCGTGCTTCCAGATTTTCTATCAATTGCAGCGAGTCTACCCCAAAAACGTTACCCAGCTGCTGAATCTGCTCCCAAATATCTTTAAGAACGTTTGGCTGTAAGGAAATAATCTGAGGAGAGGTATTTGCAATAGTTGCAACTGCTTCTTCCACATCTTTTAGGCTAACAGCACAGACATCACATTGGTCTTGGGTAACAATGTGAGTTGGTTGTAATTTCTCTAAAACATCTGTGTTAATTTGATAAATACTTAGGGCAGATTGCAACAGATAATTAACCTTATCATTAATCTCACCACTTGGGGCGCTACTATTGATACGTGCTTGAGTACAAACAGGGCGGTCTTGAATTTCTGGGGGATAATCACATTCGTGCGATCGCCCAACAATTGCATCCGTCAAACCCAAACCTGCTAAAATTTCTGTTCCACCAGGAATGAGGGAGACTATTCTTACACTGTCATTTGTCATTTTCTACCTCCACGACAGCTGTCATACCTCAATTTTGGCAAAATTCTACAACTGAGGAATCTTTCTCTAGGTCAATGCCTAAGGGGTACTGGGGAAATAGGTTATAAATTGGATAACCATTGAGTCTTCTGAATCAACCTTTCAAGCCATCGGGTGCTAACGACTGTAAACTCAAGCCAACTGGCATTATTTAGATAAAATATATACTGATGCAATATTTGAGTTGATAAGTTATTCGGGGTGTATGGGAATTCTTGAATTCCTTATGGAATCTCCACGTGCAATGCTGTGGGGAACAGTTTATACAATAAGAGCATCAATCAAAACGACCAACAAATAAATGTATCTCTACCGTGCCTCAAGTAAAACTATTGATAATTTGTAATAATGAAGGTCGCTGATGGAACACCTAAATTCTTCACAACAAACCCAACGCCTTGCAGGACTAGAGGGACAAAAACCAGGTTTAGACCAAAAGGTGACAGCTATCACTACCACAGACTCTAACAGCGATATCCAAAAAAACAGCGATATCCAAAAACCTGTACCGCCATCTAAGCGCAATGTGGTACCGAAAGTGCTGTTAGCAGTGTTGTTAGGGGGAGGAGCGATCGCCTCCGCAACTTACGCATACCGTTCATGGCAGTATAACCAGCAGTATGCGGCGAAGTTTCAGGAAACCGATAACGCCTATGTCACCGCAAATGTTTCCCCGATCACTTCCCGCGTATCGGGAATAGTCACCGAAGTGACAGTCAATGATAACCAAATGGTGTCTCCAAGGGATGTATTGGTGAAGATTGATAAAGGCGACTACCAAGCATCTCTGACACAGGCAAAAGCATCTCTAGAATTAGCTAAGCAGCAAGCAGAATTAGCACGGGAAAATATCAAAAAAGATCTCCTCATTCTTAGTGCTTTTGAATCCAACTCAGCACCAAACCAGCCAGTTAACAGAGAGAAAGCATTACAAGCACAAACCATAAATCAGCAAAAACAAGTACATCAGCAACAGTACAAAACAGCGCTAGCTGCTGTCGCCCAAAAGCAGGCAGAGGTTAAAAAAGCTGAACTTCAGCTATCCTACACCAATATTACACCGCTAGTTGTTGGAAAAGTTGCTAACAAAAACGTTTCTGTAGGGCAGCAGGTACAAGCAGGACAAAGTCTTATTACAATAGTGCAGCCAAATCCTTGGATTATTGCCAATTTTAAAGAAACTCAATTAGAAAAAATCCAGCCTGGGCAAAAAGTGACAATTAAAATCCCTGCTTTCCAAAATCGCGAGTTTCGCGGTAGGGTAGACAGTATGTCCCCCACTTCCTTTGGCAAGGTTGCTCTTCCCCCACAAGAAAATGGCACAGCTCATTCCAGCCTTGCTCAAGACGTACAACGAGTTCCAGTCAAAATAGTATTTGAGCCTGAGAGTATTCAAGGTTATGAATCTCGCATGACTCCTGGAATGTCAGCGGTTGCGGTTGTCGAAACGAATAACTCTCTTCCCGTCCAAAAAACGCCTAATTTAACTCCCGCCCAAAAAGCACCTAATGTAACGAACCCCAAAGACCCTAAGGACACGAAGAAAGAAGAGAAAAAAGATAATAGCACCGAGAGACTTTAACATACTCCGGTGTCAACAGACTACGTTTGAGACAGGGAGTGAGGGAGTGAGGGAGTGAGGGAGTGAACGTGAAATCAATTGACATCTGTGCCAATAAGTTTCCACAATCCTGCTTTCTTTACTTCCTCAATGTTGACAAATCTTTCCATGCTTTGACAAAATCGCCTTGCATAAGACCAGCAACTCCTGAAAGAACTCTGAATTCTGGTAAATTGGGATTTTTGGCTAAACTCGGTTCTAAAGATTTTTGGGCTGCTGCTGGTTGCCAGTTGTATAGTTGAACAAATGCTAGATAAGCGTGAGCATAAGGATTTTCTGGATCTAAGTGAGTGACTTGTTTCAGAGATGCGATCGCACCCTCCACTCGCCGCTGCAACACGTTTGCTAACGCCAAAGCGTATGCCCAATCTCGGTTTGGGGTAAAATGTTGCAATCGATATTCTAAAGTCAGCCTTGCTTGTACCAAATAATCCTGAATTGCATCGTATTGATTAATACGTCCAACTTCCTCAAAAACTTGACTCACCGCTTCAGTGCCTTTAGGTAATTGAGCGCCTAAAGTCTCTAATTGACTCACTAAATCCAATTCTGGTGCTTGTGTAGCAGTGGCTTGAGCGTCAATTTGTAGTGTTACTTTTGGCACTGAGACGGGATAACTTTCTCCTGATAGTCTGTTGAGGTAAATTGCCTCTGGGGTATAAGTTCCTGGTGCTACAGTAGAAGGAGGCAACATCGCCATCTTTTCAATCACTTGAAATGTCCCTTCAGGTTTTTTTGCACCAGGATGCAAAGTTCCCATGGCGATACCGTGGTCGTGTATCCATTTTGAATTTTTATTTTTCCAAGTTAGCAGCACTAACCCATGTTGTAATTCATCCCAAGAACCAGACCACTCGTAGCTTACAGGTACTGGTACTCCTGGCGGAGCTTTTTCTGGTACAATTACTTGTGATAGGGCAATTTTGGCTTGTGAGTTTTGTTGAGAAGTCTGTCTGACTTCTAGTGTCGGCGTTTGTTGATGATAAAGCATGAGTTGACTGTTATCAGGCAAATTCCAAGACTTATTGAGTTGAAAATTCCCACCTTGCTCAACAGTCTTTACCATAGCAGCTTGGGCTTCTTTGACTGGTCCTTGTTCACCTGTTTTTGTGAGGAACCACTCAAGCGATCGCCCATCCTGATCGACATACTTTTTCCTGGTTCCCACCTGACGTCCATAAACTTGAAAGTTTTGTAGCGCCCCGTAATAATTAAAATTGTGTTGGTTAATTTCTGGTGTTGATGGTAACACTCCCAGAGTAGAACGCAAATGCGGTTCTGTTTGGATAATTTGGGCAATCACCTGTCGATGGGGTAACTCCTCTTTCATATAAGGATAACGTTGAGCATTGGGACTCAAAACTTGTGTCACCCAACCACCAACAACACCTCCCACCGGAAACAGGTTAAGCAACATTAATATCACTGCTATACCAAAAGTACCCCAACGGACACGGCTTCCAAACAGACTGCGCCAACGCGTCAACCCATACGCTAAAAGCACCGTCAGTACTGGTAAATAAGGCAAGACATAACGTTCATGTTTGTTTATGTTCAAACATGAGAGAAAATATCCCCCAACCCAAAACACAAGTAACCATGTGAGTGATGAGTTTTGCTGATTCGCTTTGCTTGAGGTTATAGTTTCGAGTTTTGGATTTTCAGACGCAAATTTTGAACGCCCCCACCATATAAGTAAACTTACCAGAGGTACAAATAACAAAGGTAACGAAACCTGGTAAGGTAACTGATTCCAATAGTAAATCCAAGATTCCAGCTTATCAAGACCAGGCTGATGTTCAGCAATAGCAGAATCAATTGTCGCCCGTTTACCAGAAGTGAGGATGATAAGCCAATTCGTACGATACCAAGGACCAAAAACCAACACCGAAAAACACAAACCACCCAGTAGTTGTAATAAGCGTCCCCAACGCCGATGACGTAGCGCACCCACTCCAACCCAGACTATCGGCGTCAACAAAAAAAACAACGCCGTCTGCTTCACCATCAACGCCAACCCGAAAGTTAAGCCGAAGGCTACAGCCCAGAGGAGAGGAGGGAGAGAGTGAGGGAGTGAGAGAGGGGGGGAGTGAGGCAAAATTCTCCCTCGTTCTTCTTTCTCCTTGTTCAGTGTGATTCGCCAAACGGTGAGGCAAAAGAAACTCAAAGTTACAACTGCTGTCAAGGGATAATCCAGCAGAAATTCTAAACGAAAGTCATACAGAGCAGGTAAAATTTGGCATAGTGCAGCAGCCCACAAACCTACAGTTTCGCTAAATAGCACAGTGCCCAAACCATAGACTGAAGTTAGTAAAATTGCACTAAACAACAGCATCATCAGAGTTGCTTGATCTGGTCCGATGCCAAAGATATTCTGAACAATAGCTGTAACGATGTAAGTTAAAGGCGGTATTTTGGAAGACAGCAGCCAAAAACTTTGCCACCACTCCTGGTTAAACCACTGGGGATTTTGCAACGCGTGCCAATAATTTAAACTACCAGTTAAATAGTCTGCTTGATCCCAAGCAGGGACAGAACGATCCAAAGCAAACCAAATGCGATCGCACAACGCCCCCAATAACCAAATTATCCCAAGTATCAGCAGGCTATTAAACCTATTCTGCTTATCTTTAGCAGTCATCTTAAGTTCAATTCGGTGGGTTTGTGTAGCTTTCAATCGTTTCCGTTTCGTGTTTAGCAGCAGCAATCCAGTTTTGCATGGCAGGAAGCGCCAGAATTGCTTCTGCATAAGTGCTGCAAACCGAGTCAAGCTGAACGCCGTAGGTTATAAACCGAGTCACCACGGGAGCATACATGGCATCTACAATCGTGAATGCGCCAAACAAAAAATTTCCGCCCATGCCAAATGCTTCTCGACATTCGTGCCAAATGGTTGTAATACGGGTAATATCGGCTTGCACGGAGGCAGGTACTTCACCACCTGGAACGTAAGCGCGAATGTTCATTGGCATATGCTGGCGCAAATTGGCAAAGCTGGAGTGCATTTCCGCACAGATGGAACGAGCGATCGCCCTCGGTTTTGCTGCAAGGGGTAACCAAGGCAAAGCTGGAAACTGCTCAATTAAGTACTCTAAAATCGCTAGCGAATCCCAAACCGTGATCTCGTCGTGGAGTAACACGGGTACCTTACCGGATGGTGAATAACGCCGCACTTGCGCCGAGGAACCAACTTGATAAAGCGGAATGCGGATTTCTGTAAACTCCAGCCCCATCTGCTTCATCGCTAGCCACGGGCGCAGCGACCAAGAGGAATAGTTTTTGTTGCCAATGACCAAAGTCAGTGAAGTCATACGATTGTGTATTGAGGTACTTTGCAAACATTTACAGCAGTTTTCTATTGGCACTCAGTGATCAGTTATCAGTTATCAGTTGTTCACTGATTTAATTTCTTCCTCATTGTCACATGACGAATGCCAGCCTCTTCAAAAACCTCTCCCTCTTCCTGAAAACCCAACTGTTGATGCAAACCTTTGATATACTCTTGCGCATGAACCACAACTTCTGGAATATTCTTACTCGCTATAACATCCATTGCCTTTTCCATAATTTTCTTGCCAATACCATACCCTCTACCTACGGGTAAAACAGCAAGCCTTTCAATCTTCGCAGTCTTGTCATCCAAATATCTCACCCTCGCAGTTCCCACATACTCTCCATTTAAAGAAGCAATCAACTGCTGAGAAGTTTCATCTTCTCCATCAAAATCTAAATCAGGATCTACACCTTGTTCTTCTTGAAAAACAGACTTCCTGATTGCTTGAATTGCTGAAAACTCCTTATACCAATCAGCAACTCTAACGATGACATCCTTCATTCAAATCTCTTCGCGCCCTTCGCGTCTTCGTGGTTCGATAATAAAATAAGGTGGGCAACGCTGCCCACCCTACTAACTTACTTTAATTTTGAATTGTTAATCTGCTCCCTCAATAGGCGCAAAACCTTGACGTTGAATATTCTCCGTCACCGTACGCGGTTCTGTGAATTGCAGCAGATAATCTGGTCCCCCAGCCTTAGAACCAACACCAGAAAGCTTAAAACCACCAAACGGCTGTCGTGCAACAATAGCACCCGTAATATTGCGGTTAATGTATAAATTCCCGACTTCAAATTCATCCTGCGCCTTCTCAATGTGCGAAGGAGTTCTAGAGTAAAGTCCTCCAGTCAAGGCGTAGTTAGTACCGTTAGCAACTTCCAGCGCCTCTTTGAAGTTCTTCACTTTAATCACCGCGACAACTGGACCAAAAATTTCTTCTTGGGCTATGATTCCATTTGCTGGTACATCTTTAAAGATAACAGGACCGATAAAATACCCGTTATCCGGTGCTGGCATTTCCAAAGCCACTTTTGCTTCTGCCTTACCTTTTTCGATATACTCACGAATGCGCGAGCGTGCATTCGCATCAATCACTGGTCCAACTTGCGTACTCGGTAACTCCGTCTCCCCAATGTTCAACGATTTCGTCGCTTCCACAAACCGCTGCACAAAAGTATCATATACCGGTTCCAGCACCACCACCCGTGAACAAGCAGAACATTTTTGTCCGCTGTAACCAAACGCCGACTGCACCACCCCAACAACAGCAGAGTCTAAATCAGCACTTTCATCCACAATGATCGCATTCTTCCCGCCCATCTCCGCAATTACTCGTTTCATATGCTTTTGACCAGGCTTAAGAATTGCCGCATCTGCGTAAATCCGACACCCTACTTCTTGTGAGCCTGTAAAAGCAATCACATGAGTATCAGCGTGATTCACTAGATAAGCACCAACCTGCGAACCCTTACCAGGCACGTATTGAAAAACACCTTTAGGAATTCCAGCATCGACCAAAACTTCCGTTAACTTCGCCGCAATCACAGAAGATGTTTCCGCAGGTTTGAGCAAAGTACAATTTCCTGTAACCAAGGCTGCAACAGTCATTCCCGTTGCAATAGCAAGAGGGAAATTCCAAGGAGAAATCACAACAGCAATTCCCCGAGGCTGGTAGATATAACGGTTTGTTTCCCCTGCAACGTCGTAATTATAACCCGGGTCTAACTGTTCCATCTCCGAGGCGTAGTAGCGACAGAAGTCTATCGCTTCGGAAACCTCAGCATCCGCCTCCCGCACTGGCTTCCCAAC
>NZ_QMEB01000225.1:7108-11441 GCF_012912135.1 Brasilonema bromeliae SPC951 | reverse complement strand
CCTGGCTCCAGCGTTCGTACGGATGGTGGTGGCACTGGGCGCACTGCAGCCGCAGACCGAGGAAGACCTGGGCCGTGTCGCCGACCGGCTGATGCAACTGATCGTCGCGCATCTGCCAGTACCAGTTGATCGCGGGCGCGTCTTGCCACTCGCCCGACGCGGCCACCACGCCGCGCACGAGCTCGTCGTAAGGACGATTCTGCGCGATCAGGTCCTTGAGCCAGTTGTGAAACGCGTACGCGGCCTTGTCGGCGCCGGCGAGTCGCGAGTTGCGGAGGATCGTCCCCCACCGCATCGCGAAGTAGGCCGCGTAGTCGGGCGACGCCAGCAGGCGGTCGACCGCCGCCTCGCGTTTGGTCGCGGAGGAATCGGCCGCGAAAGCGGACGCCTCGTCGACGGTCGGGAGCCGGCCGGCCAGGTCGATCGTCACGCGGCGGAGGAACTCTTCGTCGGTGCACGTCGGCGACGGGCGCAGGCCGAGCTTCTTCCACTTCGCGAGCACCAGCTCGTCCACGAAGTTGTTGGGCGTGAATTCGGGGATCGCGTCGAGCGGCTCGCCCGTCGGGACCAGCACTTTGAAGACCGCCACCTGACCGAGATACGCGGCCATGATCGCCGCTTCGCCCGGCAGGTCGTTGGCGCTCACGAGGCCGTCGTCGGAAGAAACCGCGACCGCGCCTTCGTTGGTGTTGAACTGCGCCTGCCGCGTGACGTCGCGGGTCGAGCCGTCGCTGTATTCCGCGATCACCGCGAGCTGCTGTTTCTCGTGCTTCCGCATCGTCCGCTCGTGCGGCTCGATGCGGACGCTCTTGATCGTCGGCGCGTCGGGCGCGGTCGCGGGCAAACCCTGCTCGATCCACCGGCGGATCACGAGGTACGGATCGGAATCCTTGACGAGCCGTCGGCCGCCGCCGTGCGGGACCGCGCCGATCGCTTTGAGCAGCAGCAAGCTCTGATCGGGAGCCGCGGGAAACACGCGTCGGCCGCGGGCTTCCGTCGCGATGGCTTTGTGATCGTACGCGGCGTCGAATCCGAACAGGCTCAGCTTGAAGCCGTTCTGGCCGCTCGCCTTGCCGTGGCAGCCCCCCGCGTTGCAGCCGAAGCGGGTGAGCAGGGGGACGACCTCGCGGGCGAAATCGACGGGACGGCCGCCGTCGAGGCCGGTCACCTCGACCGGGACGCGCAGCTTTCGCCCGTCGATCGCGATCTCGAGCGCGGTCTTGCCGACCGCGACGGGGGCGACGTAGCCGCGTTCGTCGACGGTCGCGACGTGCGGGTCGAGCGAGACGTATTTCGCCTGGGAGGTGCGATCCTCCGGCCCGCGCGGCCCGGCCGCGGTGACGAGCACCTGCCGGCGGGCGAAGACGTCGTCGAGCGTGATCGACTCGGGGAAGACGGTCGTCTCGGCCGCGGCCGCGAGCGACGCGCTCCAGGCCAGGGCCGCCAGCACGACCGCCGGCGTCGCGTTCCGCCCGTTCGAGGCCCGTCGTCGCATGGATCGGCTCCCTAACCCATCAAAGTTCGTGGATGCGTCGAGCGTAATCGTCGCCCGGCGGTCGGTCAATCGAACCGGCGCGGCGCGTCCGCACGGGAAGTTGACCGGGGGCCGGCGACGGTTACCCCGCGGGCGGGCGAGCGGCTTGCCGGCCGTTTGCGCGGCTTGATATGCTTTCGCCCGCGGACGAGTTCCGCGAGCCATTTCCGCCGTTCGCGAGCCGCGAGGACTCTTCATGACGTCTCCCCTCGATCGTCGAACCTTCCTCGCGGCCGGCGTCGGCGCGGCCGCGGCGCTCGCGTCGGGCGGGCCGGGCTCGTCCGCTTCCGCTCAGGACGCGCCGGTGAAGAAGTACAAAAAGGCCGTCAAGATCGGGATGGTGCGGGCCGGGGCGACTCTCGTCGATAAGTTCAAGATCCTCAAGGAGATCGGCTTCGACGGGATCGAGCTCGATTCGCCCAACGGGTTCGACAAGAGCGAGGTGCTCGCGGCGCGCGACGAATCGGGGCTGCCGATCCACGGGGTCGTCGATTCGGCCCACTGGAAAGAGACGCTGTCGCACCCGAGCGAAGAAGTGCGGGCCAAGGGGCTGGCGGCCCTCGAAACCGCGATCCGCGACGCCCACGCGTACGGCGCGACGAGCGTGCTGCTCGTGCCGGCGGTGGTGAACAAGGAAGTCTCGTACGCCGACGCGTACACGCGGTCGCAGGCCGAAATCCGCAAGGCGCTCCCGCTGGCCGCCGAATTGAAGATCAAGATCCTGTTCGAGAACGTCTGGAACAATTTCCTGCTCAGCCCGCTGGAAACCGCCCGTTACATCGACGAATTCGAGAGCGAGTGGATCGGGGCCTATTTCGACGTGGGGAACGTCGTGCTCTACGGTTGGCCCGAGCAATGGATTCGCACGCTGGGCAAGCGGATCGGCAAGCTCGACGTCAAGGAATACAGCCGCAAGGTCGCCCGCGAAAAAGGGACCGGGGCCGGTTTCGGCGTCGAGCTGCTGGAAGGGGACTGCGACTGGCCGGCGGTGATGCGGGCGCTGGAGGAAATCGGCTTCACCGGCTGGGGCACGGCCGAAATTCCGGGCGGCGACGAAACTCGCCTGCGGGCGATCGCCGAACGGATGGATAAGATTTACGCGAGTTGATTCGCGTCGTGAGTTCGTGGGCCGATCCGGCCCGCGTGGCGTCGGCGTACATTCCGCCCCGAGATCGCATGAGCCGTCACAAGATTCTGGTCATCGAAGACGAAACCGCGTTGCTGGAAGCTCTCCGCTACAACCTGGAACGCGAGGGCTTCGAAGTCCTCACCGCGACGGACGGTCTGAGCGGGCTGCAGCGGGCCCAGTCGGTGCTCCCCGACCTGATCGTCCTCGACCTGATGCTGCCGGTGCTCGAAGGGCTCGAGGTCTGCCGCCGGCTCCGCGACGACGCGAACACGCGGACGATCCCGATCGTGATGGTCACGGCGCGGGGCGAGGAGATCGACGAGGTGGTCGGCTTCCAGATGGGGGCCGACGACTACGTCGCCAAGCCGTTCAAGGTGCGACCGCTGCTGCAGCGGGTGAAAGCGCTCCTGCGACGGACGAACGTCCGCGAGGATCAGACCGCGTCGATCGCGGAGCAGGGGGTCGAGATCGACCGCTGGCGGCACCGCGCGACGCTCGACGGCCGCGTCCTGCCCCTGACGCCCACCGAGTTCCGCCTGCTCTGGTCGCTGGCGCGTCAGCCCGGCCGGGCGTTTTCGCGGCACGAGCTGATGGACGCGAGCATGGGGGAAGACGTGGCCTCGCTCGACCGCACCATCGACGTGCACGTCAAGTCGCTGCGGCAGAAGCTGGGCGACCGCGCCGAGCTGATCGAGACGGTCCGCGGCGTCGGCTACCGCTTCAAAGAAGCCAGCGCGTCGAACTGAGCCGGCCGCGGTCGCGCGATTCGGTCAGTCGTCGCAGGCGGCCAGATCGGCGATTTCGACGCCCGCGCCGAGGTTGGCGCGGACCTTTTCCAGGAGCCGCTTGAGCGTGGCGAGCTCTTCGTCGGTGAGGCCGTCCGAGGCCTTCGCCCGGACCGCGTACGCGCACTCCACGACCTTCGACCAGGCGTCGGCCGCTTCGGGATTGATGCGGACGTATTTCTTGCGGCGGTCGGACGGGCAGATCGTCCGGCCGATCCAGCCGTCGCGCTCCATCCGATTGAGAATGCCGACGAGCGTGGGCGGCTCGATGAACATTTTGCGGGCCAGCGTCGCCTGCGTCATCTCGCCCGAATGGATCAGGTTTCCCAACACCTGGGCCTGGCGGTAGGTGATTCCTTGGGGCTCCAGACGGTCGGCCAGCTCGCGCTGGACGGCCTGGTTGGCCATGCAGATCCAAAAACCGATGCTGGCGTCGAAATCGTACGGGAGCAACTCTCGACCTCGGTTTCTCGAAGACGGCCGCGCGGGGCGCGATGCGCCGTCGTTTCTCTAGAGACTATCCCGGGTTGCGGCGCTTGGCAACAAACGCCGCCGCGGGCGATCGCTCGGGCTGCGACCATTCGGCCCGCCGCGCGAGCGACGGCCGGGGCTTGCGGACGAAACGGGGTTTCACGACAATCCCCGCGCTCGCGACGCGCACCGCCGCCGTCGATACGGATTTATACGCGCGACGCCCGCCGGGGGCGCGAAGCCTCCCGAAAGTCCCGACCGCGACGAAGGCCCGCCGGAAGCCGTGCTCGAAACGTTTCGCTCGCTCCTGCCTTCGTTCCTGCCCGCGGCCACGGCCGACGTGCTGGTCGCCGGCGTGCAGGCGTTTCTGATCCTCAACCTGATCGCGGTCGGCGCGCTCGTCTTCATCTGGGG
>NZ_QMEB01000225.1:0-7098 GCF_012912135.1 Brasilonema bromeliae SPC951 | reverse complement strand
CCCGACCCGCGTCGGCGGCATGTTCGGCTGGCTCCAGTCGCTCGCCGACGGCGTGAAGCTGATCACCAAGGAAGACATTCTTCCCGACGAGGCCGACGCGCTCCTCTTTCGGCTGGCTCCGTACGTGAGCTTCTGCGCCGGCTTCGTGGCCTACATGGCGCTGCCGTTCAGCGACGGCTGGGTCGCCCAGGACCTCGACTCGGCCGTGTTCTTCCTGTTGGCCGTGCTCGGATTGGAAGTGTTCGGCGTGATCCTCGCCGGTTACGCCAGCGGCTCGAAGTGGTCGCTCTTCGGCGCGATGCGCGAGGCCGCCCAGGTCGTCAGCTACGAGGTGCCGCTGGGGCTGTGCGTCGTGCCGCCGGTGGTGCTCGCGGGGACCATGAACCTGACCGAAATCGCCCGGCAGCAGACCGGCGGCTTCTGGAACTGGTACGTGTTCCACGACCCGTTCACCTTCATCGCGTTCTGGGTGTTCTTCACCTGCGCGATCGCGAGCGTCAACCGCGCCCCGTTCGACCTGGCGGAGGCCGAGAGCGAACTGGTGGCCGGTTTCCACACCGAATACTCCGGCATCCGCTGGAGTTACTTCTTCATGGCCGAATACGGCTCGATGTTCCTCGTCTCCGGGCTGGCCGCGGTGCTCTTCTGCGGCGGTTGGAGCGGACCGCTGCCGATCGGCGAGTGGCTCGGCCTGACCGGCGAGGGCTGGCCCGGCTTCTGGGGCCGGATGCTCGGCCTGGTCAACTTCCTGCTCAAGTGCTCGTTCGGCATGGTGGTGATGATGTGGGTCCGCTGGTCGTTGCCGCGGCTGCGGATCGACCAGGTCATGCACATGTGCCTGAAGTACTGCCTGCCGATCTCCTGCTTCACGCTGGTCGGCGTGTCGTTCTGGCAACTGCTGCTCCCCGCGGGACTCTTGGGATTCGCCCCCGGGCTGACGCGTCCCGCGGCCGAGCATCGGTTCCCCGCGGTCGTCGCGCCGATCGAGCCCGGCCCCGCGAACGCGGCCGCTCCGGCGACCGCCCGTCGCTCGGCCCCCGCGATCTCGGTCGAGAGCCGGGAAGGGGAGCGGACGTGAACGAGTTCAATCCGCACGCGTTCTTCTTCCTGCTGTTCGCGCTCGTCGCCTGCGGCTCGGCCCTGGCCGTGGTGCTGTCGAACAACGTCGTCCGCATGGCGGTCTATTTGATCTTCGCCCTGTGCGGGACGAGCGGCCTGTTCTTCCTCGCAGGGGCCGAGTTCGTCGGCGCGGCGCAGCTCATGGTCTACGTCGGCGGCACGCTGGTGCTGCTGATCTTCGGCGTCATGCTCACCTCGCCGGGGCCGTTCGCGTCGCTGAACACGCGGCCGGCCGACTGGGTGCTCGGGCTGGGCGTCGGCGGGCTGTTGCTCGCGGCCGTGCTGATCCCCGCGATCTTCTCCGTCGCCGACTGGCGGCCGAACCCGCGGGCCGACGTCGAGCTGGCGGCTCCGCGACTGGAAGTGAAGTCGGCCGAGATCGGCCTGGCCCTGATCGGCGTGCGAGCCGACCGCGTCCGCGACGCGGAGGACCCGCTCGCGCCGGGCCGCTCGGGGTGGCTGCTGCCGTTCGAGTTGTCGAGCGTGTACCTGCTCGTGGTCCTGATCGGCGCGGCTTACCTCGCCCGGGCCAAGCGCTCCGCGCGAACGCACGAGGCCTGAGATGGACCTGCTCACGCAACCGATCGGCGCGACGCATTACCTGATCGTCGGGGCGATCCTGTTCGTCTGCGGCCTGTTGTGCATGGCCGTCAAACGCAACGCGGTCGGCCTGTTGATGGGCGTCGAACTGGTGCTCAACGCGGCGCTCGTCAACTGGGTGGCGTTTTCGAGCAAGTCGTTCCGGGCCGACGTCGACGTCGCGCTCGGGCTCGACGGTCACCTGGCCGCGCTCTTCGTCATCATCCTGGCCGCCGGCGAGGCCGCCGCGGCCCTGGCGATCGCTTTGAACTTTTACAACAATCACGCCACGATCGACGTGGACCGCGGCGACCAGCTCAAGGGCTGAAGTCCCGCGTCGCCGTCGATTTCCCTCGAGGACGCCCCGCGTCGCTGATGATCGAGACCATCCCGTCCTTGCTGCTCACGGCCGCGGCCGCGCCGCTCTTCGCGGCCCTGGTCGCCTGCGCCGTGCGGCTGGCGGGACGCGGTCGCAGCCGCGCGCCGGCCCTCGTCTCGACCATCGCGGTCGCGGTCTCGCTGCTCTCTTCGCTCGTCGCCCTGGCGGCCTGGGCGAGTCATCACGGCGTCGGCTCCGAGCGGGCCGGCGACGCGCCGAACGTGTTGCGCGGGACGTGGCTGACGTTCGCCCAGTTCGGCGGGCTGCGGTTCGACGTCTCGTATTCGATCGACGCGCTCACGATCGTCTTCTTCTGCGTGATCGGGATCGTGGCGACCTGCGTGCACGTCTACGCGATCGCGTACATGCACGAGGAGACGCACGCGAGCGTCGAGGACCACGAGATCGTCTCGCCGCTCGGCGATCATTTGCACCGGCCGGGGCGATACGCCGCGTTCTTTCAGCACCTGTCGCTCTTCACGTTCAGCATGTTCGGCCTGGTGTTGACGGGCAACTTGCTGGTGCTGTTCGCGTTCTGGGAGCTCGTCGGCGCGACCTCCTACAGCCTCATCGGCTTCTACCGCGAGCGCGACTCGGCCGCGTCGGCCGCCCGCCAGGCGTTCGTCGTCAACCGCGTCGGCGACGCGGGGTTTTTGCTCGGGATTCTGATCCTGGCGAACCTCTGCGGGACGCTTGAGCTGCACGACCTCGACGGTCGCCTGGGAATCGTGAGCCAGTTCCGCATGGCCGCGAACCATTTCGCCTGGGCGGTTCCGGCGCGCGTCGGCGACGCGAATTACGGACTGCTCGTGCTGGCCGGACTGGGCGTCTGCTGCGGCTGCGTCGGCAAGAGCGCGCAGGCCCCGTTGCACGCCTGGCTTCCCGACGCGATGGCCGGTCCGACGCCCGTCTCGGCGCTGGTTCACTCGGCGACGATGGTCGCGGCCGGCGTCTACCTCGTGGCGCGGCTGGCCCCCGTGTTTCCTGCGGAGGTGCTGCTCGTCCTGGCGTACGTCGGGGCGATCACGCTCACGCTCGGGGCGCTCTTCGCGCTGACCGCGACGGACCTCAAACGCGTGCTGGCCTTCTCGACGATCAGCCAGCTCGGCTACATGACGCTCGCGGTCGGCGTCGGCGGCTGGAACGCCGCGACGTTCCACCTGACGACGCACGCGTTCTTCAAGAGCCTGTTGTTCCTCGGCGCGGGGGCCGTCATCCACGCCACGCACGTGCAAGACCTGCGACGCCTGGGCGGGCTGCTGAAGCCGCTGAAGGTGGTCGCGGTGACGATGCTGCTCGCCTGCGTCGCGATGGTCGGCGCGGGGCTGCCGCTGATCGACGTCGGCACGTCGGGCTACTACTCGAAGGACGCGATCCTGGCCCAGGCCCTCGCGTTCAGTCAACGAAATCCGCAGCACGCCGTTTTGTTCTATCTGCCGCTCGGGGCGGCGCTGCTGACGGCCGCTTACATCTTCCGGCTGTGGTTCCTGACGTTCGTCGGTCCGCCGCGCGACCCCGTCGCGCGTCAGCACGTCCACGAGCCGTCGCGACTGATGACCGTGCCGCTCGTCGTGCTGGCGACGCTCGCGATTTCCGCGGGCTGGACGTTCGGCCTCGACGCGGGCTTGTCGCCGCTTCTCGGTCAAGCCGTTCTTCCCACGGCTCGGCCAGGGGCTCACGCCCGATCCGAGCCGGAGTCGGCCGATTCGACGGCTCACGTCGCCGATGTTCCCTCGGCTCGGACGGGGCGTGAGCCCCTGGCCGAGCCGGATGACATCGCGCAAGGTCGCTGGCTGCCGTCGCTGGTGATTCCCGCGGAAGCCGCTTCGCACACGCCGGCGTTGCACCTGGCCGCGTCGCTGGGGGGATTCGCGGCGGGACTGGCGGGCTTCGCGATCGCGGCCGCGTTCTACGGCTGGCGGTGGCTCTCGGCCGACGAGCTTGCCCGCTCGTTCGCGCCGTTGTCGCGGGCGCTGCGGAGCGAGGGTCGGTTCACGAGTCTCTACCGCACCGCGTTCGTCGCGCCGACGCTGGCCGTCGCGCGCGCCGCGAAGTGGTTCGACCGCGTGGTTCTCGACGGGATCGTCGACGGCTCGGCGCGGCTGGCCGTGTGGCTGGCGCGCGTCGACGACCGCTTCGACCGCGGGATCGTGGACGGGTTCGTCAACGCGATCTCCCGAGTGATTTACGAGACGGCCCTCTCGCTCCGCGTCGTGCAGACCGGGCGGCTGCGGCAATACGTGTTGATTCTCGCGGTCGGCGCGGCCGGCCTGTTTCTGGTCGCGAGCTGGTGGCTTTCGCCCCCGGCCGCGCGTCCCTAACGCGCAACCGACACCGGCATGACAGACGCCGTTTGGTTCAGCCTCATCGTCTTCGTTCCGCTCGTCGGGGCGATTCTCTGCGCCGGCCTGCCGCGCGGCTCCGACGACGCGGCCCGCTGGATCACGCTGGGCGCGTCGCTCGTCGTGTTCGCCCTCGCCGCCGCGCTGCTCGTCGTCGGGCCGAAGGGCGCGGAAGACGCTTTTCGACCCGGGGTCGGCACGATCCAGCACGTCGTGACGCTCGAGTGGATCCCGTCGTTCGGCGTCTACTATTTCCTCGGCGTCGACGGGATCAGCTTCTGGCTGCTGCTGATGACGACCTTCGTCAGCGTGCTGGCGGCCGCGGCGAGCTGGTCGATCGACAAGAACGTGCAGAGCTACAGCGCCCTGTTCCTGATCCTGCTGACGGGCATGGTCGGGGTGTTCCTCGCGCTCGACCTGCTGCTGTTCTACGTCTTCTTCGAGCTGGTCCTCTTGCCGATGTACTTCCTCATCGGCGTCTGGGGCGGCCCGCGGAAGGAATACGCGGCGATCAAGTTCTTCATCTACACGCTGTTCGGCTCGGCGCTGATCCTGATCGCGGTGCTGATGCTCTACTTCGCCAGCGATCTCACCAAGCTCACCGACGACCAGCTCCGGGCGGCGCACCTGCCGGCCGACGCGGTGGCTCAGATCGCCGCGAATCGGATCGACGGCCCGCCGGTCCGCACGTTCAACATCGTCGCCCTGCAAACGCTCGCCCGCGAGACCGACGTCTTCCGCGCCGCGCCGCTGTTCTGGGGCCAGACGCTGGAGTGGTGGGCGTTCGTGTTGCTCACGATCGGCTTCCTGGTGAAGGTCCCGAGCGTTCCGTTCCACACCTGGCTTCCCGACGCCCACGTCGAGGCCCCCACCGCGATCTCGATGCTGCTGGCGGGCGTGCTGCTGAAGATGGGCGGCTACGGCCTGATCCGCATCGCGTTGCCGATCTGCCCGATCGCGGCGCAGGTCATGGGGCCGGTGCTCGCGGGCCTGGGCGCGGTGAGCATCGTCTACGGGGCGCTCGCCGCGCTCGCGCAGACCGACTTCAAACGCCTGGTCGCGTACAGCTCGGTAAGCCACATGGGCTACGTGCTTCTCGGCCTGTCGCTGTGGGCGAGCGGACCGGACGCGGCGCTGGTCGATTCGTGGTCGATGGGGCTGTCGGGCGCGACCTACCAGATGATCGCGCACGGCCTGACCAGCGCCGGGATGTTCTTCATCGTCGGCGTGCTCTACGACCGCCTGCACCATCGCGACCTGAACCGCTTCGGCGGCCTCGCGGGCGAGATGCCCGTCGGCGCGGGGATGGCCGCGGTCGTCTTCTTCGCCTCGCTCGGGCTGCCCACGCTGTGCGGCTTCATCGGCGAGGTCTTCGTGCTCCTCTCGACGTGGAGTCGCTCGCCCGTCGCGGCCGCAATCGGCGCGGTCACGACGATCTTCACCGCGGGCTACATCCTCACCGCACTGCAGCGCGTGTTCTACGGCGTCAAACCCGAAGGGATCGAGCGCGAGCCGGTGGCCGACGTGACCCCGCGCGAGATCGCGGTGCTCGCGCCGATCGTCGCGTTCAGTGTGGTCTTCGGCGTGCTGCCTCAGTTGGTGTTCCGCTACGTCGAGCCCGCCACGACGCACATCGCGCGGGAAGTCGTCGCGGCCGGCGCGCGGCCCGGCGTGCTCGCCCCGATCGCCGCCGCGCGGAGCCGGCCGGCCGACCCGCCCGCGGCCGTCGTCGAGGTCGCTCGCGACGCGGCGAAGGGAGCGACGCGGTGAGTTTCGACGCCCTCGTGCAATACGTCGCGGCCGACGCGAAGAGCTCGATCGCGGGGTTCCTCCCCGAGCTGGTGCTCTGCGTCGCGATCGTGCTGCTGCTCGTCGTCCGCGTCGCCGGCTGGCGCGTCCGCGGCGACGCTTATCTGATCTCGACGATCGGCGCGCTGGCGGCGCTGCTGGTCGCGGTGCTCGACGCGCGCGAGGGTTCGCTCTTCCTGCCGCTGGTGGAAAAGAGCCCGCACAGCCCGCGGGTCGGCGCGGAGCTGTTCACGGGGATGATCGTTTACGATCACTTCACGCAGTTCTGGCGGATCCTGCTGGCCGGCTTCCTCGTCCTATTCTTGCGACTGACCCGCCTGACCGGCGTCCCCGACGACGAGGACGGCCCCGACATTTATTCGCTCGTGATCGGCTCGACGATCGGCCTGATGAGCATGGCCTCGGCCAATCACGTGCTGATGATCTTCCTGGCGATGGAGCTGGCCAGCGTCCCCACGTACATCCTCGCGGGGCTCAACAAAGGCCGCCGCCAGGCGAGCGAAGCGGCGCTCAAATACGCGGTCTACGGGGCCGCGGCCTCCGGCGTCATGATCTACGGCATGAGCCTGCTCTGCGGCGTCCTCGGCTCGCTCCACCTGCCGACCATGGCCGAGCGGCTGGCCGCGACGTTGGGCGATCCGGCGCTGGCCGATCGTCAAACGATGCTGGTGCTCGGCGGGCTCTTCTTCGCGGTCGGGCTGGCGTTCAAGCTGGCCACATTCCCGTTCCATTTCTGGGCTCCCGACGTCTTCGAAGGGGCGACGGCCGAAATGGGCGCGTTCCTCTCCGTCGCTTCGAAGGCCGGAGCGCTCGCCCTCACGATGCGCGTGGCCCTGACCTTCGCCGGCGGCCCGCTCGTGCCCGAACCGC
>NZ_QMEB01000224.1 GCF_012912135.1 Brasilonema bromeliae SPC951 | reverse complement strand
AGGACAGTGCCGTGGGCGGGTTTCCCGACTTGAGGCACCTGTCCGTTGAGCCAGTACTGTAGGAGGGTCTCCCGACTTGTAGACGCCCGAAGGGCGGCTTCCCGTAGGGTAGCGTCTGGCGTGGGCTAGGGGGGATCTCAATACAACGGTAGACTTTACAAACATTCTCTTACAAACATTGTTAACCACCAATGAAACTACCATTACTTGATTCCGAAATCATCGACCGTATTATCGAAATGGCATGGGAAGACCGGACTCCATTTGAGGTAATTGAAAAACAATTCGGTTTGCAAGAAAAGCAGGTCATTGCCCTCATGCGCCGTGAAATGAAAGCATCCAGTTTTCGGATGTGGCGCGAACGTGTTACCGGACGCAAAAGCAAGCATTTACAAAAGCGAGAATTTGTCGCAGGTCGGTTTAAATCAGCTAATCAAAAGACTTGAAACTCTCATTCTTACAAGGGCTTAGGTCAGCACCCCGCATATCAGCTCTTCCTTTATTCGTATATCCATAGGTAAGGTACAAAGCGTCAATATCGGGCAAAGGTAGGAAGTGCATTTGCAACTGATGTGTGATTATTAACAGAATACTTTAACAAAATACTTTGCGAAAGCATTGACAGCCCACTCTAATAGTTAGTAGTAACTGGAGGTCGGAAATATGACGGCTAATGAGAATAACAATTCAACACCTATTGAGAAAAACGACTTAGTTGGACTGAATCGCGATGTAGACGAGAACCTGACAGAAGGTCTAGTAGGAAGGGTTGTAGAATGCAACGAAGATGCATTTGATGTTAAGTTTCCTCTTCCAGGAGACAAGGAAGTGTCTGCCAAACTGCCAAGGGAAGATATAGACTTTTTGGTTGGAACGAAGCAGCTTGAAAATAAAAATGAAAATTAATGAAAATTAATTAGTTTCATCTTCGAGGGCAGAGTACCCCTCTGCCCTCAAAAAATTGGGAGCGATTTTTGTAAATTTGGCATACTCCCAAAAAATTGCTAATGTAGCTGACAAAAGAAGTCAAAACTTGTCGGAGGCGAAGCAATGAAAGCAGATGAACTATTGGCACAATACGCTGCTGGTAAAAGAGATTTTACTGAAGTAAACCTGAGCGAAGCATTCTTGGAAGGAGCTGATCTTAGTGGAGCAATTTTAGACAGAGCCATTTTGGATGGAGCTGATTTAAGCAGGGTTAATCTCAGTCACGCAAGCTTAATAGAGGCTGACTTAAATGGAGCCAATTTAAATCAAGCAAATCTCACGGAAGCTAATTTGAGTGGAGCCATCTTAGATGGGGCAATTCTAGAAGGAGCCATTTTGGACGGTGCTAATTTGAGTCAAGCTGATTTGACGATCGCAAAGTTAATCGGTACTCAATTACGCGAAGCCGATCTACAAGAAGCTAACCTCAATGCAGTTTCTTTAAACGAAGCAGATCTCAGTCATGCTGACTTGGCGAAAGCAGATCTCACCCAAGCAGATCTCAAGAACGCAGAACTCCATGAAGCGAATTTAAACCAAACCAACTTGGATAATGCAAATCTAGAAGGAACAATCCTGGATGAAGGTAAAGGCTAACTTTTGGTAAGAAACTTTTAGGAGATTTTCTCAGTCAGAATCTCCAAACTCTTCCAACACCCCTCCATGTCTGAATCAGCCCAAGGCATTCCAGGATTACCCGACTTAACGCATCCTAGCGAACTGATCCAATTTGGAACGCATCTACTTAAAGCTTCACTGTTATTAGTATTTCTGGTTTTAGCTTTGGGAATTGCCATTGCTTTGTTGAGCTTTGCCCTACGTCAAAATCAACAACAGCAAGAGATTTTGATTGGAGAGTGGGCAGTTAGTTACTCTCAACTATTGCGGGGATTACAGCATTTCACCTTGGTGTTAATCCTGCTGGTGGGAGGGTTTTTCCTTTGTTCAACTTTGAGCAATCGTTACCATCATTGGGAACAGGCAAAAGTAGCTCAAGTTGCCGAGAGTGTCGCTGGTGAAAGGTTAGAACAAATAGCGCCTCAAATACGATACATGACTGAAGAGCCATATGTATACACCACTCAAGTTAATGGCAAGATAGTCAAGGTAAATGAAAAACGAAAGCTCAGCCGTTTTTTAACATTAAGTGGCTCGCAAATTCAAGTTAAGATTGACCAAAGCCCAGATGTTCGAGGTCGTCGGGCAGTTTATAAAATAGACTATACTGCTGACTATAAAGTTGTTAACCAACTCAAAGATATTAATAGTTTTTTCTTTGAAGCATCACCACCCATTGGTTACTCCTTATTGCAAAGTTATAAAGTAGAGCGTGACGCTACCAGACTCGCACAAACAAATCCTGGTGACTATAGCTTTCCTTTTCAACTACAACCGGGAGAACAAACGAGTTTAAGAGTCACTTATAAAGCACAAGGAGCACCGCGCTGGGTTTATAGTGCTAATGGGCAGTTGCTTTCTAACTTTCGTCTGCTAGCGAACGCCAACTTTCCTGGAGCAGATTTTGCCAGTGGTATCGTACCCAGTGAGATAAAAAATGACAGACAAGGAACTCAATTTACTTGGGTCTTTGACGATAATGTTTCAGTGAAAAATCCATTTGGAGTATACACCTACACCGATCCCATTCGTCACACTGGTGTCCTGCCGCGACTGCTATTGCTAGCACCGACAATATTTTTCTGGTGGATATTGCTGCTGTATTTATCACTACCCATGAGCTTGACAAATGTGGCAATTGCAGGTAGTGTTTTCTTTGCTTGTTTACTAAGTTTGACTTACCTCAGTCGCTTCATAAATCCTCAGCTAGCTTGGACTCTCATTTCACTTGTCTTACTAGCATTGACATGGGGTTTGGGGTCAAAAAATCGCAGTGTTTCTCTAGCTGCCCTTATCTGTACAATTGCTGGGGCTGTATTACCCGTTTTTGGATTATTAGTACCATTTAGTGGTCTTACTCTCAGCCTTGCAGGCTTGCTTTCAGTTATCTGGCTTGCAGTTCGTCATTGGTATGGGTTGTATAGATTAGAACTAGAAGACCGTAGATAATGAGGTCTTTTCTATTGCATTTTTTCCGTTAAACTAGTTTAAAAACTCAAGTCCGATGAAAACATTTACTGCGATTGTTGAGAGAGATCTTGATACTAAACTTTATGTTGGCTATGTTCCTGGGTTTCCTGGAGCGCATTCTCAAGGTGAAACTTTAGACGAATTACAAGATAACTTACGTCAAGTCATCGAGATGCTTTTGGAAGATGAGGAATTAGTTTTCCAGACAGAATTTGTTGGTATACAACAAATTGTCATCCAGTAAACACTTATGAGCAACATACCTGTTCTCAAACCACAGGAAGTAGTTCGGATACTGGAAAATCTTGGGTTTATTGAAGTGCGTCAAATATGTTCCTGGGTTTGCTGGAGCGCATTCTCAAGGTGAAACTTTAGACGAAAATATGGGGTCAAAGCAGAGGGAACTTTAGGCGAGCGATTGCCAATTAACAAATAAAAAACCAGAAGTCTAAAAGCATGCTAAACGTCACAATCGGAGTTCGGACAGCCCTAATAAAATATCTAGCTTCCGTTGGTCTTTTGATGACCGCTTTACCAAGCGCGTTAGTATCCCAATCAGCGTCAGCCGCTCCGTTGGTGGGCGGAATTCTCTGGTCTGCTGACCTAAGCAATCAGGCACAGACTAGCACTCAAAACCTTACAAAGCGGCAGATTCATATTGCCGTGATTGGAGAAGTGACAGCTCCGGGGGCATACTTTCTGGCAGACTCTACACCATCGGATGAGCGTTTTACAGAGTCTCGGTCATTGCCTACTGTAATCAAAGCGCTTCAGGCAGCTGGCGGTGTCACCTTATATGCTGATACCTGCCGAATTCAAGTCCGTCGGCAGGCTTCTGACGGATCGAAACAAACAATTCCTGTAGATTTGTGCAAGTACAGGTTAAAAAAAGACTTAAGTCAAGATATAAGGTTGCAGGACGGTGACGCAGTTGTAGTACCATTCGCCCCATGATGATTGCGTCCTCAACTCCAGCCTAACTCTTTTATATAACTACAGAAAAAAACCTAACCCGTGTCTAATTCGGGTCAGGTTTTGAGTGCTTGATGTTAATGCCGAATTAATACTAAAAATTTTACCGAGGAATTACATGGGACTAAAGTCATGAGCTGATGTGACTTTATTACTAAATTTTAGGGGGTGATTGCTTAATCACCCCCCATTTATAATCTTTCTAGGATTCTTTGATAGCGCCAGCCTTCTGGGAACAAATATTACTCAGCAATATTAACCAAACCTGGAACTTGTGAATCAGCCAGTGTTGGTGCTGTAAATATAAGGGAATATAAACTTGTTGGTTGCTGTCTAGCGACAACTGGTAAAACTTGACGGGCATGAGTTGCGACTTGCATAGTCTTCACGTCGTATGTTTGTGTCGCCAACTTAGGATAGAAGCCGATACCGATGATGGGAAGTATCAAACAAGCAGTGATGAACAGTTCGCGTGGTTTAACATCCAGTACGAGTGCATCCAGCACTAACTCTTCATTTTGCTTACCGTAGAAGACTTCGCGCAGCATTGACAGTAAGTAAATCGGAGTCAGAATCACACCAACAGCCGAGAGGAGGACGACGACAACTTTGAAGCTAGAACTGTAAACATCGCTTGTGGCAATTCCGAGAAAAACCATCAACTCACCGACAAACCCACTCATCCCTGGTAACGCCAGAGAAGCCATTGCACCCGCTGTGAAGAGAGCAAACGTTCTGGGCATAACTTTCGCGATACCACCCATTTTGTCCATCATCAAGGTGTGAGTGCGCTCGTAAGTCACGCCAGCGAGGAAGAACAAGCTTGCAGCAATCAAACCATGAGAAATCATCTGTAGCATTGCGCCGCTGGTGCCCAACTCTGTATAGGAAGCAATACCAATCAGGACAAAACCCATGTGAGCAACTGACGAGTAAGCCAAGCGCCGCTTAAGATTTGTTTGAGCAAAGGCACAGCAAGCACCGTAGACAATGTTCACCACACCTAAAATTGCTAGCACGGGAGCAAAGTAAACATGAGCGTCGGGTAACATCTCCATGTTGATGCGGATAAGTGCATAACCACCCATCTTCAACAAAACACCAGCCAAAATCATCGAACCAGGTGCTGGGGCTTCACCGTGAGCATCGGGTAACCAGGTGTGCAGAGGGAAAATCGGCAGCTTGACACCAAAAGCAATCAAGAAGCACACATACACTAGGAGTTCAAATGCTTTGGGATATTCCTTCATTCCCAAAGTTGCCATGTCGAAGGTAACGGTGTCTCCAGAGAATGCCATTGCAAAGCCCGCTACCAAGATAAATATTGATGCAGCAGCAGTGTAGAGAATGAATTTGGTAGCTGCATAGCGGCGCTTCTCTCCTCCCCAGATAGAAATCAGCAAGTACACAGGTACCAACTCGATTTCCCACATTAGGAAGAACAACAGCAAATCCTGGGCAACAAACACGCCAATTTGGGCGCTATACATCACCAGCATCAAACCATAAAACAAACGCGGCTTGGTAGTTACTTTCCAAGCCGCGAATACTGCGAGTGTGTTAATCAAGCCTGTCAACAGTATCAACGGCATCGATAAGCCATCAACCGCTACAGACCAATTCAAACCTATTTGAGGAATCCAAGAATATTTTTCAACTAATTGGAATGCAGAGCTTTGAAAATCGTAGTTATGCCAAAAAGCATAAATCATCAGGGCAAAGTCTGTAAACGCAACTCCCAAACCATACCAGCGGAGAGTTCTGCCTTCTTTATCTGGGATAAAGGGGATGGCTGTAGCAGCCACCATTGGCAATAGGATTATGGTTGTTAACCAAGGAAAATCGATCATATTCATCGCTGACAATCACTTTCAATCACTTTATGTTTTTCTTTTTAATTACATTATATTAAGCAATTCATAGTTTTGTGAACATTGTTTCCTTACAAAAACCAAATCTTTAGATTTGCATAAGAATAAATACTCATTTCAAGCTCGAATCCATTCTAATTGTAAAGTTTTGCTACGTCAACAAAAAACGGCGGCAACAGCCACCGTTACAAATTTTTATATTAACTCTGTCCTAGGATGGTTATCTGGCGAGGAGAGTTCTTTCAAGAAACACAGGGGTGTAGGGGTGTAGGGGTGTAAGGGTATAGGGGTGTAAGGGAAAAAGGTGTTTCTTTCATTCGTTGCGAGGGTGTAACCGCGCTAGTTAAAGGCTCAGTACTTAAACAAGAAGACAGATAAAGTTACCTATGAATATCTCAAACAATACGGTTGACATATAACCACGTATCTATATTTGAAATTTAGAGTTTTGAATTTTGAATTGATTTTGCTCCTTGAGTATCAACACAGAGCGATCGCACCTCTGCTTTTATCCCCTCCTCCATCCAAGCTGCTGTCATCGCTTGAGCCACAGCTTGAGAATGAGCTTTATCCGTCAAAGCTAACAGCGTTGGACCAGCACCACTAATCACCATCCCATAAGCACCAGCTTCAACAGCAGCAGAATAAACCGCATCGTAACCTCGAATCAATGCTTTTCGATAAGGTTGATGCAACCTATCTTGCAAAGCAGCCCTCAACCAATCACCCCTGCCAGTTTCCAAACCACGCAACAACAATCCCAGATGCGCCGCATTAAAAATCGCATCCGCACGACTTACCTCAGTAGGCAAAACCTGGCGCGCCTCCTTCGTTGAAAGCTCAAAATCTGGAATCGCTACCACTGGTACAATCTCCTCACACCAAGGAACCTCACAAATCTCCCAACTCTTTTGTTCTCTGCGCCTCTGCGGT
Organism: Brasilonema bromeliae SPC951; assembly: GCF_012912135.1. GTDB lineage: Bacteria > Cyanobacteriota > Cyanobacteriia > Cyanobacteriales > Nostocaceae > Brasilonema > Brasilonema bromeliae. The sequence goes on along the minus strand of NZ_QMEB01000224.1, from coordinate 4,592 downwards.
TCACCTTCCACCCCCGTCGCCGCCAACCGACACCCCCCCAACAAAGCTGGTACCACATTATCCGGATGTCCTTCTAGAGCGATCGCCAACTCCATCACTTCCAACTGGCTCAAAGGCTCCCCCTCCAACAGATTGGCACCAACCAACCCACCGACTATTGCTGTCGCCGAACTCCCCAAACCCCGCGCCAGTGGAACACCAAGATGAATCTCAATCTCTACAGGTGGCGGTGTCTGCTCTCTATATTGATAAAATTTCACAAACGCTTGATAGAGCAAATTACTTTCATCAGTGACAACTCGTTCAGCCTCCGCACCCATGACAGTAATTTTGACCTTCCCAAGGTAAGGCGGTATATCAAGGCGAGTGAACTTAAACTCGTTGTACAGCGTTAGAGCCGCACCAATACAATCAAAACCTGGTCCTAGATTAGCAGTTGTCCCTGGAACAGTGATAGATACAGAAGGAATAACAGACATTTGTCAGTAAAAACTAATTAATCAATCAGCATCTCACGTAACTGATTAATTTGCTCAGCGGTTATCTGAATCTCTTGTGTGACGTCTACCGCATGGCAAATACTACAGCGACGTGCCAAAGAACAACAAATAAGTGTTTAGGTTTGTGTGAGCGGTATCGCTCACATTTATTCCTCTATCCAAGTGCTAAGAAACTCTACTTCGTTTTCCATTTCCTCTGCTGATTTAGCAGCAACCAATCTCAAAATACCACGCATCAGTTCTCCGATTGAGTAACGTTGCTGCTGTACTAAAATCATCCCTGAGTGAGGTTGTTCTTGAGTCAAAAAAGCTGTGTGTAAACGATAGAAATCTTGAATGTTAGAACTGTACAAAACGCGACCTTGCGACCTTGCCCAAATTAATTGTTCTTCGTCTGGATATTTTAATCGGTTTACACTTAGAGTTGTGATTACATCTACACCACGATTTTGTAGAGCCAGGACTAATGCAATATCACCAGAATCCTCGTCCATGTACAAGCGAATTTGACTCACGACTGTCTGCTGGCTTTATGTAATGCCTCTATGCGGTCAGCTTCTGCTTCTTGGGCAGCAATGTCGGCATCGATTTCTTCTCGATTGATATGATAATACGTCAAAGCTGCATAAACCTGTGCTATCGTTAAATGCCCAATCCTAGCGGCAATTTCTTCTGCCCTAAGACCTTGTTTATACCAAATAGCAATTCGTCGCACTGTGACACCAGTGCCAGCAATCAGAGGACAGCCTCCATGAATTCCAGGATGACTGTCAATGAGAGTGCCAATATCAGTGAGAGTATTTGACATAGTGTTAAATGACATAACCATTGCTGCCTATTTTAACAAACGCAATCCAAGTGTTGTTCCAAATACTTGAAAGCGTCTAACACTACTGCCCTAACTCCTTAATATTGTTCATCACTTGTTGATAGAGTAGTTTATTATTCTGTTTATCAAAGGTTTCTGCTGCTCGCTGCAAGTCTTGCATAGCTTTTTCTTTATCACCTAGTGCAGCATAAGCATTTCCTCGGTTATTGTGTGCTGCTGCAAAATTAGGAGCAAGGCGAATCGCTTCGTTGTAATCTGTGATTGCTCCGTCTCTATCTCCTTGAGCACTGCGAGCATTTCCCCGATTATTATAAGCAACAGCAAAGTTAGGATTGAGGCGAATCGCTTGGCTGTAATCGTCTACCGCCTGGTTTTTCTCTCCCTTTGCCGAAAGAGCATTTCCCCGATTATTGTATGCCTCGGCATATTTAGGATTGAGGCGAATCGCTTGGCTGTAATCGTCTATCGCTCCGTCTCTGTCTCCTTGTGCGGCGCGAGCATTTCCTCGGTTATTATAAGCTTGAGCATCGTTAGAATTTATGCTAAGGGCTTGATTGTAATCCTCTATTGCCCCCTGCTGATCTCCTACATCAAAGCGAGCAAGTCCCCGACTGTTATATGCAGTTCCATAGTTGGGACTGAGGTTAATTGCTTTGGTATAAGAAGCGATCGCTCCTTGTGAATTCCCTTTAATTTGCTGATACTGACCTTCAATATAAAAGTCTTTGGATTGAGATGGTGTTGCTACAGGGCGTCCAACAGGACGAACTCCAATTTCTGTTACTAAAACATCGTCACTGTTGCTACAGGAAACGGTTGCAAGGGCGACAAATACGGTAAACGCAGCTATGCAGACAGCTTTCATTCTTTACCAGTCATCTTCTGAAGAAACATAGGGAACAGGGAACAGGGAACAGGGAACAGGGAACAGTAAACAGTGAACAGTAAACAAGGGGTGGACGAGTCCGTTTCCTACCTGATAACTGATAACTGATAACTGATAACTGTTAACTGATAACTGTTGATCACTCGTCAGTATTTTCCTGACTTTCTTGATTTTTGGGAATCAGTCGCCAAGCAGTGGTTTTCTCAATATCTACAGACAGTTGTTCCAAATTTTCTCCTAAATCTTTTTGTAGCTTTTGAGTTAGTGTAATCGGAAAATCGAAATCTATGTCTTGAGTTTGTATTAGCTTTGCGAGTTCTACAAATGCTACCTTCACTGTTTTTCGCTCAGAGGAAGAAAGTTTGAAGTACGAACTTTCTGGTAGATTCTGAGCAAGCATAGCTTTTTTGATTCGCTCTTGTAAATGCGCGAACTCCGAGTCTATGATTTTCCATTGTTGCTCAAGCTGTGCATATCTTGCATTCAGTGATGTTAGGTTTTCTGTGGTAGGCTCTGGATTAATTTCTTTGTTTAATTCTATCAAACGTTGATGGATTTGAGCAAGATAAATGCAGTCTAGGTAAGCATACTCTATTTGTTCTTCTGTGAGTGGTCGCTTTCCCCAGTCGCTGGTTTGTTCTTGTTTCTCTATATTCTTAAAATCACAAAGTTCTGCTGCTAAAGTTTTTAATTGGTAGTTAGGTACTGGTAAGGCATAGTAGGGAATTTTTTTTGCCATTTCCAGAGTGCAAGTGATGTTTGTAGCTTTTTTATTACCCAGATATTTCACATCAAAGCTAGCATTATGAAAGACTTTTTCAATTTGGGGATTGAGCATAATGTTGTCGATAAACTCAGCCACAATATCAGGATGGTTGAGTATGTCTAAAATATGGATGCGATCGCCACTCAAGTCTGTTGGATCATCTAATACCTGAATCAGCGATAGTCTCGGACTACGACTTTTGTATTCTGCGATTTCTGTATCAATCCACAAAGTATGAGCTTGAGTGTATTCAGCAACAAGAGAACGCATTTCGCTAGCTGAAGTCAAATATGGCATGGGGTGAATTTGCGGAAAAATGGGCAAGAGCAATTAAGTTCTAGCGTGTGATTTTTGCTTAGATCATCTCTGACTGCGTAGATTATACATTGTATCTAAAGCAGGGGTAGGATTTATACCAATTCAAAATGGACTGCGTCCCGCTGCGCTAACAAAATTCAAAATTCAATCCGGAAGAAAGCCAGACATCACAAGGGTTTGGGAGTGTGTATCTGTTGCATTCTTTTTTCAAATTGGTATTAGTTAGCAGATGGAGAATCTTGCTGCTTGATATACTTGTTGAAGACATCAAGCGACACTCCATCACACCAAACCTATAAAAGTAGTTCACTAGTTGCAACAATTCGGAGTGACTATCAATGTATAATGCAGAACTCCCTGCTAACTTGGCTGACTTTGGAGAATTGCTCCGTCGAGTTTTGGCGGGAGAAGAAGTTATTCTTTCTCAAGCTGGTACTCCCATTGCTCGCATTGTTCCTCTAACTAACCAACCATTACCTCGAATTCCAGGATTGGACAGTGCTAAGGTATTCATTGCCCCCGACTTTGACGAACCCTTACCGGAGGATGTTTTAAACGATTTTCTTATCCCCTTAGACATCCAGAATGAAAGTATTACTTGATACCCATGCATTCATTTGGTGGGTCACAGATGATTCTCAACTGTCATCCACGGCTCGCAGTATAATTGCTGACCCAAGTAATGTGTTGTTTTTAAGTGCTGCGAGTGCGTGGGAAATCGTTATTAAGGTACGTCTAGGAAAACTAAATTTACCTGAACCTCCAGAAACCTATATCCCAAGTCGTTTGACAATGAATCGACTTGAAAGTCTACCGATTCAAATGGTTCACGCTTTACAAGTAACAAATTTACCAGATTTACATCGTGATCCTTTCGACAGGATAATTATTGCTCAGAGCCAAGTGGAAAAAATGCCAATTGTAACTGTAGACAGTCAGATTACTCAGTACCCTGTTGATGTGATTTGGTAATGCAATCACGCTTTGGGAACATCTCCTACGGGGGGCACACAATGCGATACGCTTTGCGTCAAGCCTCCGGCTTATCGCTCATAATTTCAAAACTACCCAATTATCGTCAATGAATTCACTAAACATGACTGAGCCATTATAAAAAGTCAGAATTGCTAAATTGCTAAATTCAACACTGATTTGATTGCGGAATTGAGAACAAAAACGATGTATCAATAAATAAATAAGATACCGCGCTTACGAGGTAGTACATGGAACCACTGACTGCTGGGGCGATCGCAATTGGGACTGTGATTGCGACAAAGGCTTTGGAAAAAACGG
>NZ_QMEB01000223.1:4215-11631 GCF_012912135.1 Brasilonema bromeliae SPC951 | reverse complement strand
CTCCCCTTTGCGGTACCCTGCGGGAAGCCCTTCGGGTATCTCCTGCGGAGACGCTACGCGAACGCAGTCGCCTCTGTCGGGAAACCCTCCTGCAGCGCTGTCTCACCGCTCCGCGTCTACGTTTTTTTGTTCACGATTTATCTAGGATTGCTGTATTTCAAAACTCATATTTTGTCAGAGAAAGATTTGGCAAGATGCGCTGATAACTGTTAACTGTTAAGCTGTGGCGAGTTTGTTGCTTTGAAAGCGCTCAAATGGATTGAAACCAGGTTGAATTTGTGCTGTAAAGTTGACTCCTGCCCAATCATGTGCAGTCTCTTCGTGATGGTAAAACATTCGAGTGAGCAGCTTTTCCCAATTATGTGAGGGAAGCTGACGCAACAAATCGGTAAAACTGTAGAAAGCATCCAATACAGTAAAGCTGGCTTCGCGAACATGAGGTGGACGAGACAGTACTAACGAGTCCCGTTGGACAAAAAATGGATCGTGGGGAATGACTGCATCCACAGGTCGCATGAGATAATGTTCTATTGCTGCGACTTCCTGACGGGAACGGATGTCAGTCGCCACCACTAGCATGTCAATACCAAAGTTTTTGGCGTGTGCGAGAAAATCCCCTGCATTGGTGACTGACTTGCGCGTTGGTTTGACAACATAGATATTTCTGTCGAACAAGCTAGGTAAGGGTGAAGCGAAAACATCTTTACCTGCTGACATATCAACAATAATTGCCTCGTTGTTATCTTCCCAAACGTGCTTTAAGAAAATCTCAATCGCCCCGGTTTTGCTGTGAAAGCACTTCTTGCGATAGTCGTCTTGCGTAAAATCACCAACTCGAATCAATTCAACTCCATCAATGAGAGTCACATAGCGATCCCGCCACTCGGCTGCTTCTCTTAACCGCAACAAACGCGATCCTTCCCCTGGTGGAGTTGTTTTAATCATGGGTAAATCCGCAGTAATTCTAGGATTGGTACCAGCAAAGTAAGAACGCAACCAATCTAAATCGTTACCAATATCCCGTGCAGGTTCCTTGTTCCCTCGCTGCATTTCGACAGGCGTTGCACCCAGTTCTTCAGCTAGATGCAAATTGTGATCGCCATCAATACCTAAAACTTGGAAGTCACAGAAATAGTTCAGAAATTGCAAAAGGCAAGTACTAATAGTAGTTTTTCCACTTCCTCCTTTGCCATAAACAGCTAATCTCATTGTTTACTTTGTTTTGTCCTATTTTTGATTCACAACGATATTGGATCTTATTCTCGTATGGGACATTCTGAAACCGTGCTATAAAAGCATTTTTTTATACTATTATTAATAGTTGCCTAAGTAACAATGACAATCAGGTTTCTCAATAAGTGACTCAACCAAAGAATTCAGGACAGTCGCAGCTAATAAGCCGCCTCCCAAGCTTCCTTCAACTGTAATAAAAGGTACGCAAGATTGTATCAGTTGTCGCTTAGCAGCAGGAGCATGACTAAAGCCAATGGGCATTCCAATGACTAACGCTGGTTGAATTTCTTGGTTTTGGATGGCTTTACATACAGAGAGTAGCACACTTGGAGCATAGCCAATCACCAACACACAACCTGGGGAGACTTGGTGTAATTTTTCCTGCCATTCTTGATGTTGCCAAAATGCTTTTTCTGCTTCTGTGGCAGTGGTAATATGAGAGTTATCAATTAAGGTTTCTACCGGACATCCCAAATGAGCTAATCTTGTTCTATCTAGAGCAGCAGCTACCGTTGGGATATCCGCAACTATCTGACAGCCGGATTTGAGGGCTTGACGACTCGTGGCGATCGCCCGATCACTCAACCTGACAAACGACGCCAAACTCACATCTCCACAAGCCAAAACCAGCTTTGAAATGAGGTCTTGTTCTATTTCAGAACGGCTATAAAGGTCAGGTAGCAAGCGTTCCAACGATTCAGTAAAAGCTTCTGGATGAGCATGAACTTGAGCATCCAACCCATTCCAGAGTTTTTCCAGTCCGCCTAATCCTCCGGATGTGTCTACTTCTAGTAGCTTCAGTTGTGCCAAAACTTCAGCTTGGATGATTTCACAATCGCGATCGCGCCCCAATAACCCTTCCAATGCAGATGCTGTTTGCCGTAATTGTGAAATTTGCTGTATGACAGCCCGATATTGTTGCTGTAATTGCGTCATCAAACTAGCAGTTGTGTCTTCTTCTGGTTCCACTTCCAGTATTTGGCGGATGTGGTTGAGTTGAAACCCTTGCTGCTTCAGTGCGACGATGCGTTGTAATCTGAGAACGTCTTTTTCGGTGTAGAGACGGTAATTGCTGGGCGATCGCACTGGTTGAGGAAGTAACCCCAATTCATGATAGTGGCGAACCATGCGCGGAGTCATCCCGCCTCCCACTGCTGACGTAAGTTCTTTGATAGTAAGAGATTTGGTCATTCTGTCACCCTTGCAAAAATTTCCTTAACCATCTGATTGCGTCACTTGTCGTTTGCGAGTCAGCAATTTGTAGACATTGCTGCACAATTTCTGAAATATTAGGGTAGTATCTGCTTTCTGCTGTTGTGTAAACTTCACCCTGTAGTCTATATATTTCTATTTGATTGTTTTTCAACAACCAAATTTCTGGTACTTTGTATGGAAGATAGTCAGAAATATCTGTATAACTTGTCACATCTATTTCGATAACTATATCTGGCGGTGGATCAGACTCCCAATCAATCCGATTTTTGCCTACTACTGCTTTCCAGTTTTCAATGTAAAAACTATAATCTGGTTCAATGCCTGTTACCTCTGGTAACTTCATAGTTATTGGAGTAAATGAATCATATCGTTGCTCCAAATGGTCAAGCAAAACTTTAACAATATCCGCTATCAAACTGGCTTTGCGTCCATGCTCTGGTAAAGGAGCCATCAACAAAATTTCTCCGAGTCGATATTTAATACGAGGTACAGTGCGATCGCCCAACTGTTCACTCAAAGCAAGGTAGTCTTGCCAACTTCCCAAAAGTTTTAAGACAGCCCCTGGAGGTAACTCTATTCTTTGTGGCGTGATAATTGCGTGCATGGTTCTTTGCAAGGGAGACAGACACAAAATGACCTACTTTGTTTTCTCGCATCCCATCATACCACTTTTGCGCTTGACATTGACATTAATGTCAAGGTTTAGCTTGAGAGAGTGTTCATAATTTCACTCTCATGCTCTACCGACAACGTCTAACTCAATTCACCAAAGAACATACAGAAGCGATCGCCGCCATCCTTTGTGGAGTGCTGTTGTTTTTTGGATGGTTCGCCCTACATCTCAATTTTTTAGGATGGGCGCTACTACTATTACCCGCAGCTTACGTCATTGGTGGTTATGAAAGCGCCCGTGAAGGACTAACAACCCTTTTCAAAGAGAAAGAACTGGATGTTGATTTACTGATGATTGTGGCGGCGTTGGGTGCTGCGATCTTGGGCTTGTGGCAAAGGGAATACCATCTTATTCTGGATGGCGGAATCTTAATTCTCATCTTTGCAATTAGTGGGGCGCTGGAAGGCTACGCTATGCAACGAACGGAACGCAGCATCCGCTCTTTGATGAGCTTGACACAAGATACAGCAAGGGTTTTGCGTTCTGGAGGGGAGGAAATCATTTCCATCAGTCAGCTAAAGGTGGGAGATGAAATTGTTGTCAAACCAGGCGAACTCATTCCCACCGACGCAATGATTGTTTCTGGTTTGAGTACCATCAATCAAGCCGCCATTACAGGAGAGTCCTTACCTATAGAGAAGACGGTAGGTGAGGAAGTTTTTGCAGGTACACTCAACGGCTATGGTGCGCTCAAGCTTAAAGTGCATCAACCACCAGAAAGCAGTTTACTTCAGCGTGTGATTCGTCTGGTAGAACAAGCACAAACAGAAGCACCTCCTTCTCAACAATTTGTTGAGCGATTTGAACGGAGATATGCGCTGGTTATTGTGGTGGCTGGGTTGTTGCTGGCAATTTTGCCGCCGTTTGTTTTAAATTGGGACTGGGAAACGACGATTTATCGTGCTCTTACTTTTTTGGTGGTAGCTTCTCCCTGTGCGCTGATGGCTGCAATTATGCCCACACTGCTTTCTGGGATTGCGAATGGTGCGAGACAGGGGATTTTGTTCAAAAATGGTGCCCAGTTGGAAATGATTGCTAAAGTTCGGGCGATCGCCTTCGACAAAACTGGTACTCTCACAACAGGACAGCTGCAAGTCTTTCAAGTCATTCCTACTCGTGGATATACAGAAGCAGATGTCTTAAAAGTCGCTGCTTCTGTCGAATCTTCTTCAGAACATCCTATAGGCGAAGCTATTGTACAGGCGGCTCAGGATTTGAATTGGTCAAGAGCAGTTGAGGTACGAGCAATACCAGGGCAGGGAATTGTGGGTATTAACGGGCACCAAGAGGTAATTGTCGGAAAAGCGAATTTTGTCAAACAGTATGTGACTCATTTACCAAGTGAGTTGAAGGATGCAGCAGACTTGCGAGAACAGGAAGGTAAAACGGTTGTTTGGGTTGCACAACAAGAGCAGGTGCTAGGCGTGGTAGTGATCGCAGATCAAATCAGAGCAGAAGCAGTAAGAGCGATCGCCCATTTGAAAAAACTGGGAGTTGAACAAATCGTCATGTTAACAGGCGATAATAAGCGCACTGCTCACAGCGTCGCCCAAGCAGTAGGAATTGATCAAGTGTATGCAGAACTTTTACCAGAAGATAAGCTTGATGTCATCCGTCGTTTACAAAAAGAGTATCAAACTGTGGCAATGGTGGGAGATGGTATCAATGATGCCCCAGCCTTAGCTCAAGCATCTGTGGGAATTGCGATGGGCAAGATTGCCAGTGATGTCGCATTGGAAACCGCAGATATTATATTGATGGCAGATAGATTGGAGAAAATAGAAGCAGCGATGCGTTTGGGTAAAAGAGCGCAGGCGATCGTCAAGCAGAATATTACTGTTGCTTTGGGTTTTATTGTTTTGCTTTTGGTTGGTAATTTTGTCGGGGGTATTAACTTACCTCTCGGTGTGATTGGGCATGAAGGTTCTACGGTGTTGGTGACTCTGAGTGGTTTACGATTGCTGAGGAAGTGACAGGTGTAGGGCGATCGCTTTATGGAAGGCTTAGATTCTCGACAATTTCTGCGAAGTCGGGAATCTTGTTGTTCACGTAAGCGCAAGCGCACGCCAGAGGCTAACGCGCAGCGTGCCCGCAGGGCTTATGATTTAGGATTGCTATATAAGTAGACAGTCCGTCAAATTACCCATAATATGTCCGCCGCGAGTCAAACGAAACAATCTTTTATAGGGTGGGCACTGCCCATCCAAATCGCAAACCCTCATTTTAATGTTGGTAGGCAGTGCCCACCCTACGTTTGTTGAGAATGGTGCAAAATCTCAGTCTAATTATTTTGCTAAGCTAGGTGCAATTATAGCCATGAGTAACAAAAACCCAATTTATAACACATAGCTCACATACACACTAGGGTTTAACAAACCATCCTTGAGGTAATTGCTACGTTTGGGCGAGTAAGAGCTATGCTTGACAGCATGAGTCCATCCACCGTATATGCAAGGACATCGTAATCCATGATTGCTGAGAATAGATTCAATCTCTGCAACACGGGGATAGAAACCGCGCTGAAAGTATTTCCATTGACTTTCCAATATCCAGAAAAATACGGGAATTGCACAACCAATTAAAGCGATCGCACTTCCATTAGTTTTTTGCTGTAACATCAACGCTAAAATAGCCCCAGTGCCTGTGATACCAAGAGCTTTGATAACCCAAATTTGTTTATTGTAGTCTTCGATAGTCGTTTGCAAGAAAAAGTATTCTTTTTCCAAAATATTGCGTTCAAATTCCGTAAGTGATTGGTTTTCAGGTTCTGGAGTTGCCGGTGATAGATTAGACATAGAGAAATCTTGAGGCGTTGCTGAGATTGGGATAAATCAGGAAAGGACTCTAGGCGGAGATGAAAACACAGCTTTTCGCTGATGACTACGATTAACTTTGCTCGAACACCGCCGAGAGTTTACGGAAGCAGCTACGGCACTTCAGTGACGACAAGCTGAAACGGGAATATTTGAATTACCTGAAATGGACTGAACCCCTAGCCGTGATGTTGGAGTTGCTGGAAGAAGAGAAGCAAGCGCTGCGGGTGGTAAAGTTAGCTTTAGAGGTGGATCTTAAGTTGGCAGCAAGGCTAGCAGGTGCGGTAAAACCAGAATTTCAGGTGCAAACGGTGGCGTTAGTTGTTGGGTTAGAAGTTTTTCAAAAAATTAAAGTTGAATTATTAAGCATCACACGTTCTGAACATGCAGTTTCGCTCTTACTACAAGCTTTGAATGATGAAAATTCTTCTGTGCGTAGGAGTGCTGCTGAGGCGTTAGGAGAAATCGGGAATTCCGCAGTGACTCCACTGATTCAAGCTTTGAACGATGAAGATTATTTTGTGCGTTGGAGTGCTGCTGAGGCGTTAGGAAAAATCGGAAACTCAGCAGCAGTGACTCCACTGATTCAAGCTTTGAACGATGAAGATTATTTTGTGTGTTGGAGTGCTGCTGAGGCGTTAGAAAAAATCGGAAACTCAGCAGTAATTCCACTAATTCAAGCTTTGAAAAATAAAAATTTTGATGTGCGTAGTAGCGCTAATAAAACGTTAGAAAAAGTCGGAAACTCAGCAGCAGTAACTCCACTGATTCAAGCTTTGAAAAATGAAGTTTTTTATGTGCTTATTAGTGCTAATAAGACGTTAGAAAAAATCATGTATTCTACAGTGACTCCACTGATTCAAGCTTTGAACGATGAAGATTATTTTGTACGTTGGAGGGCGGCTGAGGCGTTAGGAAGAATCGGGGATTCCGCAGCAGTGACTGCACTAATTCAAGTTTTAAACGATGAAGATTATGATGTGCGTAGTAGTGCAGCTAAGGCGTTAGGAAAAATCGGAGATTCCACAGCAGTCACTGGACTGATTCAAGCTTTAAACGATGAAAATTCTTATGTGCGTAGGAGTGCTGCTGGGGCGTTAGTAAAAATCGGAAACTCAGCAGCAGTGACTCCACTGATTCAAGCTTTGAACGATAAAGATTACTTTGTACGTTGGAGGGTGGCTGAGGCGTTAGGAAAAATCGGGGATTCCGCAGCAGTCACTGGACTGATTCAAGCTTTAAACGATGAAGATTCTGGTGTGCGTAGGAGGGCGGCTCAGGCGTTAGAAAAAATCGGGGATTCCACAGCAGTCACTGGACTGATTCAAGCTTTAAACGATGAAGATTCTGATGTGCGTAGAAGAGTGGTTGGGGCGTTAGTAAAAATCGGGGATTCTACAGCAGTCACTGGACTGATTCAAGCTTTGAACGATGAAGATTCTGGTGTGCGTAGGAGGGCGGCTCAGGCGTTAGAAAAAATCG
>NZ_QMEB01000223.1:0-4205 GCF_012912135.1 Brasilonema bromeliae SPC951 | reverse complement strand
AACGATGAAGATTCTGGTGTGCGTAGGAGGGCGGCTCAGGCGTTAGAAAAAATCGGGGATTCCACAGCAGTCACTGGACTGATTCAAGCTTTAAACGATGAAGATTCTGATGTGCGTAGAAGAGTGGTTGGGGCGTTAGTAAAAATCGGGGATTCTACAGCAGTCACTGGACTGATTCAAGCTTTGAACGATGAAGATTCTGATGTGCGTAGGAGTGCTGCTCAGGCGTTACGAAATATCACTAGTCCTGAAAAACTACCAGAATTGACTCATTTTTTATTAACAACCACAGAAACCCATCTACTAAATATAATCTCTAACATTCAAGATCGTTGCAAATTCTACAACTACACCCTAACTCAACCACCTCGCCCACAACCAACACCCACCTCTATCTCCATGACTTACATTCTCCATCTCTCCGACTTGCACTTTGGCACGCTTGAAAATGCAGATTTATGGTGTAGCCAACTCGCAGATGATCTCAAGATAGAACTCGATCGCTCCCGCCTCGATGTCCTCATCCTCTCCGGTGACATTGCTAACAAATCCACCTCAGAAGAATACGACGCAGCCAAAGAGTTTTTAGACAAACTCTGCCAAGAATTCCAACTCAAGCAAGAGCAAATTGTCATCGTTCCTGGTAACCATGACCTCAATTGGCAATTCTCAGAAGATGCTTACACACCACATAGGCGCAAAAACTATCAAGGTCAACTCAAACCAGGAAGAGATATTGATGGTGGTGACTACATCGAAGTTCGAGACGAAGAAAAATATAAACAGCGCTTTGCCCACTTCAGCAAATTCTATGAATCCATCAAACACCAACCCTATCCTTTAGAGTATGACGAGCAAGGCATTTTGCACCACTTCAAAGAACAAAACATTCTCGTCTTGGGGCTAAATTCTGCTTGGGAGTTGGATCACCACTACAAATCCCGCCCTAGCATCAACTCCTCTGCCCTCAGCAAAGCCCTTAACTCTATCCGCCAAAATCAAGAATATCAAAACTGCCTGAAAATCGCAGTTTGGCACCATCCCCTCGACAGCCCCTACGAAGACCCTCCGGGTTCGCCAGATGCCTACGGAGGGAAACCCTCCTGCAGCACTGGTCTCACCGTATCAAAGAAAGCGATTTTCTACAACGTTTAGCTGTCATACCATTTCACGAAAAGTATGATACATATAATTCCAGGGGCATTAATTAATAACGAACAAAAATGTGTAGGGTTCTCAAGCTGGATATAAAAGAACAGGCGTCTGAACTTCAAATGCTGTTGAAGCAACAAAAAACAGCTTCAGGGAAAGAAAGAATCCAAGTATTATATCTACTCAAAACGCGTCAAGTTGAGACAGTACAACATCTTGCAGTGCTAGTGGGCAGAGGTAGGATAACAGTACAAAGGTGGTTAAAACTTTACAGACAAGGAGGATTAATCAGTCTGCTCGACCAAAAAAAGAGTCCTGGGCGACCAAAAACTATCCCGCTCGAAGTGCGATTGCGCGGAGCGCAGACGCCTGAAGGCGTATCGCATCTTCAAAAAGAACTATCTCAAAGCGAAGGATTTAAAAGTTACGAGGAAATCCGTACTTGGTTGAGAGCATCCGAGGGCATCGAAGCATCGTACAAAGTCGTTCATGAAGTAGTACGTTACAAGCTAAAAGCGAAGTTAAAAACACCACGTCCTTGTAGTATAAAGCAAAACAAGGGTGTGGCAGAGGATTTTAAAAAAAACTCCCATCTTGGTTGAAACTCATCAAGAAATACCTGATATCACCGTCAGAAAAAAACCGAAGAATTCGTTATTGGTGTGGAGATGAAAGCAGATTTGGTCTTCAAACCATACCAGGAAAATTAATCACACTCAAAGGAGTTAAACCTATAGGCTTAACTCAATGGAAACGAGATAACTTTTACCTATATGGTGTAGTCGAACCAATGAGTGGAGAGAACTTCATTCTTGAATTCTCGCATTTAGACACAATGTGCTTTCAAATATTTTTAGAAAAATTTGCAGTAGAATATCCAGAGGATTTACATATTATCCAAGTCGATAATGGCGCATTTCATTTCAGCAATTATCTAAAAGTACCGTCAAATATCATTCTACTGTTTCAGCCGGCACATTCACCGGAAGTCAATCCGATTGAACGTTTTTGGGAAGAAATTAAAAAACATTTGAGTTGGGAATGCTTCCAGACTTTGAACGAGTTACAAGAAGCCGTATGGAAACAATTGAGTAAATTCACAACATCTCAAGTCAAATCTATTGCGGGATGGGATTTTATTATCAACGCTCTATTTGTATCAGGCTTTTCGTGAAATGGTATGAAACAGCCCTCCCTATTCGCCCCATCTCTAAAACTGAACGGAAACTTTCGTCATCATGCACTAGTGAAATGTGCGCGTCAACGCATCATATCATAGATACCTTTCACTTCGCCGCTACGAACTCTATTAGCTAGAGATTGGAGCGCATTGGCATCATCTATTCTGCCTTCTTCTCGCATACCAGAGACACCCCTTTCTAGATTGTCTGCGGCTTTTCTTCGGTTTGCTGCAAAATCAATCTGATCTACGTTTTTGATAGCGTCTTCAGCTTCTTGTACTCGTTTTGGGTCTTTGAAACCCTGTGCCCTTGACTTTGCTTTACCAAATAAACGAAGCGCTTCCTCCTTGCTAAAAGCGCGCCATCCATTCATCATCAACTCAGAATAAGGTGCGTTGTCTTCTGTCATCACCAGTTGTTTTTTTGATCTGTGCGGCGGCTGAGAAGCGATTTGAGCATTTGACGTGGTGGGTGTTGCTTGTGCGGCAAATGATGACAAAGCGAGCAATGCTGATATTCCTAACGAACTGGCGAAACCTATCAGTAAGGAGGTCAATACTATTACTAATTTCATGCAATTCACTCCATTGAAATTAAAATCTGTTCAATGAACAGAGCTCTGTTCAAAGAGACTTTCCATAGAGTTTTATGTTGCCACTTCTTCTACAATGACTATATCTTCATATTTATGGGTAATACATGGCATTTTTACATCATATTTTGCATATTTTTTTTAGAAAACAACCCCAAAAAAAGCTGCTTGACCTGATACACGACACAATCCAAATCAAGCATTATCCACTTGATACATAACTCGAAAGGATACTCGCTTCCAACTACTTCCTCACCACCCACTGCGTCACTGGCACCATCGGCTTCCACCCCAAAAACCCGCCAATGGGAGCAGCCCGTTGCACAGCAACACGAATCAACTCTCCACCTACCTGATTGTGCCATTGCAACAACTTCTGCTCACTTTCAATCGTCACAGCATTAGCAACAAAACGCCCACCCGGACGCAAAGCTTCCCAACACACCTCGAATAAACCTTCTGTTGTTGCACCACCACCAATAAAGATGGCGTCGGGTTGAGGCAAGTCTTTGAGTGCGGCGGGAGCTTTGCCTGCAACAATTTGTAAATAAGGTGTACCAAGAGCGGAGGCGTTGTCAGCAATATATTGTAGTCGGGTGGAGTTTTGTTCAATGGCGATCGCCCGACACCGAGAATGACTCCGCATCCACTCAATACCAATCGAACCACACCCCGCACCCACATCCCATAACAACTGTCCTGGTGTGGGAGCTAAAGCAGAAAGTGTTATTGCTCGCACTTCACGCTTAGTCAACTGTCCATCATGATGATAGGCATCATCTGGTAGTCCTGCCAGCCGAGATAACGGCACGACTCCAGCATCGATAATACACTCTACAGCGATGGTGTTTAAATCAGCTATTTCTGTTGTTCTCCATGATGCGGCTGTGCCTGCGATAATTCTTTCCTGAGAACCGCCCATGTGTTCTAGGACGGTAATTTTGCTACCACTAAAACCACGCTTTGTCAAGATATCAGCGACAATTGCCGGGGTTTCCTTTCCTTCACTTAAAATTAGAAGACGTGCTCCTGGGTAGATAGCGGTTTGGATGAGAGCAGGGGGACGAGCGTTTAAGCTTAATGTCTCTACTTCGGTGAGTGACCATCCTAGTCTGGCACAAGCAAGGCTGAAGGATGAAGGGGCGGGGATGATAGTCATCTCAGAAATGGGTATGTGGCGGGTAAGAGTGACACCGATACCAAAGCACATGGGATCGCCACTTGCCAAGACGCACACAGATTGACCCCGGCGACGGAGAATTTCTTCTATAGAATGACTG
>NZ_QMEB01000222.1 GCF_012912135.1 Brasilonema bromeliae SPC951 | reverse complement strand
GTACAATCAACTGATTCAAGTTCGCAATGACTTTTTGAAGCAATCAAAGATATCTTTAGGGAGTCTTCAAGGTTGGCAAACATTTGTGCAAATGAGTGCGCGATCGCAAGCCGGACGTAGAGCAATGTTAGCGCACCGTCAAGCCAAAGAAATTGCTTTGGGTACTGATGGGAAGATAAGAGTTCTTGCTGATATATTAACAGAACATTATCCAGAAAGAGTTTTGATTTTTACTGCTGATAATGCGACAGTTTACCACATTTCTCAAAATTTTCTGGTTCCAGCAATTACTCATCAAACTCCTGTCAAGGAACGGCATGAAATATTAACAAAGTTTCGTGAGGGAGAGTTTAAAACTTTGGTTGCTTCTCATGTGTTGAATGAAGGTGTTGATGTTCCTGCGGCTTCTGTTGCGATTATTTTATCTGGTACTGGTTCGACACGGGAGTATATTCAAAGATTGGGAAGGGTTTTAAGAAAAGGTAAGGATAATAAGAAGCAGGCGATTTTGTACGAGGTGGTGGCGGAGGATACGAGTGAGGAGGGGACTTCGGCGAGGAGAAGAGGTATGGAGAAGAAAAACGTATCTCCTCCGGAGACGCTTCGCGAACGCGCAGCGTCTCCGGAGGACATACCGCCAAAACGCCAAGAACGCCAAGAGAAAGAGGAGAAGAAAGGGAATTTGCGGGTTGTTTACGGGAGTGGGAAGGAAAAGAGTCTTAAGGCTGCTGAACAGTTGGAGATAAATTATAAAGTTCAAAAGAAACCGCCGATAAATACGGATGAAAGCTGATAATGTTGCAATAATTATCTGCGTTTATCTGCGGTTCAAAAGTCCAATGCTACCAACAGAGTTACTAAGCCACAGGCAAAATGGGGAAGAGATAATCCCGAAGAGACTGAAGATTGATAATAATCATTTGGCGATCGCCACTGAGTTAACAAGTTGTTTTCAAAAAGCGGTAGGTGAGACTCAGGGTACGCTTGAGCGTCAGTTGTCGGAGTTGGAGGGGGATACTCCAGATTATAGAGTCAAGCGGGGTTTAGCTTATATCCTCAAAAGCAGTTTCTGCACTTTTGAGGTGGTGAGTCCTCTGGAACCTCAAATGTTACGAGAAAGGGTTTTTGCTTTGGCGGCGAAGTCTCCTCCGAGTCGCGAGTTGACAGAAACGACTTTAACAAAAATTGCTGATGAATTGAGTCATGAACTTGAACGCGAAGTTTTGCCGAAACAAGTAGGTGAGGGATTATATGCGGATTTATCTGAAAATAAAATTTTAATAGCTTTTGATGCACCAGCACCCCATGATTTATTGCATCGATACAATTTATCTCAGGTGCAGGGAGTGTTTTATAGAGCAAGTCAGTTGGTGATAAATGCTCATCGCAATGTTCCGGGACAATATAAGCTTTTGTTTCGTTACCTTAAGTTGTTTCAATTAATGTCTTATATTGAGGGTGATGCTGACCACGGTTTTACAATTACTATTGATGGTCCGACGAGTTTGTTTACTCCCAGTACGCGGTATGGTTTGGCTATAGCGAAGCTGATTCCGGCTTTACTTCATGTCACAAAATGGAGTCTTTCCACGATATTACAAATTCGTGATCCATACACAAATACATGGAAAACTGGACGTTTTACTCTCAATTCTGAATGCGGTTTGGTGTCTCATTATTCCACTGGTAAACCATACGACAGTATGTTGGAAGAGTCTTTTGCTGATAAGTGGGAGTCAACGAAAACGGATTGGGTGTTAGAGCGAGAGGTTGACTTAATTCCTATTCCTGGAAGTGTGATGATTCCCGATTTTAGATTAGTGCATCCTGATGGGCGATCGCTGTTATTAGAAATAGTTGGTTATTGGCGACCAGAATATTTACAAAAGAAGTTTTCACAGGTACGGCGTGCAGGACGTGATGATTTAATTTTGGCTATTTCTGAACGATTGAATTTGGAGAAAGCCGGAGTTGAATTAAATGATGTGCCTGCTAGGATTGTTTGGTTTAAAGATAAATTGTTGCCGAAAGCAGTGTTAGCAGTGATGGAGTAAAAAGGAGGAATGATATGAAGGTTATCGAAACAATTGCCACAGTGACAGAAGATGGAAAAATGACAGTACAGTTACCGCCAGATATTCCAGCAGGTGAGCATAAAGTTGTGGTGATAATTGCTAAACAGCCTTTACCCAAAAAACCAGAGACAAAGGAAAAGCATCCACCTTTAAACTTCCCAGTAGACAATTACAGTTCTTGACCTGAAAATCTTTCTTTAAGACGTGAGGATATGTATGATCATTGGGGACGCTACCGTCATATTTTAGGAGAAATGAGATGAAAGCGATTACGACAATTGCTACAGTTACAGAAGATGGGAAAATCACAGTACAGTTACCACCAGATATCCCAGCAGGTGAGCATAAATTGGTGGTGGTGATTGATGAAAAACCTTTGGTAGAGAAGCAGATAATTAAGGAAAAGCGTCCGCCTCTAAAATTTTCTGCCTATCCTGTAGGATTAGTCTCGGAAAGCCTTACTTTCCGCCGAGAAGATTTATATGCAAACGACTGATAACTCTGTCTTCATCGACACGAATATTTTGGTTTATGCCAATTTAGCTTTGTCACCGTTTCACTTACAAGCTACGGAACGACTTCAAGCTATAGAAGAACAGGGAATTGAACTATGGATCAGTCGCCAAACTCTCAGGGAATATTTAGCAGCTATGACAAGGAAAGGTGACTTAACTGGAGAAATTTCTGTTTCTTCCCTAGTGGAAGACGTGCGGTATTTCTCCAACCGCTTTCGAGTTGCTGAAGATAACTTTCATGTGACTGAAAGGTTGTTGACGCTAATGGAAGAAATTCTTAGTGGTGGCAAGCAAGTGCATGATGCGAATATTGTCGCCACAATGCTAGTTTACGGTATTCCTCAGCTCTTAACTCATAACACTGGAGATTTTACTAGATTTTCTGAGTTAATCACTGTTTTGCCTTTACAAGAGTAGATCATCTGATATTTTGTACCTGTCCCAAACGTTGTAATCCGAGGTTTGCAAGACATGAACAGAATAGCTTTATTGAATTAATGCGGAATCTAAAATTAGCTTTTCCTAACAAGATGATGGAGGCAATTCCTGCTAATCATAGTTGTGGTTATATTTCAATACGGTTCAGTTAAGGATAATTGTAGGTTGGGTAGAGCGATAGCGTTACCCAACAAAGCCCCGAGAATGTTGGGTTTCGTTCCTCAAACGCCAGACGCCAAGTGAGGGAAACCCTCCTGGAGCTTACGCTCCCCAACCTACGCAAAATCAGGTTTTTAGCTCTAACTGAACCGTATTGGGTTATATTTTGTCTATAAAGTAGACATTTAACAGTTATCAGTTATCAGATCTCACTGTTCATTGTTCACTGATTAAAGATTATGCCTTCACGCGATATTTATCACAACACTGTTAAAAATGCTCTGCTCAAAGATGGATGGACAATAACCCACGATCCTCTAAAACTTGAGTTGGGTAAAAAAGATTTATATGTTGACTTGGGAGCAGAACAACTCATCGCTGCTGAGAAAGAAAAGTCTAAAATAGCAGTCGAAATTAAAAGTTTTGTTGGTCGCTCTGATATCGATGATTTAGAAAAGGCGCTGGGGCAGTATATTCTCTACAATGATATTCTTTCAGAAAAAGAACCAGAACGAGTTTTATACCTTGCTATCCGCAATGGAGTTTACATAGACCTGTTTGAAGAACCAATTGGTAAACTGTTATTAAGCAAAGGTCGTGTCAAGCTCATTGTGTTTGACCCTAGCATGGAGGTAATTCTCAAATGGATACCCTAGACAGCTATAGACAGATTACTGAAAAAATTCTCTCTGAATATGCTGCTGTTCCTTACGCTTACGGTGAGATTCAAACCGAAGTCGTCTTTGATCGCAAGAACGACCGATATTTGCTGGTGAATGTGGGGTGGGATGGCGATCGCCGAGTTCACGGTTGTATTATTCACATCGACATTATCAACAACAAACTCTGGATTCAGCGCGATGGTACTGAACACGGTATTGCCAAAGATTTGACAGAAGCTGGAATCCCCGAGAACCACATTGTCTTAGGGTTTCGAGAGCCTGAACTCAGGCAGTATACGGGATATGCTGTGGCATAGTCTTGATGTATGAAGTTGAGTTTTGCCGCTTCCTCAGTAACTTGTTTAGCACAAACAATGAAAGCTATGAGTGAGCAAAGTTACCAACTAGAAGCACGTAAACTTAGGTCATAACGGGGAAGTGTAGACGACTCCCACTCTTGCGTACGATCCAAGTACTTGCTGCTGTAACCTAGTCGCCATAACAAAACTTCATCAATCCACTGAATTGCTTGTTTTATAAACTTCCAGCGGTGTTCAATTGTCATGCTGCCAACTCTAGGGTGAACTGCATCATTTCGCACTTCAAGAAACGAAGGTACATCGTCTATGTCGTCATATCCTTTACTCTTAGTTAAACCTATGCGTTCGAGTAACAATCTCAGACGTTTGCCAGTTACACTAATATTCTCCTGACCAGAACTTTTACCTAAATTCCAGCATTGTTTAGCGGTTTGACTTTGTTTGATATCAAAGAGTAATTCGCAAGCAGCTTTTGTTGTGGCATTAGTTTCTTCTTCAACAAGAATGGTGTAACTTAACCGCTCAAGGGCAGCACCTACAGCAGTTGCTACAACTTGCCAACGCATTCCTGGTCGCGTTGCTTGAAAATACTGAGTGAGTGTAAAGTCATAGGTCTGTCTCCATGTTGGGTTTTGCATTATGCCCTTAAAAGCGGGGAAGCACTCCATGTACACTTTCAAGTCGCTGTCCACAGTCACCCATGAATAACACAATTGTTCTAGTGGAGTGGTTTGAAATGTCAGAGCAACTGCACAAGAAGTTTGAATGGGATGCGATCGGTTTTGAGTATACTCGTAACCTTCAATGAAAAGAGGACCAATATAGCCGCCGTTGGCATAAGACAGAAACAAGCAAAGATGTTTGAGCTGCTCTAAAGCATTGCTGAGTGTAATAGTTTGAAGTTCAGATAAGGTTTCAGGCTCTGTCGGCTTATATTTTCGCTGGTAAAGGGTTCCAACTGTAGTAATGAGGCTACCTGTGTTCCGATTTTGGGGGTTGAGCCAATTTAGTGCATCAGTCCATATATCTAAGCGAATACTCCAAATATTATCTATAGCTGATTGTACGTACCTACCTCCGTTCTCCCAACTAACTTCTGTATCACTGCCAACCTCTTTTAGGATTTTTATTAATATTTCTTGGCGGACACTATTGTACTGAAAGCGAGTATTAGGCAGGTAAAAGATAAATTTATGTGCTGTATCCTCCATGTCACCATAAACAGCCTGAGCAGTAGCACCCCTTATAGCTCTGAGTGGTCCAACAATATTAGAAGAGTCGCCAGTGCATATCGGCTGTTCTATGGAAAAACAGTGTCCAATCAACGGATTTTTTGTGTTTGAGTCAAGTGAGAGTGAAGGAAAATTACACTGAACATTGCCAAGGATTTCAAATTCCCAAATAATGCGTGGCGTGGGATAAATCTCCAATTCTGCCAAAAGGCGACCTTCACAATTGTTTATCTTGGCAATATTGTTGTAGAGTTTTACTTTTTCTTGGAGAATTAAATCTTTATCTTTAGGAAGCATTTTTGATGGTTTAAGTAAAGCTTAGTCGATATCTTAACTACGGCAAACGTGCCCTTCCTTGCCATTACTTGTAATTGAGAATTTAGTGTATCTCAGATTTTGGATTAGCGAAAACCAGCCAATCCAAAATCCCGACATTTAAAATTTAAAGTTTGCTAATCGATGCAACACCCGCCATATCCAAAATTGGCACAATCAAATCTTCACGCTTCACCGCCATCATGTGCACACCTTGACACAATTGACGTGCGATTTTGACTTGTTCAGCAGCAATTTTCATCCCTTCTTCAAGCGGATCTTTTGCTTGCGCTAACCTATCAATTATGTGGTCAGGAATATTCACCCCTGGTACACACCGATTGATAAACTGAGCATTTTTCGCTGATTTCAACAGAAAAATTCCTGCCAAAATCGGTTTATCACAGCCTGCGGCTATTTTGTCCATAAACTTTTCTAGCCGATCAAAGTCTGTAATCAATTGACTTTGAAAAAACTGCGCTCCCGCCGCTAATTTACGCTCAAACCGACTTTGCAAACCAGACCAACTTGCACATTGCGGATCGACTGCTGCACCAGGAAATAAGTCTAGCGCACCATCAGTCAGAGGTTTTTCGTTGCAGTCTAAGCCTTGATTGAGTTTGTGAATCAGTTGCAGTAAGCGCACTGCTTCCAAATCAAACACGCCCTTAGCGTCGGCATGGTCGCCTGCTTTCACAGGGTCACCAGTTAAAGCTAAGATGTTATAAATACCTAGAGCATGAGCGCCCATAAGGTCGGCTTGTATGGCAATACGGTTGCGATCGCGACAAGCAATCTGACAAATCGGCTCAATGCCATTTTGTAACAAAATTGCCGACGCTACTAATGAACACATCCGTAATACTGCGCGGCTACCATCAGTAATATTGACGGCATGAACCCTCCCCTTAAGAGTCGCCGCCATTGTTATCATGTGTTCTGGATTACCGCCTTTAGGTGGTGTTACCTCGGCGGTAATCAGGAATTGACCTGTTTTTGCCGCTGTACGAAAAGAAGTTAAAGCAGTTGGATTTATCGTATCCAGCATAAAAAATGACCATTTCTGTCTCTGGGTACAGCTATAACACAAGATAACCTCATGAGAAAAGCTTATAGGGGTATAGAGTAACCCATCGCAGCTTTGACTTCATTGAGAGTTTGGTTGGCGATCGCCTCTGCTTTGTGCTTTCCATGGCGCAACACAGACTCCAAATAACCTTTGTCGTTCGTCACCGTCTGATATTTTTCTTGGATAGGTTTAAGGGCTTCAATTGTCGTATCCGTTAACAAAGGCTTAAATTGCCCCCAGCCCATATCTTGACACTCCGCCGCTACCTCTTCCTTGGTTTTTCCAGAAAGCAGCATATACAATGTTAACAAATTGTTACTTTCAGGACGTTCTGGGTTGTCAAACTCTAAACCGCGAATCGGATCAGTTTTGCAGCGCTTAATTTTTTTTGTAATCTCATCAGGTGAATCTAGCAAATTGATTCGACTCAACTCAGACGGATCGGACTTCGACATTTTCTTAGTACCATCGGTTAAACTCATCACCCTTGCACCTTCTTTACGAATCAAAGGTTCTGGTAACTTCAGCACTGGCTGATTTGGTTTAGCAAAGAAGTGATTAAACCTGTTGACGATATCCCGCGTCAGTTCCAAATGTTGCTTTTGATCTTCACCCACTGGTACTTTATCTGGTTGATAAAGCAAAATATCAGATGCCATCAGCACTGGGTAGTCCAACAAGCCAACATTCACATTTTCTCCTTGTTTGACTGCTTTTTCCTTGAACTGGATCATGTCTTGCAGCCAATTCAGGGGCGTGATGCAGTTAAACAACCAAGTCAGTTCACTGTGGGCAGAAACATGAGATTGCACAAAGATAGTAGAATGGTTGAGATCAAGTCCGCAAGCCAGATATAAAGTAGCTAGAGTATAGGTATTAGCTGCCAGCGTTGCTGGTTCGTGGGGCACAGTAATCGCGTGTAAATCAGCTATGAAGAGAAAATTTTCATACTGGCTTTGGATTTCTACCCAATTGCGAATTGCACCCAAGTAGTTGCCTAAATGTAAATTGCCAGTTGGTTGAACTCCGGAAAGAACTCGTTGCCTACCCATAAACTCCAATATAATGTTTTGAAATCCGACAATGCGGCTTTACAACTGACTTCCATTGTTGCAGAAAATTTTTGACATTTCTTTATATTTCACGCAAATATAAGCAGCGCATGTTGTGGATGTTTAATATGTTGCGTTATTAACTTGTTAAGATGATGTTGACTGTACAGTGACTCAAAGCAAACCATCACTGACCACTATTAGAAGCATGAAGCATCTGTCGGACTACAACTTCTTTGACCCTGAACTGCTTGTGTGCCCTTATGAATTCTACAAGCTAGCACAGGAGCAAGCACCAATTATGGAGCTACCTAGTCCCAAAACTGACGCCAAACTCTTCCTCGTTACCCGCTATGACTTGGTGATAGAAATTCTTAAAAATACAAAAGTATTCTCTAGCAATTTCTCTACTTTACTGGCTGGGAAAGAAGAACAGGATCCGGAATTGCAGAAAATCTCTGCTCAAGGCTGGCCTCAGATGAACACCTTGCTCACGGCAGATCCGCCAGAACACGAGCGATTCCGATCACTGGTGAATAAGGCATTCAGCTCGTCGCGTGTCAACAAAATGCATGACTTGATTCAGCAGATTGTTGATGAACTCATTGACAGTTTTATTGATAAGAGCAAGTGTGAGTTCGTTAGTGAGTTTGCCGTACCCTTACCGCTCAAAGTTATTGCTCAGCAGTTAGGTGTGCCGCAGGCAGATCTGCCGAAGTTCAAGCAATGGTCTGATTCTTTTATTGCGCGCCTAAGCCATATGCTTTTTAAAGAGCAGGAGATCGAGTGTGCTAAAGATGTGCTTGCTTTCCAGCATTATTTTCATGATGTCATAGAGTCACGCCAAAAACAGCCTCAGGATGATTTGATCACGGACTTGGTACAGGCGGAGGTGGCTTTTGAGCGATCGCTCGACACAGCTGAACTGCTGAGTATAATTCAGCAAATACTAGTGGCAGGCAATGAGACTGTCACCAGTGCTATCGCGGGTGGGATGTTGTTGCTGACAAAGAATCCCCAGCAGATGAAGTTGCTACAAACAGATCTTTCCCAGGTAGAGAACTTTGTTGAAGAAGTTCTACGGATGGAAACTCCGACAGCGGGAATGTGGCGAGTTGTGACGCAAGATACAAAACTAGAAGACGTTGATCTCAAAGCTGGGTCTTTGGTCATGATCCGCTTCGATGCTGCTAACCGCGACCCCATAAAATTTCCAGAGGGTGAGAGTTTCGACGTGCGCCGCCATAATGCCAGCAACCACCTATCTTTTGGTCATGGCATTCATTATTGTTTGGGCGCTATGCTTGCTCGCAAGGAAATGCAGATCGCCTATGAGCGGTTGCTGCTACGGATTAAGAACATCCGCTTGGCACAAGGTGATTACCAGTACTTGCCGAACATACTCATGCGGGGACTCAAGCACCTCTATATTGAGTTCGACAAGGTAGCAGTTGAACAAAGTGAAACCCAACATTAAAATGAGTTTTCTAATCAATCTATTTTTTCATCTGTCTACAGAATGAAAAACAAAAACATTTTTTCTTAATTCTATTTTTGTTGAAGCCATTCAATCAAGGGTCTTAGCGTTCCTGGTAGCGCAGCTTCACTCACCGTGACTGTGTGTTCTCTTCCTTCCTCTTCTACCGTTAGCTTGTACTGAAAGCGGTCAGGTTGTGTCGTAGAAGCTGTGATCTTTTCGGGTAGATTGAAGAAATCTGCGGCTTCTACTAATCGCGGTAGTTGATCAGCTTCATTTGCCGGAATGTTTGCTGTATCTACAGTTTTTTTTCTACTTATCCCTGCAAAACCACCCGTGCGTTCAAATGATATCCGCATTTTCTTGCTCTCCGTCTTGCTATATTTTGCAAGAATGAATAAAAACTGGGAAGGTCATAACATATTTCCCAGTTTATCAAGAAAGATAACACTCAATGATGAGTTATCATTCATTACAACAGTCAACAGTTATCAAGCAACTGTTAAAACTTTGATGATTCATAATTCATCCTCTTAGAGAACTCCTACCTTTTGCCAAGCATTCTGCACTGCTTTTTGTTCTTTACTTCCTTGATCGTAAAGTTCTCCAGCAACTTTGATAGTGATATTAGCAGCCTGTTTAAAATTGGCTTTAGATTTTAGGCGATCGCGTAAAGTAATGTACCAGATTTTCCCAGCCTTTTCCCAGGCATAGCCGCCAATTTCCACCGCTGCTAGATAAAAGGCGTAATTGGGAATACTTGAGTTGATATGTACTCCGCCATTATCATCCGTACCAGTGTATTTGTTTTTCATATGCGCTGGTTGGGGGTCTTTGCCCAGTACTGGATCATCATACGCTGTTCCAGGCGCTTTCATTGAGCGAATGCCAACGCCTTTTGTCTTGGGCGTCAATAGACCTTCCCCAATGATCCAGTCTGCCTGATCTGCGGTCTGATTTTTGACTCGCTGTTTGACCAGAGAGCCGAAAACATCAGAAAATGACTCATTGAGTGCTCCAGATTCTCCAAAATAGATCAGACCAGCTTCATGCTGAGTCACCCCATGAGTTAACTCATGCCCAATCACATCTATAGATTTGGTGAAGCATTGAAATATTTCTCCGTCACCATCACCGTAAACCATTTGGTCGCCATTCCAAAAGGCGTTGTCATATTTAACGTTGTAATGCACGGTAGAATCTAAACGCAGTCCCTTATCATCAACAGAATTGCGCTCAAAAATTTCTTTGAACAAGTCATAAGTTGCACCAGCTGCATCGTAGGCTTCATTGACCGCCGTATCTTGACTTGGGGGATCGCCTTCTCCACGTACGAGTACGCCAGGAAGTTGTTCACTATTTTTCGCATCAAAGATAGTACGACGCTTCTGACCAGGAGAAACCGCAAAATTCACAGCACCTACTACGTTCCGCCGTCCACGAAATTGTGCCGAAACATTTAATGTGCGAAACGCCCACTCACGCTGCTGTGGGTTCCCATTCACTGCAACGTGTTCCAGCATATGAGGTGGAACAATACAACAGATGGGGCATCTAGTGTCAAGTAGATGCTCACATTCAGACATAACAGATTTTTTGTTTTTTCGAGCCATCTTTAAGATCTTCTCCTTTTTCAGATAAGTAATGCCAAACAGTATCTCTTAGTCTATACAACAACGAGCAGAGTCATCATTCCAAACGAAAGATGAAGCAAAGTCATCGCAAACAGTCTACAAGAGCATTTTTCAGTGTTGGCTTACTCATTCGGGTAACATAAGCGCGAATACCAGTGTCAAAATTAGTATTCCTGGCAAACGCTTTTCCGGTAACTAGCTATTTTATGAGAATTTCCACTGATGCTTCCACTTAATAATAATGGTTTATTTAAGACTGAGTTCTTTTTGATGTAAATATTCTCAAAAATAAAAAATTGTATATAGGAGATGTCGCTAGTAAAAATCTAGACCAAAATCATAAGATTGTTTAACATAATAAAAGACCCCACTAAATTGTGTGTGGTTGTGTGTTGTAAAACTTGGTTGATACATGGTCAGGGGGTTAAATCCCTCGTGACCATTTTGTTTTTTATGTCATACTCATAACCTTTAACTATTCCCACACATAATTATTTAAAAAAAAATATTTCCAAAGTCATTAATTATGCTTTTATACTGAAAAAATGTTATTTCATATACAATTCATTCATGTATTGAGTATTTTAGATATAAGACTCCTATTTGATTTTTGAAAAAAATTTGTACGTAAACTTTTATTCCTTCTTAAGAGTTAAGCGTTCTCTGTTCTCTGTTCCCTGTTCCCTGTTCCCTGTTCCCTGTTCCCTATTCCCTGTTCCCTGTTC
>NZ_QMEB01000221.1:11168-11737 GCF_012912135.1 Brasilonema bromeliae SPC951 | reverse complement strand
GTATGCGCAAAGCGCACGCCAAGGGCGAACGCCAGTCGCCAAGTGAGGGAAAGCCATCATTCGCGCTGGCTCACTGATAACTGATAACTGACGACTGTTAACCCTTACACCCCTATTTAAAAGTTCATCGAGGGTAGGACATGGGACTAATTGACCGTATCATGCGGGTGATTCGCGCGAATCTCAATAGTTTAACTGTGAGTGCAGAAGATCCAGAAAAAGTTCTGGAAGAAACTGTCCAACAGATGGAGGAGAATAGGATCCAATTGCGACAAGGGATAGCGCAAGCGATCGCCACCCAAAAGCGCACAGAACGACAAATGGCTAATGCTCAATCTACAGCAGAAGAATGGTATCGCCGCGCTCAACTAGCACTTCAACAAGGTAACGAATCTTTAGCACGGGAAGCCCTTATCAAACGGCGAGCATATCAACAAACGGGCGAAGCTCTTGCCACTCAGATAGACGAACAAAGTACTGTTGTGGCTAGAATTAAAAAAGATATGCGTACCCTAGAGCTAAAAATTGCCGAAGCAAAAACAAAAAAAGATATGTACATTGCTCGCGCC
>NZ_QMEB01000221.1:0-11158 GCF_012912135.1 Brasilonema bromeliae SPC951 | reverse complement strand
GCGTCATACAAAATTCAAGAAATGTTGGGCACAACTTCCAACTTAGATAGCATCAAAGCCTTTGAGCGTATGGAAGAAAAAATTTTGCGACTAGAAGCTCAAACACAAGCTCTTTCCACAACGAGTACGGATAATTTGGCTCAGCAATTTGCTTCTTTAGAACAGGCTGGTGATGTTGATGCAGAACTAGCATCACTCCAAAAGCAGCTTTCCACTGAATCACAAAAAAGACAACAGCTACCTAAAACTCCAGATTGATGAAGATTGGGCAATGATCCAACTTGGAGTTTATCTTAAAAAATAAGAACACTCTCAGAAGCGCCAATCCAAACCGAAACGATTACATTGAAATAAGTAGCTATGAAATAGTAAAAAAGCTAACTACCCAACGAGGCGCGTAAATCACAAGAGGAAAAACAAAGTTATGGGATTATTTGATCGCATTAAACGAGTCGTCAGTGCTAACCTCAACGACCTGGTCAGTAAAGCCGAAGACCCCGAAAAAATGCTGGAACAAGCCGTTGCAGAAATGCAGGAAGACTTGGTACAGCTAAAACAGGGCGTTGCTCAGGCAATAGCAGCCCAAAAACGGACTGAGAAACAGTACAATGATGCTCAGAACGAAATCAATAAGTGGCAGCGCAATGCCCAACTGGCACTGCAAAAAGCAGATGAAAACCTAGCAAGGCAAGCACTGGAACGTAAAAAAACTTTTACTGACACATCAAATGCACTCAAAGCCAGTCTAGATCAACAAACTACTCAGGTTGAGACTCTCAAGCGCAACTTAATCCAACTGGAAAGCAAAATTTCTGAGGCAAAGACCAAGAAAGAAATGCTCAGAGCAAGGATTACGGCAGCAAAAGCTCAAGAGCAACTTCAAGGCATGGTGCGTGGTATGAATACCAGCAGTGCTATGGCTGCTTTTGAACGCATGGAAGAAAAAGTTTTGACACAAGAAGCCCGTGCCCAGTCAGCAGCCGAGTTGGCAGGTGCAGATCTAGAAAACCAATTTGCAGCTTTGGAAAGTAGCGATGTTGATGATGAATTGGCAGCTTTGAAAGCGCAAATTTCAATACCCGGAGGTTCACCAAATCAACCCCAACTACCGCAACAAACCACTCCTCCAAAAACAAATAAGAATGAAGTGGTTGATGCTGAGTTGGATTCGCTACGCAAGCAATTGGATCAAATGTAATTTTTACGACAAGCGCTTTCATTTGGGTTCACCAGAAGCGGATTTATACTACTTTCAAGAGAAACCTTGATAATCTTTTGTGTTTTTGACAAAGAGTTTATCAAGGTTTTTGATACATTGGCTCAAGACCACAAGGTTGACCAGGGATAAATAACAGAGTATGTTAATGTCCTCAGATTGGGATAGAGTAGTCTGTGGGCAAGTTATGATTAATGGGTATTGCTGGAGAGTGCAATGAGCAGCAGTGTTGTAACCATAACTGATGCTGAGTTTGAAACCGAAGTGTTGAGAGCCAATAAGCCTGTATTAATTTATTTTTGGGCTTCCTGGTGTGGACCTTGTCAATTGATGTCGCCACTGGTAAACTCCGCAGCTACCACCTACAGCGATCGCCTGAAAGTGGTAAAAATCGAAGTTGACCCTAACCCAGTTGCAGTCAAGCAGTACCAGGTTGAAGGTGTACCAGCCTTTAGACTTCTTCAAGGAGACAAACTTTTGGCATCCGCTGAAGGAGTCATCAGCAAAGACAAATTACTCAGCCTCTTAGATTCTCATCTAAATTAGTCATTGGTGAGCCAGCACTGCAGGAGGGGAGCCAGTGCGTTGCGGGGGTTCTCCCCGTTGTAGCACCTAGCGTTTTCCCACCGTAGGTGACTGGCGTTCGCCCTTGGCGTGCGCTTTGCGCATACCCGAAGGGTCGTTAGTCCTTAGTCTTTAGTTCTTTGCTATTGACTAAGGACTAAAGACAATTGACTTAGGACAAAGGACGAAAAATGCAGTTTGCTAAACGTATACAACCCCTGCAATCAAATGTATTTGCTGATATGGACAAAGCCAAGACAAAAGCTTTGGCTTGTGGACAAGAGTTAATAGATTTGTCACTGGGGTCTTCAGATCTATCACCTGAGGCGCACGTCATTGAGGCGATCGCCCAATCTTTACACAACCCAAGTACCCACGGCTACTTACTATTTCACGGGACTCAAGTTTTTCGCCAAGCAGCCGCAAACTGGTATACTGAAAGGTTTGGTATTCCCGTCAATCCAGAAACAGAGGTACTGCCCCTCATTGGCTCCCAAGAAGGCACAGCACATTTGCCTCTAGCAGTCCTCAACCCAGGAGATTTCGCTTTATTGCTTGATCCGGGTTATCCCTCCCATGCAGGGGGAGTTCACTTGGCGAACGGTCAAATTTACCCAATGCCAATACGGGCAGAAAACGGGTTTCTACCTGTGTTTACAGATATTCCGACGCCTGTATTAGCAAAGTCGCGGATGATGGTCTTAAGCTATCCTCATAATCCAACTGCGGCGATCGCACCACTATCTTTCTTTAAGGAAGCAGTTAGTTTTTGTCAACAACACAATATCGTCCTAGTCCACGATTTCCCCTACGTTGATTTGGTCTTCGAGGAAAGTAACGACTCAGAACTAGGAACCGAGAATTGGGACAGATCCCTTGCTCCCTCCATTTTACAAGCTGATCCAGACAAAAGCGTCTCAATTGAGTTTTTCACCCTCTCCAAGTCATACAACATGGGCGGCTTCCGTATTGGCTACGCCATCGGTAATGCCCAGTTAATTAATGCTTTACGCCAGATAAAAGCAGCAGTTGATTTTAATCAGTATCGGGGAATTTTGAACGGTGCTATTGCTGCCCTGACAGGTCCACAGACTGGAGTCAAAACCTCTGTTAACACCTTGCGCCAACGCCGAGATACCTTTGTCAGCGCTTTACACCGTATTGGTTGGTATGTTCCCACGCCCAAGGCAACAATGTATATTTGGGCAAAGTTACCAGAACGGTGGAGTCAAGATTCGATCGGATTTTGTACTCAGCTCGTAGAAAAAACAGGCGTAGCAGCCTCACCAGGTGCAGGCTTTGGCAAATCTGGAGAAGGATATGTCCGCTTTGCCTTAGTGCATGATACACCAGTATTGGAAACTGCTGTCGAGAGAATTGCAAAGTTTTTATAAGAAAATTTCTTAAAGTAATAAAAGCAGAAAGCCCAATACTTACAGCACGCTGCGCTTTGCGCTTACGCTTGCGTGCGCCTTGGGCATACGGCTAAAGCCCAGTGGGAGTGTCAATGTGAACAGTGAATTATCCTCTTTGCAAGTTCAAGATATTGGAGAGCAAGGTCTTTTAGCAAGATTGCAGCGCTTTTGTCCTCCAGAAATTATCGGAGATGATGGGGCTGTGCTTTCTACTGAACCAGGACAATCTTTGGTAGTCACAACTGATGTGTTGGTTGATGGTGTCCATTTCAGTGAAATCACGACTTCTGGTGAAGATGCTGGTTGGCGCGCCGTTGCTGCTAACTTATCAGATATAGCAGCAATGGGTGCAACTCCCTTAGGAATTACTGTCGGACTAGGACTCCCTGGCGAGGTTGCTGTCAGTTGGGTGGAGGAATTATACCAGGGAATGACACAATGCTTGCAAAAGTACAATACCCCAATTGTTGGTGGTGATATCGTGCGATCGCCCACAACCACGATAGCCATTTCCGCTTTTGGTCAAGTTGACCCCTTACGTATTATTCGCCGTACAAAAGCGAAAGTGGGAGATATGATAGTTGTCACAGGTGTTCACGGGGCATGTGCTGCTGGCTTACAATTGCTGCTGCATCCTGAGTTAGGGCAAAACCTGAGTGATAGCGATAGCGAAGCGCTGCTGCTTTCAGCAGATCGCACAGTATTAATTCACGCACACCAAAGACCCAAACCCCGACTAGATGTCTTACCAATTCTATGGGAAATTCTAGACTCTTATACCCCACACTCTGTAGCTGGTATGGACAGTAGCGACGGCTTAGCAGATGCTGTGGTGCAAATTTGCCGCGCCAGTGGTGTTGGTGCTGTCATTGAACGCACTCAAATTCCTTTACCAAAACAATTCAATCATTGGCTGACACAAGAACAAGCCCTGGAATATGCCTTATACGGTGGCGAAGACTTTGAGCTAGTACTGTGCTTGCCAAAAGAGCAAGCATATGCTTTTGTACAACAGCTTGGTGAGGGCGCGGCTATTGTGGGAAAAATGACAGATGGATCAACAGTCATTTTGCATGACCAAACAGAAGAATACCCCGACCAAGTTCTCAATCTTGATCGGGGGTTTCAACATTTTAGTCATTAGTCATTGGTCATTGGTCATTGGTAAAAGACTGTCTTATATAGCAATACGGTTCAGTTAGTAATATTTAGTTTTGTAAAATCCCCCAACAGAGTTAAAAAACTTGCTTAGTTCCCTCCTTTTTAAGGAGGGCTAGGGAGGATCAATCCTTCACTGAACGGTATTGTTTTATATAGCGCTTCTGGTGTCGCATGCAATACAGACATGTAGAGACGTAGCCCTGTGGATTTGCTAGTCGCCTGCGGGCTACGTCTCTAAATTATTCGTAGTAGTGTATGTGATTCAAATGAGAACCGCCATAGTGAATGAACTACTTAGTCCATTTTTGGGCTACTAACTCTGCCAAGTCAAGGACTCGCTGGCTGTAACCCCACTCGTTGTCATACCAAGCCATGACTTTCACTAAATCGCCGCCCATGACAAACGTCAAGTTAGCATCAACAATTGAAGAGGCATCAGTACCTTGATAATCGGATGATACCAGGGGGAGTTCGCTGTAATCCAAAATGCCTTTAAGTTGACCTTCGGAGGCATCTTTGAGGGCTTGATTGACTTCTTCGGTAATGGTAGGTCTTTCAACCTGGGTCACAAAGTCCACCATCGAAACGTTAGGGGTGGGTACGCGCAACGCCACGCCATTCAGCTTACCTTTGAGGTCTGGCAGTACCAATGCTACAGCTTTTGCCGCACCTGTGGAGGTCGGCACAATGTTGATGGCTGCAGCACGTGCCCGCCTAACATCACGGTGAGAGGCGTCTAGCAAGCGTTGGTCACCAGTATAACTGTGAGTGGTCGTCATCGTGCCTTTGATGATACCGAATTTCTCGTGCAACACCTTAGCAATGGGAGCCAAGCAGTTGGTGGTACAGCTAGCGTTACTGATGATGTTATGTTTTTCGTGATCGTAATCGTGATGATTTACGCCAATCACAAAAGTCCCATCTTCGTTCTTTCCAGGGGCGGTGATTAGAACTTTCTTTGCACCAGCGTTAAGATGTTTTGTTGCCCCTTCTTTGGAGGTGAAAACCCCTGTTGCTTCGATAATTAGGTCAATTTCCCAGTCTTTCCAGGGCAAGTTTTCTGGGTTGCGGTCGGAGACACACTTAATGGTTTTACCGTTAACGATGATTGAGTTATCATCGGCAGTGATGTCAACATCCTTTAATTTCCCTAGCATCGAGTCATATTTGAGCAGGTGAGCATTGGTTCTAGGGTCGGATGTGTCGTTAATGCCGACAAGGTCGATATTACTATTTTGTCTACCTACCCAGCAACGTGCAAAGTTACGCCCGATGCGCCCGAAACCGTTGATTGCAACTCTAATCACAGCGTCTTGCCCTCTGTTTACTTATACTTAACAAAAGCTACTGATGACCCCGATCATACCGCAAAGGGGGGAGTATTTATAACTATAAAGCTTTACATTATAAAAAAATAAATATTTTCTTCCTACCTGTTTGTATACAGGTTGTGGTTATCAATATAAGCCCCAACTCCTTGGTGGAACTAAATAGGGAATTGATTGGCTATCATAGAAAAGTTTGTGAATCAGATTTGATGAAAATATTACTACAGCCTGATGCAGTAACTACTAGTCTGTGCTAGAATTTTGCTTTACAGTTTTTTGCTGCACAGTGTTGCACATTAACTAACCTTAAGCTATGTTCTCACAGCTTGGCAGTCAAGGTGCAATTAACCAATCACACAATTGTCCTAATTTTTCTCAACGGTACCAATGACGTAAGGTTTGAAATGTTCACTTCACCAATAATCTAGTATCAGTGAGTATTGGGGTAATCAGCAGACAAGGCAATCAGGGTGTTCATAGCATCACAAATCCCAGAAAAAGTTTTCAAAAACGAGTGATACAGTCAACCATCTGTTGTCTGTAGTCGTTCGCTGCAATATATCTTTACGATAAGGCTTTTATCAAGGCACTTATACGACTCGTTCTAAAAGAACTTCGTCCAAAGCTGTCAAGGCTCGAACCATGTCTTCCTTATGGAAGTGGATCAAAAGTGCCTGCAATAATTGCTCATTGCTCTATTCACTTACGCTTAGGCTTTCTTCAATTTGCAAAAACTTTATTTACCAACTTATGATTATAGCAAATTTTAGCGGTGCAGCAAAAAACATATATTTACAATGACGATTGAGAGTTTCCCGATTTAGCTTGAACTTTCAGAATAATCATAATATCTGTTAAGAAAGAGAAAAAATGACTAACAAAGGTAAAATCGATTGGAATGGGAAAAACAATAGTGAAACAAATAACTTATCGGTTATAAAAATGGTACAGAGGCAGTATCAGTAAAAATAGAATTCCTGTTATGATACGCGTGTCATTTAGGATGATTGTGTGGTGTGGTGATAGAGGATAAATCAATGAAAGATACAGTAGAGTTTGGCGGTAGACCATTTCATTTCATTGGTATTGGCGGCATAGGTATGTCTGCTTTAGCATATGTGCTAGCAAAGCGTCATCTGCCAGTATCTGGCTCAGATCTTCGTCCAAATCATATTACTCGACGTTTAGAATCTATCGGTACTCATATTTTTGGTAAACAAGAGGCAAGCAACCTCGAATTTTTTCGTCCTCATTCTCACCCTAGTGAAGTAACCTTAAACACTCAAGAAGAACTATCTGCTTTCAAAAAAGCAAAACTACCTCAAGTTGTTTGTTCAACAGCCATTAACACAACTAATTTAGAGTACAAAGCAGCATTAGAATTAGGTTGCCCTATTTTCCATCGGTCTGATGTACTGGCAGCATTAATTACTCAATACAATAGTATTGCTGTTGCAGGAACTCACGGAAAAACGACAACAAGTAGCATGATTGGTTACATGCTACTTGAAGCAGGTCTTGATCCAACGATTTTAGTAGGTGGAGAAGTTAATGCTTGGGAAGGCAATGCCCGACTAGGGCAAAGTCAGTATTTGGTAGCAGAAGCAGATGAATCAGATGGTTCTTTGGTGAAACATAGCCCAGAAATAGGTATTATCACTAACATAGAGTTAGACCATCCCGACCACTACGACACATTAGAAGAAGTGGTGGAAACTTTTCAGACATTTGCAAAAGGCTGTAAAACTTTGGTAGGCAGCATTGATTGCACGACTGTACGCGATCGCTTACAACCAGCAATTAGCTATAGCCTAAATCCTGATTCTGCTGCTGACTACACTGTCACCAACGTGGACTATAAAGCCGATGGCACCACAGCCCTTGTATGGGAAAGGAGCAAGGCTTTGGGTGTGTTGAACTTGCGCTTACTCAGTAAGCACAACCTCAGTAATGCTCTAGCCGCAGTGGCGGTTGGTCGGATCTTGGGCTTAGAATTTGCAGAAATAGCTAAGGGTCTTGCGACCTTTGAAGGCGCAAGACGGCGTTTTGAATTCCGGGGTG
Organism: Brasilonema bromeliae SPC951; assembly: GCF_012912135.1. GTDB lineage: Bacteria > Cyanobacteriota > Cyanobacteriia > Cyanobacteriales > Nostocaceae > Brasilonema > Brasilonema bromeliae. Next base: position 3,413 of record NZ_QMEB01000221.1, on the reverse strand, counting down.
AAGTTAATGGCATCACTTTTATTGATGACTACGCCCATCACCCTAGTGAAATTCGTGCTACTCTTGCTGCTGCACGCTTACAGGCAAGACCAGGGCAGAGAGTTGTTGCTATCTTCCAACCCCATCGCTATAGCCGCACGCTTACCTTTTTAGAGGAATTTGCTCAATCGTTTAGTCATGCTGATTTAGTTGTCCTGACTGACATTTACAGTGCAGGCGAGCCAAACTTGGGGCAAGTTAGTGGTGAAAAACTTGCAACTGAGGTTGCAAAAGAGCACCCGCAGGTAATATATCAACCAACTTTAGCCTCAGTCTGCGAGTACTTACAGCAAACTCTGCATTGTGGAGACTTGGCGCTGTTTCTGGGAGCTGGGAATATTAATCAAGTGATTCCCGAAGTCATGGCGACACAATGTCCACCGGCTAAGGTAACCTCTTAAGGAAAGTTTTTTATCCCAAAACCGGAGTACAACTTTCCGTACAAGTTGGTTTCCCTTATTCGCATAGTGTCCGTTTAGCAATAGTTACATGGCTTTTCATTGGTGTCGTCTTTTTACGGCATACAAACATCTAAATTCAGCGCATTCTAAAAGATATGACAATATCCCAGGCAGTAGCAAATGTCTGCAAAGTTGCTGGTATGACAAATAGCAGGCTCATAAAATCTAATAATTCCATCGAAAGTAAAGAAATTTATTTACCTGGTACTGATTGCGTTATTAAATCTCAAGTAACGCTTGCAGCGTATACTTCATACAGAGTCGGTGGACCTGCTGAGTGGTGTGTTGCCCCTCGAAACTTAGAAGCTCTGCAAGCCAGTATTCAGTTTGCGAAAGCACATGAATTACCAGTAACAATACTAGGAGCAGGTTCTAACTTGCTCGTCAGTGATTGTGGGATACCAGGTTTAGTTGTTGTGACTCGTCATTTGCGTCATAGCCATTTTGACTCAGAAACAGGTCAGTTAACTGTAGCTGCAGGAGACCCAATTCCAAGCTTAGCATGGCAGATTGCAGAGCGGGGATGGCAAGGATTTGAGTGGGCTGTTGGTATCCCTGGAACTATTGGAGGTGCCATAGTGATGAATGCAGGTGCACACAATAGTTGTATCGCAGATATATTAGTTAATGTTCAAGTACTTTTGCCAGATGGAACTTTAGAAACTCTCACCCGTGAACAGTTGAACTACAGCTACCGCACCTCTATCCTCCAAGGAAGCGATCGCATCGTCACCCAAGCCACTTTTCAACTCCAGCCAGGGGCAAACCCAACAGAAGTTTTAGCAGCTACCAAACAACACAAAGAGCATCGACTAAACACTCAACCCTATCACTTGCCTAGTTGTGGTAGTGTGTTCCGCAATCCAAAACCTCATGCCGCAGGCTGGTTAATTGAACAAACAGGTCTCAAAGGCTACCAAATTGGCAAAGCGCAAGTTGCACTACGGCATGCTAATTTTATCGTTAACTGTGGTGGCGCTAGTGCTTGGGATATTTTCAATCTCATTCACCATGTCCAACATCAGGTACAAGAACGTTGGTCTATTCCGTTAGAACCAGAAGTAAAAATGCTAGGAGAGTTTCAAGCTGCTTGATGAACCAAGTTTTATGAGAAAAATATAACTTTTTCTCCCCTTCTTCATAAAACAAGGAGAAGTTTATTTACAAGAGCACGAAATATTTCTTATTGGTAGCCCGCTTGCGCGGGCTTTATTTGTGTAGAGGCAGTTTTTTTAATGACTCATATCATGTCCGTTCAAAGAACCGTCATTGCGACCGAAGGGAAGCAATCCCAAAACCTTGCGATTGCGTCGTTTCACTTCGTTCCACTCGCAATGACATATTAAGGGTGATTTGCCGGACATCATATCAACAACTTTCTTCGCAAATTGTCCAATGCCGTACACGCACTCAGGTGGCGAATTAAAGACCGACCTCGCCCTGCACCAAAATGATATTCAAAACTTTGCACTTGTTCATTCGGTCCAGCTAACCCGACATAAACCAAACCAACAGGCTTAGTCTCCGTACCACCTGTAGGTCCAGCAATACCAGTAATACTCAATCCCCAAGTCGTCGAAAGACGCGACCGCACTCCCGCAGCCATTTGTTCTGCAACAATAGAACTGACAGCCCCATACTTTGCCAAATCTTGTGAGTTAACACCCAGAAGCCCTACTTTTACGGAATTATCATAAGAAATAATCCCACCCCAGAAGTAATCAGAACTTCCAGAAATCTCCGTTAACATTTGCCCTAATCCGCCACCAGTGCAAGATTCTGCCACAGAAAGGGTTTCCCCTGCACCACGCAACAACTCACCTACTACTGAGGCAACGGTGTCATTATCTGCACCATAATAATCTAACCCCGCAATATCTTTAATCTGTTTCTCAATGGGGGCTATCAAATCCTGTGCTTGTGATTGGGAAGCAGCTTTAGCAGAAACTCGTAATTTTACTTCTCCTTTACTGGAATAAGGTGCAACTGTTGGGTTAGGCAAGTTGAGATAAGGCGCGACCTTTTCTGCTAGTGCGGATTCCGCCACACCCCAAAACTTTAACATCCGACTGTAAATAATTTCTTTACCCCAACCTTGACTTTTGAGAAAAGGTACAGCAGTATCCTCCCACATCCGGTACATTTCACTGGGCACACCAGGAAAGGTGAAAATCGTTAATCCTGAACGAGGCTGCCAAATAATACCGGGTGCTGTTCCTGTAGGGTTTGGCAAAACTTCAGCACCTTGGGGTATCAAAGCTTGCTTGCGGTTGCTGGCGGTCATAACCCGACCGCGTTGAACATATTTCTTGGTAATATCTTCAATAATGTCTGGACGTTCTACTAAAGGAGCACCAAAAAAATCCGCAATGGTTTCACAAGTCAAGTCATCTGGTGTCGGACCAAGACCTCCAGTAAAAATCAAAATTTCCGCTCTTTGACTTGCAATTTCTATAACCTGTTTTAATCTTGTTGGGTTATCTCCGACTACGGTTTGATAGTAGTGGGGAATACCTAGCCCAGCTAACTGCTGTGCCAAATATTGAGCATTACTATTAAGGATATCTCCTAACAGGAGTTCGGTTCCAACACAAATAATTTCTGCACTCATAAAATAGGGAATTGTTTCGTTTGGTCGTCAAAATATATCATTGAATACCAAGTTGCGCCTCAATAACTCACTCCTGCCCCTCTCCTTATTAAGGAGAGGGGTGCCCGTAAGGGCGGGGTGAGGTGACGACAACCTGCTGCGGGAGGGGCGAGCAAAAGATTAATTGACAAAAAAAAGCAAACGTGATATCCAAATCCCCCACCTTGCGGCAGGGGATTTTGATGACTGACCTACGACTCGCAACCGGATCAACCAAACTTACCAGCAGTAGAGGCAATCAGGAATGCTGCGTAGGTAAAGAC
>NZ_QMEB01000220.1 GCF_012912135.1 Brasilonema bromeliae SPC951 | reverse complement strand
CTCTACGTAGATTTGAGGATTGTTGCCCAGATATGCGTAGATTTTTACAAGCGGAAAGGATGTAAGGGCAGCAATTGTGTATTTGACTGCTAAGAGCTAGGCAAGTATGATATTGACCTAGTTGCACCCAAATTAAACCCGGTGGACAGAGAGAATCCTAAAGCCAGCGTCAAAACGAAAGCTAGGAACGAAGTAACCCCCCATAGCCCTCAGAAAAGTTAGCTTTTCTGAGAAGGAGTTAACCGGATGCTATGGACGGGTGGGATTGCCTCACAAGCAAATGCCTTGGGTAATGCCAAGGATACGCAGACGGAGGCACGGCAAGCTGGAAGGAATAGGTACAAGTAGCAATTAATAAGTCATGAGCGAGTTAACGACTACGTATGAATGGAACGAAATCCCTTGGCGCAAGCTAGAGCAGAAAACGTTCAAGTTGCAAAAGCGCATATTCCAAGCCTCGAATCGTGGTGATGTCAAGACAGTCCATAAACTCCAAAAATTGCTGATAAAATCCTGGGAGAGCATTGTGCTTTGCGGTCAGACGGGTAACACAAGACAACCAGGGGAAGAAGACGGCTGGTGTGGACGGGTGCAAAAGCCTGACCCCGAAAGAACGTCTCGCACTGGTAAAGAACCTCAAGCTAGAGGAGAAAACCTCTCCTACCAGAAGAGTCTGGATTCCGAAACCAGGAACACAGGAAAAAAGACCATTAGGTATACCCACAGTACACGACCGCTGTTTGCAGGCGCTAGTTAAGCTAGCTCTCGAACCAGAATGGGAAGCGAGATTCGAGCCAAATAGCTACGGCTTTAGACCAGGACGCTCATGCCATGATGCTATAGAAGCAATCTACCTCAGCATCAGTAGAAAACCCAAATATGTGCTTGATGCGGATATAGCAAAATGTTTTGACCGCATCGACCACAAAGGTCTGCTGAAAAAATTGGGGACTACTCCAACAATTAGACGTGTTATTAAGGGATGGCTAAAAGCTGGAGTGTTTGAACAAGGAAAAGGGCTTTTTCCAACCAATGAGGGAACACCCCAGGGAGGTGTAATATCCCCATTACTAGCTAATATTGCCCTACATGGGTTGGAAGAGCAGGTAAAAGAATTGGTGAAAAATCCAAGACTAGAACCAAGACTTATCCGCTACGCAGATGACGTGCGCCATTTAACCAGGCGCTAGACTCCTCTTACAGAGAGGAGAGGTTAGGAAAAGATGACCTCTGGGTCAACAACTTACCTAATGGCGAAAGCCAAAGGGGACAGTAGCATGTTGATAAAGCAGAAGAAGTTAGAAGACGCTTATAATTTCGTTTTGCAAGACCCGCGTGATATGGTGAGAGCCAAACTGCCCAAACCTCAGTTTCCAGTGATGGAAGCGTACATCCCCCGACTAACAGCGTCTCATGGCGGGGTCACTGTGATAGGGTGGCTAAGTCGTCGCCACCTGAACATTCCTCACAGTGAACGGTAAGGAATGACCTTACTGAAGGAAACGGAAGAGGCACCTAAGTCGCGCTCGATACATCTAGCTCCTAGGGAAAGTGGGATTGCCCACCGTGCCGAGAGGCACAGGGTAACGGAGTCACCGTAGTACTCAGAGAACAGGAAAGCTGTTTACATGGGAAAGGGTGACAGGTGTTGTAAAACTCAACAAGGGAGGTGCGCGAGATGCGCAATGCCGAAACAGTGTTGGGAATTATTCATGAACGTGGCAAACGGGGACTGCCATTGGAAGATGTTTATCGACAATTGTTTAACCCCGATTTGTTCCTCAAAGCCTACGGGAAAATTTACCGCAACAAAGGTGCAATGACACCCGGTGCAACAGACGAAACCGTAGACGGAATGTCAAAAGCAAAAATCGATACCATAATCCATGACCTACGTTATGAAAGGTATCGATGGATGCCTGTACGACGCATACACATTGAGAAGAAAAATTCTCTCAAAAAGCGCCCGCTCGGCATTCCTCGTTGGTCAGATAAACTATTGCAAGAAGTGGTACGACTGATATTAGAGGCGTATTACGAACCGCAATTTAGCCCAACGTCCCACGGTTTTCGTTCAGGACGCGGATGTCACACAGCCCTAAGCGAAATCTACAGTAAGTGGATAGGGACAAAATGGTTTGTGGAAGGTGACATAGCTCAATGTTTTGACTCACTCAACCACCAAATTCTCCTCGATATTCTCAAGGAGAAAATTAAGGATAACCGTTTTCTAAGGTTAATTGAAAACTTGCTCGCGGCGGGATATTTGGAGGAATGGCGATACAATGCGACCTTAAGTGGAAGTCCACAAGGCGCAATACTAAGCCCCATTCTGGCGAATATCTACTTAGACAAGTTGGATAAATTTGTCGAAAATACTTTAATTCCAAAATATAACTATGGTCAAGGACGCCAACCCAATCCAGAATGGCAACGATTACAAAGGCAAGCTCAACGTTTGAAAAGAAAGGGTCTATTAGTCGAGGCTCATATTGCGCGTAGACTAATGCAACAGGTTCCATCCCTAGACCCACTTGACCCAAACTATCGCCGCCTGCGTTATATTCGCTACGCTGATGATTGGCTAATTGGCTTCAGTGGTCCACATCAGGAAGCGGAAGATATTAAGCGCGAAATCGGCACATTTGTTCGAGAACATCTCAAACTTGAATTGTCCGAAACCAAAACGCTAATTTCCCACGCACGCACTGAAGCTGCCCGTTTTCTCGGTTATGACATCGTAGTGCTTAACAATAACCAAAAGCTTGATAGGCGGGGACACCGCAGTATCAATGGGCAAATTGGTTTAAGAGTACCACTAGATGTTGTGAAAAGCAAATGCACTCGCTTCCTACTCCACGGTAAACCGATACACCGTGCAGAATTAGTTCACGATTCTGTTTTCAGCATCGTAGCTCATTTTCAGCAGGAATTTCGGGGAATTGTAGAGTACTATCGATTGGCTTATAACCTGCACCAACTCAACCGTTTGAAATGGGTAATGGAACGGTCATTAGTTCAAACGCTCGCACATAAATTGCGTGTTAGCGTCAGGACAATATACCGTCGCTATCAAACTACACTTCAAACTCACAACGGTTCATATATTGGACTGCAAGTAACAGTTGAACGTGGAGAAGGGCAAAAGCCATTAATAGCCAACTGGGGAGGAATTTCGCTTTCGAGAAATATGAAAGCAGTCCTAAATGATTCTCCCTTACGTATTGTAGGCTCAAGGACTGAACTTGAACGTAGACTGCTGGCAGACACATGTGAACTTTGCGGTTCACATGAGGATGTGCAAGTGCATCACATTCGAGCACTCAAGGATCTACATAAGAAAGGAAGAACTCCACCACCTTACTGGGTTGAAATTATGGCTTCCCGACAACGTAAAACTTTAGTAGTTTGTCGCCAATGTCATATGGAAATCCACGCAGGACAGGTAACCCAAAGAACTACCATTGACATGGAAACACTGGAAAGCCGGGTACTCCGAAAAGCGTAAGCCCGGTTTGGGGAGGGGCGGACAGAAAAGTACTTTTAGTAACTCGCTGGTCGCCTACTCTACTTTGTGATATTACATGAAGAACTCAGCGTTATCAAGAAAGCTCAAGAGGTAATTGCAAACTGGCTTAAAGGCATGGGTTTAGAGTTGAAACCAACCAAGACAAAAATCTCACACACGCTTTGTGAATACAACGGCAATGTGGGATTTGACTTTCTAGGATTTAACGTTCGCCAATATAAGGTGAGCAAATACAGTTCTGGGAAGACTATGAAAGGTTATAAAACTCTCATTAAACCAAGCAAAGACAAGGTAAAGAGGCACTTAAGACAAGTAGGAGAAGTAATTGACAAAAATAAGGGTACCCCCCAAGAGGCATTGATTGGTAAATTAAATCCAATCATCAGAGGATGGTGCAATTACTACTCCACGGTAATAAGCACGAAAATCTTTGCATCCGTCAACCACTTTACCTATGAAAAACTAAGAGCTTGGGCAAAACGCCGACACCCCAATGAAAATGCACACCAAATTAGCAACAAATACTGGCTAATTGGGCAAGGAGGGGGTTGGACATTCGCCGCCAGAAAGGAAGAGAAAACCTACAAGTTGCTTAAGCACAACGAAGTGCCAATAATAAGGCACATCAAAGTAGAAGGCTATCGAACTCCCTATGACGGAGATTGGAGTTACTGGGCAACAAGAACAGGTAAACATCCTCAACTGCCAAATAAAGTAGCAAAACTACTTAATCAGCAAAAAGGAAAATGCCAATACTGCGGTCTATACTTTACACCAGAGTCGCTAATGGAAGTTCATCATCTGGATGAAAATCACAAAAACCAGAAATGGAATAACCTGGCACTTGTACACCGCCATTGCCATGACCAAATACATGGCATACAAAACCACGATATCGGCAACCAAGTGTTAGAAACGGATTTTCTAGTAGAAAACCTATTCTAACCGCCTAAGCCCAAGAAGGGTAAGAGGTATGCGTGACAAGCACCAACTTGTTGAGGAGCCGTGTGAAGGGAAACTTTCAAGCACGGTTTTGTAGGCGAGGCAGGGAGGTGACTCCCTGTCCTTAGCCAGCGCTGTAGCACCACCAAGTGAAAAAGAACGTGCTCAATTATTGCGGATGATGGGTGGAGATGCTATTCGTGGGGCAGTTGAGCGTTATTTTGGTATAAAATTGGCGTTTCAGAATTGTCACAGCGTTGGTGTATTTCACCCAAATAGATTAGATTCTGCTGCTTACCAAGATTTTATTTCCATTAAGAGTCAAATTCTTAACCAAACACCAGAATTAGTAGACTGCTAACACTAAACTTCCTGTAAAAGAACAAAGAACAGTAAAGCTACGATACCCCTTGTTTCATCCTCCACGAAAAAGTTTTCCTTGTTTCTCCCGACATGAGGAAATTAGTAGGAGTAGTGAAACAGGGGGTTTCGTTTATGAGAAATTTTCTATAATTGCCTAATAATCCACAATATAGGTGGCAAAAACAACTCCTAAAAGGAAGATACACCATTATTATTGTGTTTGTTTTCATATAATTTCTTATGTCAAAAAAGTTACGATTAACTCAATCATTACGTGCTGCTCTCGTTGCTCTTACCATTGGATTGTTTGGATGTCATAATTTAGGTAGTATAGGAAACACTTCTGCTCATGGCACTCTCAACTCTGGTGAACAGAATGCTAATGTTCCTAGAGTCGTAGCAACGACAAGTATATTGTGTGACTTAACCAAGCAAATTGCAGAGGAGACAATTCATCTCACCTGCTTAATTCCCCCTGATACAAATCCCTACTTTTATCAACCAAAACCAGAAGATCAAGAAGCCATCCAGGAAGCTAAATTGATTCTTTTCAGTGGGTACAATTTAGAACCTAATTTACTTAAGCTTATGAAGGCAAGTAAAAGTAGTGCATCAAAAATCGCAGTTGCTCAACGTGCTGTTCCTCAGCCGCTAAACTTTGAAGGAGAGGATACAACAGTATCTGATCCTTATGTTTGGCACAATGCGAAAAATGGTATCAGGATGGTAGATGTTATTAGCAATAACCTGAGTAAAGTAGTACCAGAGAATGCATCATTGTATAGTAAAAACGCGGTAAAAGTCAAAAATGAACTCACAAAACTAGATGATTGGATTAAGTCAAGAATATCTAGTGTTCCTGCTCAACAACGCGAATTAATCACAACTCATGATGCAATGGGTTATTATGCCAAAGCTTACGGTCTTTCTTATGAATCTGCTTTAGAAGCTATAAGCGATACGGAAAAACCTAGTGCAACACGAGTACAAGCACTGGCTACATACATTAAAAAATCTAAGATTCCTACGCTTTTTACAGAAACAACAACAAAGAACTCTAATTGGATTAATTCTGTGACTCAAAATACAAAAGCGAAAGTGTCACAAAGGAAGCTATTTGTTAATAACTTAGGTGCGCCAGGAAGCGAAGGAGACACTTACCAAAAAATGATGGTTGCCAATACGCGCACAATTGTAGAAGGATTAGGGGGAACGTATTTGATTTTTGAACCAACACTCTCAAGTAGCCAACAAAAAAGTGATGGGGGGAACCAGTAACTGTTAAGAATTCAGTAATTGGTAATGGATAATGGGAAAAAAACCCACCATTACCATCTTAAGTATTACGTAATAAGACAAATAGTATCAGTAGCATTAGGTCAACAGCATGAGTTGCGAGTTGTGTGAAAGACAAGTGCAGCCGTTAACGGTTCATCATCTGATTCCTAGACAGAAAAAGGGTGATCATGGATCGAAGATAAATATCTGTTCTGCCTGCCATAAGCTTGTTCGCTCTATTCTTTGAAAAGCAAAATTAAGAAGTTATTGAACAAATAACTTGTAAACTATGGCGATTGTAGGGGAGTAATGGTTGGTTATCAAAATTGTTGTAACCGAAAACCATCAATGCTTTTTCTGAGCGGATAACCTTCGACTCAGCTTTTTATGTTTCATAAATCGAACATATTCAAGACAATTTTTTGTCTCTACGAATTGTTGAGCCAGGAGTCAGATTCCGTCGGCTAAGCCAAGTGACAACAGGGAGTCCCAGCAAAGAAAATAGAGAACTATTTGGCTCAGGAACTGAAGTAGTGGAAATAGGTGTCACAGTGATATTATCAAGCCCCATAGGATTAGAGCAACATGTTACTGCCGGATTAGTTAGAGAGATGATCAGACTGTCGATTAAGTAATTCGAGTTCGGGTTGACTACAGTTTTAAAATTACCAAAAGTGTTTGGAACCGTACCTTCAAAAGAAAATATCGCTGTTGAATTTAACGATCCCGTTATTACATAAGGAATTGGAGTTACACTGGAGTAAAGATCGACCGAGCCGAATGTAAATTTAGAGTCATCATTTGTAATTTGAATTGTAGCAGTCAGCGGGTTTAGACCAGCCTCCTTCCTAAATTGTATAAAGGGAGCCGGTTTACCGTATGAGTCACTTACAGCCCAGGGACCAGAAACTGCCGAAGTTGTAAAACCAGATTCAGTATAGGTTGATAGCGTCCCTACAGATGCCTGCTCAAACGTAAGCGTCGCAGCAGATGCCGTTTGATGTACTCCAAGCAGCAGGCCGAGTAAAGTAATCAGCTGTGTAGCAGGAACTATCGATACCAAAAAATTAGAAGTCAAGGCAAAATAACTTTTCCAGAAATGAATAAGATTCATTTTTCCCTCTAAAGATGAAAATAAATACACGCACATCTTGCACCAATAAAAATTGATGCTATTTAGTCACCCAGTATGAAAACTAAAGCCCGTATTTTACAGAGAAAAGCCAATAAAAATCATATAACTTTGTTTCTTTGCTTTTGACTTAGCCCAGGCTTTGAGGATACCTACTTGTTTGTATCGTCAGAACCAGAAACATAATTATGACGCTTAAGATTGCCAACCACTAAAGACGCATGGTACTACCTCTTTAACAAAAGTGATAGGTGAACTTCAGTTTACTTATCAGCTTCAAGCGTAGTGTTTTATGCAAAACCTCATTTTTTGTTACAAAAGTTCATGAGATGTAGTAACTTGCTGTCCAACGTCATTACGAAAAATCAGTTGGGCTGAATTTTTCACCCAACTACAAACTCCAACTATTGCTGCGCGTCTACGTCAACCCTTGAAAACCTTAATCTGTGAGCGCATTTCTTGGCGGTAGTACAAAAACAATCTCCTAAAAGGTGTATCTTACTTTAACAGAGACAGTAATTTATACACAAATTCAGGGAAATATGCAACGTTTTTATGCTGAGTGGCTGTTTGAATACTTGAGTAGAATCCGGAACGCTGCACTTTGATGCTGTAGTTCTGTGTTGAGCCAACTTTTCTGATAACTGCAAACTGTTATAGGTACGGTGTTCTACTTCTAAACATTGCTCGCGCGTATTCTGTCATGTCTATTTTCCTACCCAAAGGTAGCAGTTTTGACCAGAGGAGAAACTATAAAATCCCCTATGCAATCTCAACAATTACAAACAATCCACGATACACTTTTATCCACCTTAGATTTTCGGCCTATATTCATTACGGTTTCGGGTGCGCATCTGTATGGTTTTGAGTCTTATAATTCTGACCTGGATTTGAGGGGCTGTCACTATCCAGTAGGCTTAGAATTCTTGCGATACAATAAAAGCAGCGACACGATTGATAGAAGTTTTGAAGACAGAAACATTTTTCGCGAAGAAACTGATTTGGTTTCCCACTCTTTTTTCAAGTACCTCTATCTTCTAGTTCGCAAAGCCAACGGCTACGTATTAGAGCAGCTTTACTCACCCCTTGTTATTCAGACTTCGCCCCTCCACCAAGAATTGAAGACACTAGGAAAGGAGTGTATCTGCAAAGAGTTAAAATATCATTATGGCGGTTTTTTCAAGAACCAAACTCAGTTATTAACTAAAGAGAAAAAGCAGGTCAAACTTGTTCTTTACCAAGCCCGAATTATAGCCTCCAGTGTGTATGCTGCTCAAAATGGTCAAATCGAAGCTAATTTAGTCAAAGCCAACCAAGCCACAGGCATTTTTGATGAAGCTAAGTTAAATGAACTAATTGAAATTAAGCGACAGGGAGAGAAAAACAACTTTCCAGACAGCAGGCAGTTCAATTATTGGCAGGAGGTAATTAGCAACAAATGGGAATTAATCGACCAAAGTTTTGAGAAATCAGATCTACCAAGTTTTGACAGCCAAAAAGTCAGCACAATGGCTAACAATCTAATAAATCGCAATTTTCAGTTTTTACCGATATCTCGTTACTAACATCCTTCAACAGCTAAAGCACGTTGAATTCCTGTTTCAAAATACCCTCGCTTCTTAAAAGTCAAGAATTAAGTAGGGGAGCCAGTGCTGCAGGAGGGTTTCCCTCCGTAGGCATCTGGCGTTGGGCATTGCAATGCCCACCCTACAGTACATGTGTATTTCACTTAAAATCCCCGGCTATACCTGTTACTCCAGGGAACGCGGTGGGAGAGTGTCAAGCAGTACGAAAACGCGCCAACTCCTTACCCGTCTTAGCATCATGGGCGTGAACAGTACAAACCAAACAAGAGTCAAACGATCGCGCCACATGTCCCACTTCCACTGGATCGCTGGAGTCGAAAATAGGTGTCCCGACTAAAGCCTCTTCAATCGGTCCGCGTATTCCTTCTGCATCACGGGGTCCGATATTCCAAGTACTCGGTGCCATAATTTGGTAATTCTTAATCTTACCGCCCTCAATCTCCAACCAATGACACAGGGAACCGCGCGATGCTTCTGTTGCACCCCAACCGCGTCCATCTTTTTCTTTGGGTTTGATATACCAGGTGTCATTCAGGCGGAACTCGCGCAAGCAGCGTTCTGCTTGTCTGTATAACTTGACAATTTCGTGAACTCGTGCAAGCTGTCGTAGATGAATACTGGCACCACCCATTTGCTTAAATGCATCTAGGATAAACCCATCGTAATGCTGCCAAGACTCTCCATGTTTACCACCAGCGACTAACTGACGTGCGAGTGGTCCTGCTTCCAAACGTCCTAAGTCTTTGTGACGTACTGCTGTTGACCAAGAGTATTGCCCATTGAAGTCTTTGACATTATTTTGACTTGGTTTAGTTGTGCGATCAAAGGGGTGAATGTCTGATGTCAGTTCCTCATACCAGGAGTAAGTTGTATTTTCCCGGACGAAAGTCTGATCCATAAGAGTGTGGGTGTCGGTGAAACTGTCGTAGACTCCACTCTTCATGATCACGGCTGCATTTCGCCCTTGTATTGTTGGCTTCTGGTATTTTGCTTCATGAGGTAAATATCCCCAAGTGACATATCGACCTACACCAACACCATATTTATCTAGACCTATATCTAAGCCCATGCGCCAATAAAAACCTAAGTCAGAATTTGCATGACTTGGACTTTCATCTAGCCATACCATGAAGTCTTCATAAGTCTGAATTTGTTCGTAGCGTTCTAATGAACAACCTAACCACACAGGTTCTAACCAATTGGTGCGGAAGTATTCTAGAATTGACCACGCGCGAGTCACGTCTGTTAAGGTGGGGGCGCACATCACGCCACCTGGAACCATATAACTGCTGTGGGGCCATTGACCGCCAAAGAGGGCATAAATTTCGACAGGTTTACCAGAAATTGTGATGCCAAGTTCGTAAGACTTGCCTGTGAAAGCGGCAAAGCGTCTGCAAGCTTCTGAATAATAAGGGCTATACTGATACTTTTTATTGGTTAAATCTATTGCAAATAGACCATAAAAGTAACGAGGTATGCTTTGGATTGTTTCGACAATTTGACCTAAGTTTCTTGCCAAAATTGCATTACGCGGAACTTCTGTTTCCCAAGCGGTGTCTAATGCCCAAGCTGCACTTGTGAGGTGGGAAGCGCCACAAATACCGCACACGCGAGGTGTGACAATTAATCCTGCTTGGGGGTCTTTTCCGCGTAGGATGACTTCAAATCCTCGAAAGAGTTCGGCATGTGTCCAAGCGTTGACGACTTGTCCATCTTCTATTTCGACTCGGACATCTAAATCGCCTTCTACTCTCCCGACTGGGGAGATGTCTAATGTTTGAATTCCCATTTGTTTTTTGTCCTGTGTCATTTGTACTTTGTGCTTTGAATGAATGCTAATGACTAATGACCAATGACTAATGACCAATGACCAATGACTAATGACCAATGACTAATGACTAATGACTAATGACTAAACTGTAAAAAAGTCATCTTCTGCCCAAGCGGGCATTGTGTCTTTTGCCACGATGGAGAGTAGGGCATAGTCTTTTTTGTTGACTCCTGTGGGTAAGTCTTTGGGAACTCCCATGACGGTTTGTGTCTTAAATACGGTTCCTGGTTTGAGGTCGTAGAAGGGAAATTCCGGTTCAGTGCAACCTAAACAAGGCATCCCGGCGCGGGTTTTGGAGGAGACGCGGTTCCACAAGATGCGGTTGCAGGAGGAACGGGTCATTGGTCCGCGACAACCTAAGTCGTAAAACAAGCATCCTTTACGTTGTCCAAATTCGGTGGTTGATGCTTTGTAGGCAAAGTGGATGTTGCGGGTGCAGCCTGTTTGGGTATAGGTGTTGAAGAAGGTTTGTGGACGATGTAAGTCGTCAAGGGCAATATCACCAATTCTATTGGTGGCGATCGCCACTAATATCTGTGTGATCCAATCCGGATGGGCGGGACATCCAGGAATGTTGATCACGGGTAATCCCGATTTTGTCCGGAATTCTTTTCCTAAAAAGCCCCCTTCTTTGCGTTTGAGAAATTGCAATCCAATCGATTCACTAGGATTAGGTGCCATTGCGGGAATTCCTCCCCAAGTTGCACAGTCTCCCACTGCGACTATATAGTTAGCAACTTGGGATAGATCGTTTAACCAGTCTTTCATGGGGCGATCGGCAAAACGGTTCCATTCTCCTGTACCGTTGGGTGCGTTAATAACTGTGCCTTCAAAAACCAGGATATCCAAGGGAATCTTGCCCAAAAGACAGTCCCACAGCATTGTCTGCAAGTTTGTACCTAATTCCAGTCCTAAAGATGGATGCCAAAGGACGTTTATGCCAAAGTCAGTAACTAAATCACAAGCTGTGGGTTCTTCAGCGTTAAGAAATGACATGGTGTTGCCTGAACATGCACCACCTTGCAGCCATAGTAAGTTAGTCATCAGCTATCTTTTTTTCTATTGTTTGCCCTGGATGATTCAGGGGACGTTATTTGTCGCGTCTCAACTGTTTTTCATTCTTTATTTTTCATATCATGTATTTTTTTATTCTATTG
>NZ_QMEB01000219.1 GCF_012912135.1 Brasilonema bromeliae SPC951 | reverse complement strand
TGACAAAATAGTGTAATAAAAAATTTAATTTATGTAATATTTTTTAATAAAAACTCACTTATTTTTCAGAAATTTTCAGCAAGCTACCGCAATACCGAAACCGCACTTGTATTACAACTCACGCAGTTGAACCAGATGACAGATCCAGAAAGTTTGTGTCAAAAAATCAAACTCAATTTTGGATTTTATGCTCTAACTTTAAGCAAAAGCTCAATAATAGAAATTATACAAGTCTGTTCTTAAAACTGAGAAATTGACGGGCATTTGCAATTTTTATCAATAAGAAGTTAAAACTATGACGGCGAAAGCACAAGATCGCTTTGCAGGCAAGACCATCCTGATTACAGGCGGTGCGGGAGATATTGGCAAGGCAACTGCACACCGTTTTGCCGGTGATGGCGCAGATGTAGTTCTGCTGGATTTGAATGAACCGAAGATGGCAGATGTGGCTGAGGAACTAAAAAAGTACAATGTTTCAGTCGGCACGTTTCGTTGTGATGTTACGGTTTGTGATGATGTTGCCAAAGCTTTTACTAGTGCTGTAGAGCAACTTGGGCGTATCGACTATGTCTTTAACAACGCTGGCTATCAAGGAGTGTTTGCCAAAACGGACGAATATCCCGAGGACGACTTTCAAAAGGTCATCGACATTAACGTTGTTGGCGTTTTCCACATTCTCAAGGCGGCTGCCCAGCACTTGCGCTTCTCCCCTTGGGAGACGCCAAGGGCGAACGGCGGTGGAGGCGCGATCGTCAACATGGCAAGTTATGCAGGGGTAGTTGGTCCGCCAAATATGCTGGCATATGCCGCTTCAAAGTTTGCGGTCATTGGAATGACTCAAACAGCAGCAAAAGATTTGGCTCCCTACGGCATCCGGGTGAATGCACTCTCTCCTGCGCTGATAGGTCCCGGTTATATGTGGACGCGGCAAACAGAATTGCAGGCAGCAGTAGGATCGCAGTACTTTGATGCCAATCCCAAGGTGGTTGAGCAACAGATGATCGATTCAGTGCCAATGCGGCGTTTGGGAAGTCTTGAAGAGGTGGCGAATGGGGTAGCGTTTCTGATGAGTGACGAAGCAAGCTATATTACTGGGTTTAACTTGGAGGTTACTGGAGGGCAATAACAATTCAAAATTCAAAATTCAAAATTCAAAAATAAAAATTTCCACATGTTTGAGCAAAAATTATTTCTCATTGATCAAATTTCGGCTCGATCATCCAATACGGTTCAGTTAGAGCTAAAAACCTTATACCACGTAGGTTGGGGAGCCAGCGCGAATGACGGTGAGACCAGTGCTGCGGTCCTTGTTTCCCGACAGCCAGGCATCTGGCGTTAGCCGTCAGGCGTGCCGTAGGCATACCCGAAGGGCTTTCCCTCACTTGGCGTCTGGCGTTTAAGCGTAGCGCAACCCAACAATAAACATTCTGTGTTGGGTTTCCTTAGGTCAAACGCCACTCGCCTCAAGCCGGGGAACCCGTCCACGGCGGTGGCTCCCCAACCTACTTTATCCTTAACTGAACTGTATTGAGTTATCAGTTATCAGTGTCGTGTCCCGTTGGATCTAAAACCCCAACAACTACTGCGTTGCTGGTTTCAGTTGGGGAGCCACTCTCGTGGGCGGCTCTGCCGACTTGAGAGATGTGGCGTGTGAAATCCCCCTATGTAACTTGTTCACTGTTAACTGTTCACTGTTTGAACGCGCTTCCAGCAGGGATTCTTAGAGAAAGCGATCGCCAAACCATAGCATAGATTTACAAAGACGTTTTAACCCTGTTGGGATACGCGATCGCTTATTGGCGAGACGCAACCCATAAAGATAAACTAAGATGTTGCGATTCTTGGCAGACGAGAACTTTAACAATCAGATTGTTCGTGGTCTTGTGCGTCGTAATTCCGATGTTGATATTGTCCGTTCTTTCACCCAGAGTTATTTTACTCAAAAACAACGCCGCGATAAATTTCCGCAATTGGCAATTCCATCCCAACTGACTCTAGGGAAATAGATCGCTCCAAGCCGTTAAATTCAGTGAGCAACCAACCTTGAGTTTGCTTGCTATAGCGTTCGACAAAGGGTTCATCCTGTTCGACTAATAAATATTCCCTAAAACTAGGAATTGATCGATATATCCGAAATTTGTTTTGTCGGTCGTAATCTGCGGTGGAAGGAGATAGTACTTCAACAATCAAAATGGGATTCAAAACTTCATCTAAGCGCTCATCGTTTAGTTGTGGTTCGCCCTCAAAAATCATCACGTCTGGATATACTCCGCGTCGATGTTCAGGAATCCATAGCCGCAAATCGCTGTTAATTGGCTCGAATTGAGTATCGCGCAGCAGAAACTTGAGAAAGGCAAAAATATTACCACTGATGCGGCTGTATTTAAGCGTTCCTCCGGGCATGGGTACGATTTCTCCATCTCGATATTCGCTGCGTCCTTCCATTTTTTCTTCGAGCGCGCGATATTCGTCCAAAGTGTAGCGGCGCTTAATGGTAGAAACCATAGATCGTAGCCGATTGCATTGGCTGTAGGACAACAAAACTATTTTGTCACAAATTTAGTTGTGAGGTGATGCAGCGATGTCTACGACGACAACCAAACTTAGGCGATTGCCTACGGCAGAGCTACGCTTAACGCGCTTGGCGAGCAACATTGAGATCAATGAAGTTGTGTTAGAAATCACGACGAAGATTCTGGTAGGCTGAAAAACTCTAAAGGTGAGCAATTGCCAAAATTGGTGCATAGTGAGATAACGTGATCAAATCTTTAAGTAATCAAGAGGAGTGATTGATGAAAACTGATAATCTCAGAGTCAATCAGCTTTCACCCGAAACTTACGAGTGGTATCTGAAATACTTAGAAGCATTGGATAGCTTACACATTGAGGCATATAGTAGATTTCTTGCGGATGATTGTTCCGTACAATCGAACAACAACCCTCCAATGGAAGGCAAACAGGTTATCATGCAGGGGCTTGCTGCTTACTGGAAGACCTTTGCCAGTTTGGAACACGACTTGTTGAATATTTATGGCAGTGATTCGTCTTTTGTCCTTGAAGCCTTAAATCATTACAAACGCAATGATGGTAAACCTGTAACCGTTAGAGCAGTCGCTTTTACCGACCGCAATGAAGAGGGTTTGGTTACTTCTGTGAGGTTTTACACGGATACAACACCTCTGTTTGCATAACCAGAACCTGATTGATTTATACTAACGCACCCTACTAGCTAAATAAGGATGATCCACTTCATATCAACGAACGGCTTTCAGGGCATCGTACAATAACGTGTATCGCTTAAAACCTGCTTCGTACACAGCATTTACATGCGGCTGTACCACACTCGCATCCTGCGGCAAAATCTTAAATGCAGCTTCTAAGTTGGGGTATGCACCAACCCCCACCATTGCCAGAATCGCTGCTCCGTAAGCGGCTCCTTCTTCTGTTTTGGGAGTAATTAGTTCTGTTTGCAAAACATCTGCTAAAATTTGTAACCAGATGTTGGATCGTGCACCTCCACCTGTTGCCAAAAGTTGATGAACGGGAGTAATTTCGCTGATAACTTCCAATGCTGCCCGCAAGCTAAATGCCACGCCTTCAAGAACAGCACGAATAATATCTGCCTGCGTATGAGCTAATGACAGATTCACCCAAGCACCGCGAGTATCTGGATCGAGATGGGGACTACGCTCTCCTGAAAGATGGGGCATAAATAGAACACCACGAGCACCAGGAAGCGATCGCTCTGCCATGTCCATCAGCTCAGTGTAGGTGATCTGCGGTGCAAACGTATCTCGATACCAACGCAGAGAACCACCAGCCGCCAGCGTCACTCCCAGCTGATGATAGCCACCGTCCACATGACAGAATAAATGCACCCGACCTTCTGGATCGGGAATTGGGCGCTCGCAGGGTGCAAAGATCACACCCGATGTGCCAATACTCAGACTGCCCCGGTTCAGGTTGCTTGATGAGATGCCCAGACCGATCGCCGCTGCTGCATTGTCGCCTCCGCCTGCAACCACAGGTAATCCAGCAGGTAGTCCCACGCGGGCGGCGATTTCTGATTTCAGTCGTCCGGCGATCGCCGTAGACTCGACTACCGGGGGAAACAATGCTGGGTTGATATTAAGAGCATTGAGAATATCCGTATCCCATTGCCGAGTCGCCAAATTCAAACACCCAACACCAGACGCATCAGACGGCTCTGTTACTAACTCGCCAGTTAGCACATATCCTATATAATCTTTTGGTAAAAGAATCTGCCAAAGTCGAGCATATGCTTGCGGTTCTTCAGTCCGCAACCACACAAGCTTCGGAAGCTGAAACCCAGTAATTGCAGGATTTCCAGTACGCTGAATCAATTCTTGACGGGGAATAATGGCTTCAATCGCATCAACGGCTTTACCAGTGCGTTGGTCATTCCACAAAATTGCTGGTCTAATGACTCTGCCCTCTGCATCCAGAGGAACCATACCATGCATTTGTCCAGACAAACCCAAAGCAATTACTTGGTGTCCATCTAGTTGTTGAGCAACATCGAACAGGGCATCCAGACTCGCTTCGACCCAATCCGATGGGTTTTGTTCCGTCCAACCGGGCTGTGGGATTAACAGGGGATAGGTTCTGGTTTCTTTTGCGATAATTTGCCCTTGTAGGTCAACAGCGATCGCCCGCACTCCTCCTGTACCTAGATCTAAGCCAACTACGACATCAGTCAATTCCCCCTCCCAAATTCTCAATCTAGTGAAGGACTTCAAAAAATCTGGACTTTTAGTCTAATCTTCTCACATCAATGTATGAAAAGGTTCCGAAACGTTCGGAAAATCCTAGTCCTAGTAATTACTTTTTACTCTGTCTAACAATTGCAGTTATTTCTTCAAAAACTAAGTCAGCAGAATGTTGAACAACGGGACTTAAGTCAATTCCAAAATCAAGATTTTCTGCTTCAATTAAGTAAACAGTCACATCTAGTGGAAAATCCTCTTTAAAGATTTTTCTACCTGCGGCTAAAGCATGATCCCAGCGAAAATCATGCAAATTATAACTAGGTTCTGGCAAAGCTTCAAGTTCTTTTCCAGGAACTTTAAATATAGCCCCTGGTTCAGAATCCGTTGAACTTGCATCAATGATAATTAACTTTTTGCTACCTCTTGCCTGAAACATCACTTCCATGCCTGCAGTACCACAGTCATAAACTCGCACATGAGGAAGAGGATATTGGGCAAGGTATTGCTGTAAGCGTTGGGCAATCAGTACGCCTACAGCGTCGTCACTACGATTGAGATTACCGCAACCAATGATTGTGAGCATTTTAGAGCTAACGGCTAATAGCTAAACAATTGAGTGTTACACTACCATAAACACAAAAAACTTATATTTTATGAATTTAAAAGATCAAAATTGGAAAAACTTCACGACTAACCATTTGCGTGACTGGCATGGAATTTGGACAAGATATTCTCCCGAAGGTGAGGTAACAGAATCGTTTCAAAGTCTCAGAAGCTTTCAGAGTCATTCAAAGGAGACCGAAATAGTTCAAAAGAATCACTACGCATACAGTGACGGCAGAAGAGTCGAACAAAGTTGGGAATATAATCAACTCTCGAATAGCTTATCTAATGGACTTTTTCATCCACAAAATGAATCCATGAGGGGGATTTTCTTTGAATCAGGTCATGCTGCTTGGGTTTCAACTAAGTTGAAAACAGATTCATATTTTGCCGTTGAACTATTTTTTAAGATTCAGGAATTAAGACATAGTGTAGGTATCGTTTATGATGAAAGTGGTCGTTTGTTCAGAACGGCAAATATTCGCGAAGATGCTACTGGCTTTCCTAGTCAATACTGGTCAAATGAAATCAATCAATTGCCAGAGCGAGATTTCAGCGGTAATTGGCAAGGAACTGCTGTCACTATAACTCCTGATTTAAAGATTTCTGAGCCAGTCGTGACTCAGTTACACTGGATTGGGGAAGGACACAAAACTTTCTTTTTGCCTGACGGAGTTTCTATCAGTTGTCCAGGCAAAGTGAGTGTTGGCATTTCCTTTACTATGGCAGCTAATTGGTTAGTGAAAACCTCCGAGATGCATCAACTGCTTGTCAACTATGATGAGTGTGGAGATTTCTCGGCACTGACGCTGGAACTATTGTACCTTTGAAGACATCTAAATAGGGGAAGCACTTTTCATACTCTCAGTGTGGGTATTCTGTAAAAGGCACTAACATTTAAGTTGGTGTTGAAAATCTAACAAGGAGATACCTCAATGGCATACCTATTGAAAGTCACATACTCACAAGGAACGAATTTCAAACAGAGTCTTAAGGACTCAAGTGATCTGGGACTTTGTGAGAAGTATAATGTCAGCAGCGGCAAGTCTTTTAGAGTTAAAGAAAGAGTAGAGGCAGACAAAGACCACTATAGAGTGACTCTGTTTGATAAACTTGGAAATTCTGGATGTCCTCAATACGACACTTGGTATGTTTTTAAAACCCATGTCGATATCCAACCAGAAACATCTGGTTCTGTTGCAGAAGTAGTCGTCATCAATGCTTCGAGTGGTCTAAATGTTCGGGAACAACCAGACACGAGTGCTCGTGAACTTGGTAAAATTCCCAATGGATCAAGAGTCTCCGTGTACGGTGAAGGCAAAGATAATGACGGATTTCGTTGGATTAAGGTTAAATCTAACCAATGGGTTGCTTCTGAGGGCTGGGTGGCGACTGAGTATCTGAAGATTTTATCAGTCCGATAAACTTGCAGACCGTATTGTAAGGATTGTTATTAGTCATGAGTCACTAAATCACAAAAGACAAAGGACTAATGACTAATGACAGTCTTATGGGTTTTCGGGTGAGTCGTCTCATTTGGAGAATCTTGTTATTCATTTTCACTAAAGCGACACTTACGCCGTACGGAAACGCGCTAATTTCTTACCCGTCTTCGCATCATGGGCGTGAACAGTGCAAACGAGACATGAGTCATCGGACATCTAAATCGCCTTCTACTCTCCCGACTGGGGAGATGTCTAATGTTTGAATTCCCATTTGTTTTTTATCCTTTGTTCTTTGTCATTTGTCCTTTGCTAATGACTAATGACTAAGGACTAAACCGTAAAGATATCTTCTTCAGCCCAAGTAGGTACCATATTCTTTGCGACAAGGGTGAGCAAGGCATAGTCTTGTCTGTTCATTCCTGGCGGTATGTCCTTGGGAGCACCCATGAGGGTTTGCGTCTTAAATACTGTTCCTGGTTCGAGGTCATAGAAGGGGAATTCAGGTTCAGTACAGCCTATGCAAGGCATTCCAGCACGGGTTTTTGAGGAAACGCGATTCCACAAGATACGGTTGCAGGAAGAATGGGTCATTGGACCGCGACAACCTAAGTCGTAGAATAAACATCCTTTGCGCTGACCAAATTCAGCAACGGATGCTTTATAGGCAAAGTGGATGTTGCGGGTACAGCCTGTTTGTGTAAAACTTTTGAAAAATGTTTGCGGGCGATGGAATTCGTCAAGGGTTATATCACTAAGACGTCCTGTTGCGATCACCTTTGGTGGCTCCCTTATGTGCATCGCCACTAATATTTGACTAATCCAATCAGGATGGGCGGGACATCCAGGAATATTGATCACAGGAAGCCCTGCTTTTGATAAATACTCTGTTCCTAAAAAACCACCCTTTTGCCGTTTGAGAAATTGCAATCCCTGTGACTCACTGGGATTGGGTGCAATGGCGGGGATTCCTCCCCATGTCGCACAATCTCCCACTGCTACAACAAACTTGGCAACTTTTGAGAGGTCAAGTAACCAATCTTTCATGGGACGTTCAGCAAACCGATTCCAGTTACCAGTCCCTTTGGGACCGTTAACTACTGTACCTTCAAATACCAGGATATCCAAAGGAATTTTGCCGGAAATACAATCCCACAAAAGTGCTTGTAAGTTTTCACCTAGTTCCAGTCCTAAAGATGGATGCCAAAGAATTTTAATGCCAAAATCAGCAATTAAATCACAGACGGTAGGTTCTTCGGCATTCAGAAAAGATATGGTGTTACCTGAACAAGCACCACCTTGCAACCATAGTACGTTAGTCATTTGCTATGTCTTCTTATTGTTGAGAATGTGTAACTCTGATGAGTTTGGTAAAGTTTCAACAGAGAACAATTGCTAAAAATCTTTTCCAATAAAATAGGCTTTGTATATACTCTAACCCCCCTAATTCTGTTGAAATAAAATCATCTTATGTTCGCCAGTAACTGAAACAGGCAAGACTTAGCAAAACCCTGTGGAGGTCTTACCTGTTCCTGTGTCTTCACATTTAGCTTTAATTATGAGCTATTTTTTTCTTTGACGCTCTACAAAATTAGAAAATATGATGAAAATATGACAAAAAAAACCAGTTATTTGATTCCTCAAAATGTGAAATAAATCACACAGGTAATAATCATAAAAAAGTAAAAATTTTCATATAAAAATTTTCGCCCAAGCAATGAGAAGTTAGTCAATTCATGTTTTTTTCTTAATCTTATTGTCATTCATCTGCATCAGTAAATGATTGATTAAGTTATTTTAAATGCCTCAATAGTATCAACAATAACATGAAAACAGTACATTGATTAACTCTCACTTGAGATAGAGTATTTATAAAAAAATATAAACTAGCAATTGATAGACTTTTTTGGGTTTACTATAGGAGTATTGCAACCAAAATAAAATCAAAAAAATGTTTGGACAGCAGTTTTCAATTGAATATAAACAGATTGACTGTAGAGGCACACAGCATTGTTGACTGGTGTTAATTGAAGCCAAAACCCTTTTATAATCTCGTTAAAATCTCATTAAAATCTCGTTTCCAGGTTAAAATCTCGTTTCCAGGTCTAAGCAGGAAATGCGATCCAAGCGACTCTGCCGCGAGTAAGGGAGGCAGCAGCCCTTCTAAAGAGTATTCCTAGTATCAGACAGGGAAGAAGGGAATGAGGCAATAATTATTTATAGAAAACTTTTTAAGTTTTTGCTATTTAGGAGAACACAAAATGACAGACTTATTCACAAGCTTAATAGCAGGTGATATTAATCTCATCACCGGATTGATATTGCTAGTAGTGGCAATTTTATTCTCTATTGTTGGTGGTGCGATTGGCGGAATAATGTTAGCTGGTAAGGAATTTGGGTATCAGTTTTCCGCCACGCTTGGTGGGCTATTAGCTCCTGCTGGTGTCATTCCAGTAGTCATCTTAGGGCTAGTTGTACTGAAGGTTCTTATCAATTAACTAGGAGGAGTTATGTTTGAGCTTGGGTGGTTTTCTGCTAAGTTATTTTTGCAAGGAAAATTAATACGTGATCCCGTCCATTTTGTACAACAAACTGCAATTGGTACTAGCATAGGTTTACTGTTACTAGTGTTACTGGCATTCGTGAAACTACCCTTGCTGCTATCAGTTGTAATTTCTAGCTTAGTCACAGGTACAATGATGCCATTTCTCCTAAAAGACTTCAAAGCAAAATGAGTTTTTAGTCATTTTGAGTCCTGAGTAAAATCCGAAAGAATTTATTTGGCAATTGAACAATGACCGATGACACACTTGAAGAATTAGTCAAAGAAATCAGCCGTTATGAGGCAATTATCTCTGAGTGGGATGAAACTTACAGGGGTGTCGTTGTAGGTCTAAAACGAGCCATTGAAGCATTACACAAAGAGGCATTGACACGTTTAATTAAAACTGTGAAGCAAGAATCTATGCCAGCTTTACGTAGTGCTGTTAAAGACGAAGTTGTGTATGGAGTTCTGCTTTATCACGAACTTGTAAAGCCTCCTAAACCACCGCTAACGCAACGTGTTCAGCAAGCGCTTGATGAAGTCCGTCCAGGTTTAAAAAGTCATAATGGTGATGTGGAATTAGTGGATATTAAACCACCAGATACAGTTGAAGTCAAATTAATTGGAGCTTGTGGTAATTGTCCGACTTCAACTCTAACTTTATCTCAAGGAATTGAACAGGCAATTAAGTCGTATTGTCCGGAAATTGTTAACGTGGTTGCAGTACGTTGAGGAGTTGGTGATCAGCACCCGTCAACTCTAAGCCCTATGTCCGAAAGACATAGGGCTTAGCGAGTGTCAAATGACTTAACTACACATGGAAGTTTTGCTTAAAGGGCAGTTGGTGTCGCCACCTCTCGCATAAGTTGAGATGGATTGTAGCTATCTGTAACAACTTGCGGACAACGCATACAAGCTGTCTTGCCTTCCTGTTCCCACCAACGACAATTTCGGCGGATAGAACAGGGTGGAAGTTCCTCAGCTACTGCAGATAAATTCTCTACAATTCGCTGTGCCAAACGACAATCTTTTCCATCAAAATGCATACAACCTGATTCTACACAGGGTCCTGCTGTCCGAAAAATTTCTGCTGGTGTAGCAGGGCTAGACTTTGCTATTAGTTCATCCGTGACAGGCTGCGGCTGCTTCAGATAAGCTATACGGGGTTTTGTCACCGTCCCACTGACGACACCAAAGACAACACTATCTGCTGATTCTGGTCTAGCGCTGGGGCAAAGTGTAGTATTCTCAGTAGCAATGTTTTCTATCAATCGAACCTCCAACGAAGAGTATCTTTGTTAAGGCTCGAAGATTATGCTTTTGAGGCTATTGGGTCAACAGCAATTAGCCCAACTATAATTGGCGGACAAACAACAGCTTTGATAGGTGGTTTGGGAGTTGGTTCGGAGACTGCTATCTTACCAGTTATAAGCGGCGAAACCTTAGATTCGGAAATTGCTGCCGCCGCACCACCTATTATGCTTTGCGCTTCTGTTTCAGCCAAAACTAACAAGGCATCTTCTGAATCTATAACTTGGCTGCGTCGTGCTACTGCATTCTTCACGGCATCATCAATCAGGTCATTTATTTCAAATCTGCCGTTAGAGTTTATTTTGTTTGCGTTCATTTTTACTTTCCTGGGAATTATGAGTGGTGTTAGGTTCAAAAACTGAACCGCTTAATTGCCTAATTTGTTACGAGACAGAATTATACCCATAACAGACAACTTATTTTGCAAAATAGATAATATTTTTTAACAATGATGATCAAAAAGCTTGATAATAAAGGGTCTTGCGAACCCAGGATTTTGTATCAAGTTTATTCTTGCTTTTTCATTCAGTAATTCTTTTGACACAGATATATATAGAGATGCACGACCGAATATCTCTCGAATGTCACAAAAAACCTCGTGTTCTATAGCTGAGATCTTGCACTATTCTCAATCAGAGGCAGAACCTCGATTTATCGTTCCCAGGCTAAGCCTGGGAACGAGTGCTGGGAGAATGGGTGCAAGATATGAATTAATCAATTTTTACGTTGCAATATCAAATGATTACGTTCAGTTAACCTTGCTTCCCATAATGGTTCAACTACAATCGTGCTAATTTTTTCCACAATAATTGCAGGTCCACTAATACTATCTTCCGGTTGTAAATATTCTCGTCGATAAACAGGAGTATCATGCCATTTGTCAGCAGTAAACATCCTTACTGTCTCCACAGAAGCGGGAGGTTCATCGATAGAACGAGTACGAGTTATTAAGGATTCTTCGGGAGTATCCATTTTTTGAATGACTTCCAGACTTGCTGATTCAACAATTAAGGTTTTTTCTAATTGAATGAAACCATAACGAGATTTATGTTCAGCCTCAAAGTCTTGTCGCATCACTGCCGCATCTGAGGTAAAATCAACAGTCAAGGTAGAGTTAGTTCCCTCGTATTTTAAATTGACTTTTAGGACTATTTCCTCTTCACTGCTTGCGGGTGGGGTTGAAGCAAGCAGTGA